>CAXSEE010000300.1:0-3782 GCA_964235615.1 uncultured Acetobacteraceae bacterium | reverse complement strand
TGCAGAACTCAGGGTATGCTTCTACTGCGTAAACCTAATCACAAAAAGCTCTAGCCGGCGATCCGTTGCTGCGGCAGCTCGCAGGCAATCGCGTCAGCCACGGCCCGGATCCGGGGCATGAAGGTCTCCACCGCGTTGGCCAGCGTCATCGACGACGCGAAAAAGGCGAGCGTCACGGTTGCCTCGCAGGGGCCGTCGCGCATGATCGGCACCGAGATCGCCGAGGTCTTGCCGGGATTGGCGGTGTGGCGAATGCGGTCGTGGATGCCGTAGCCCTTGGCGCGGATCTCGCGCAACAGCGAGCGCAGCCGGAGCGCCATCCTGTCGCCGGAAGACTGGTTGGTGCGGCGGACGTGCTCGATCACCTCCTCTTGGTTGTCATCGTCGCTGAATGCCAGGTAGACCTTGCCGCTCGACGACTCCAGCAGCGGCATGGTGTAGCCGGGATGGTAGAGGTTGAGCGTGAACGGCGCGATCACGTGGGTGGACTCGCGGATCATCATGCTCATGCCGACGCGGGTGCAGATGCTGATCGGCCAGCGTATTTCGCGCGTCAGGTCGCAGATGTGCCGGCGTGCCGCCTCCGCCAGCGCGTCGTTGGCCTGGTAGCCGACGCTCAGCGTCTTCACCAGCACGGTCGGCCGGTAGTGCTTGCGGGTCGCCTCGCGCTCGATCATGCGCTCCTCGATCAGCGTCTCGACGATGCGGCACGTGGTCGGATAAGGCAGCTCGCACTGGCGGGCGATCTCCATCATGCTGATGGAGCGGTGATGGTTGACTACCTGAAGCACGCGAAGCCCGCGGCCGATCGCCCTGATACCGCCGTCGATTGGCATCATCTTGTCCCACCTACGAAAGGATCGACCTCGCCGCCTCTCCCTATGCGAGATTTTGCAAGACTTGTGCCAATGTGCTGAGACGAAGCTCGAGGCCGGAAGCGGCTTGGGAGACGTCGAGACCATTGAGGTCGGAAGGATCAAGCGGCGCGTGATCGGGCTGACGGCTGATGAGGTCGGCCTGACCCTGGCGGAGGGGAAAAGATTGCTCGGCGAACTCGCGCGGCTGGTCCTGCAGACCCAGATGAAGGAGTTTGCCACCTGCTTCGAGAGCAGGGCTGGAGGCCCAGTCGCTCCGTCACTGTTCTCAGCGATGGCGAGGCAGCCTTACCCGGCCTCGTCCGCGCTGCGGTCGGTAAGCCGATCACCTGCATTCTCGACTGGTGGCACATCTCCATGCGGGTGCAGCACATTCAGCAGGCGATGCGCGGGATCCACGCGCTTGATCCTCAACAATGTTTAGATCCGACCATGATCGACCGATGGGTCAGCCGACTACGAAACTTGATCTGGCACGACCGCTCCGACGAGGCGCTCGACGATTTATTTTACATCCAACAAGCCGTGCCGGTGGTCGTCCGTGTCAATGGCGAGAGGTTCAGATCTGCAGTGGCAAGGCTCCTCTGGAACTGCGACGACCTGCGTCGCTGCCTGGAAAACGCCGGCATCTCGTTGATCAACTACGGTGAACGGTACTGCTCCCAGCCGCCCATCTCGACATCGCGGGCGGAGGGATGCGTCGACGAGATCGCCAACGCTCGCATGGCCAGGAAGCAGCGGATGAGGTGTTCACCGCAAGGAGCACATCGCGTCGCCGTGGTCCGCGCGGCGGTCCTGGACGGCCGCCTTGGACGGCCACGCAATCTTCCTCTAGCAGCGTGACCGACCAGAATTTCTATACTCCCATACGCGGATGTCTCCATCCAAACTGAATGTCCCAATAGTCCATTAGCAGGTCAACGATCTGACTCTCGCTGAGCTTGCCTCCGCTAGTCGTCGGGCGATGCAAAGATGTTGGTTCTGCCATTAGTTACGGCTGCGTCGAGCGGAAGCTCTCGCGGGTGGAGACCGACTTCCACCATGCGCCCATATCCGAGATCTCCAGGAACTCTTCCTTGTGCGGCGTCAGAGTGATGTAGGCGACGATGGGTGCGAGGTATATGTCGGCGATGCTGAGGCTCTCCCCTGCCAGGTGAGGCGAGCTTCCCTTGAGCTTCATCAGCTCGGCAATGGTCTTCTTGCCTTCTTCGAGACCGGCGTGATGCATCTTCTCGTTCTTGCCGCCGACGAAGTCGGGGAAGAGGTGGTAGGCCACGACGCCGCCGATGAGGGCGGCATAGCCGTAGCTGTCGAGGATGCTCACCACCATGTCCATGCGCGCGATGTCCTTCGGATCGTGCGGAACAAGCGACGGGCCGGGCAGGATAGCGTCGAGATAGCGCGTGATCGCGGGCGTCTCGATGACGCGGAAGCCATCGACATCGACGACCGGCACCTTGCCGAACGGATGGCGCTGCATGTGTTCGGGGCTCTTCGGCTCACCCTTGAGAACGTCGACCGGCACCTGCTCGTAATCGCTCACCCCCTTCTCTGCCAGCAGCATGCGGACGGTGCGGACATAGGTCGATCCGCTGAAGCCCCAGAGTTTGATCGTGGCCATGTTGGTCCTCCCAGTCGAAGGTTCCTTGGACGACGGTCCGGGATGCCTTCCTCGTCGTCCTGAACAAAACTCAAACCGGCGGGTTCCCGACGGTCCGCCTCCAGCGGGATCTCGGCGACCGGCTCATGCAATCGCGGCCTCTCCCGAGATGCTGGCGGATGACGGCGGTGTTCGTCCGAAGCGAGCCCTGGCAAAGCGAGCCCTGGCGTTCTCCTGCCGGGAAGCACAGACAACACCGATGACCGACACAGCCCTGCTCCTTCACAGGATCGACCGACAGGCGCGGCGGGCGTCGCTGCTCGGCATCGGTGCCTTCGCCGCCGCGAGTTTGCTCGGTGCCGGGGTGATCTGGGGGTTCAGCGGGCGGACGATCCTGCCCTGGAACACAACCGGCAGCTACCAGACCGCCTTCGGCAACCTGCTCGGCAACCTCGACGTCGCGGCGATGATCGGCCGGGTGGTGCTGCATGCCGGCGCGATCATGGTCGCGGTGCTCGTGCTCCGGCTCATGTTCGGCTTCGGCCGGGAGCAGTGCCGCCTCGCCGCGTCGCTCAGGATGTTCGGCAACCTCGTGTTGCTGAGCGCCGGCGACACGGAGAAGCTTCGCGTGCTGGCCGCGACACTGCTTCCCGCCGATAGCGGCGGGCTGTCAGAGCCACCGGCGCTGTCGCTGCACTAGAGCGCTCTCCGTCGTCACCACCGTGGTTGCCTGGACGACGGGCAGCACGTGCGGACGCGGCAGCGGGAAGCGGGTCGGCAGCTCGCCCAGGATCATCGCGGTGAGGCAGCGTGAACGATATCCAGCACGCCGAAGTCTGTCACGGATCGCTCGGAGCGCAGGCTGTCGGTGAAGCCGCGCACCGCCGCCTTTAGCGCCGCAACAGGCTGACCGCAACGGCGCCGAGCGGACGGCCTTCCCGTCACGACGTTCTTTGCGATAACCCTTTCCAACAGAGTTTCATGATCGTTTATTACTCAGCGGTCGGTAAGTAAGAACACATTTCGCCTGTACGGTTGCGGCGTTGTGCTAACCTGGGACTATGAAGCGCGACGGACGAACACTTGATCATCGAACGCTGGAGACCGTACGCGTGATGGCCGTCAAGAGGGTGCGTGAGGGCGAGTCTCCATCATCCGTTATCGCGTCGTTTGGCTTCAGCCGTACGGCAATCTATCGGTGGATCGCTGCGGCAAGCAGCCGGGCCTGGGACTGAAGGCACTTGCGTCCACCCGTGCGACGAGGCGTCCTCGTCGTCTGAGCCGTGCACAGGAGAGGCAGGTTTTTC
>CAXSEE010000299.1:0-3837 GCA_964235615.1 uncultured Acetobacteraceae bacterium | reverse complement strand
CTGGCGCCGTCCACCAACACCAGCGTGCAGCCTGAGTATGACGACATGCGCCCGCGCGGCGTCACCAATCACTTCTGCCGCATCCCGATCCCCGACACCAAGGTGCATGACGACGCCAGCTTCATGGCCATGCTGCAGAACATCCGCGACGCGACCGCCGCCTCCGTCGACGTCGCCATGTCGATGTCGCCGGACTGCGTCGTCATGGGCATGTCGGCGGAGACGTTCTGGGATGGCAGCGGCGGCGCCGAGCGGCTGCAGGCGAGCCTCGAGGAGCGGACCGGCGGCAAGCCGGTGATCATGGGATCAACCGCCGTTGACGCCGCACTCCGGGCCTATGGCGGCATCCGCAGGCTCGGCATCGTCACGCCCTACATGCCGGTGGCGGACGAGCAGGTCCGCCGCTTCTTCACCGACCTCGGCTACGAGGTCGTGCATATCAAAGGGCTGAAGAGCCCGTCGCCGATGCTGATCGCGCACGAGACGCAGCTCACCCTGAAGCGAGCCGCGCGGGAGGTCAGCGCGGGCGTCGACGCCGTCGTGCAGTGCGGCACCAACCTGGCGTTCGCCGCGATCGCGGCACAGGCGGAGGACTGGCTCGAGATGCCGGTCATCGCCATCAACACCGCGACCTACTGGCATGCGCTGCGCAAGATGGGCATCACCGATCCCGTCGAGGGCTACGGACGACTTCTAAGCGACTTCTGACTTCTGGGCGACTTCTGAGGAGGGGACAGGATGCAATACGACTACATCCCGATGCCGCAGCGCAACCCGCTGCGCTGGCCGAACGGGGCGCGCATCGCCGTCATCCTGACCTTCAACCTGGAGACCTGGGACCTCACCAAGCCCACCGACAAGCCGTACTATGCCGGCGGCCCGGCGATCCTGCCGGACGTGCTGCCCGGCGACACGCCCGACTTCCCGAACTATACCTGGCGCGAGTACGGCCAGCGCGTCGGGCTCTGGCGGCTCTACGAGCTGTTCGACGAACTGGGGGCCAAGGCTTCCTGCACCACCAATGCCGTCACCTTCGACCGCCGCGCGGCCATGGTCGATGCCTGCCTGCAGCGCGGCTGGGAGCTGCTGCCGCACAACTGGGAGCAGGGCGAGCTGCTGACCAATTTTGCCAAGGATCCCGACCGCGAGCGCGACATCATCCAGCGCTCGCTGGAGAAGTTCGAGAGCTATACCGGCCGCCGCGCGAAGGGCTGGCTGTCGTCGAGCCTGCGCGGGACCATGCAGACCGCCGACATCCTCGCCGAGAACGGCTGCACCTTCTACTGCGACATCATGAACGACGACCAGCCGTTCCTGCTGCGCACCCCGCACGGCCCGATCGTCGCCACGCCGTACTCGAACGAGATCAACGACTTCACCTTCATCACCCGCAAGAACTTCACCACCGACCAGTTCCGCGACGCGCTGATCGAGGAGTTCGACGTGCTCTACCAGGAGGGTGCCAAGACCGGCCGCATCATGAACGTGGGCATGCACCCGCACGTGTCGGGCCGCGCGCACCGCATCCGGGCGTTGCGCGAGTTCATCACGCACGTGCAGTCGCACCCCGACGTCTGGTGGGCGACGCGGGAGGAGATGGCGGCATGGTACCTCGAGCACCACGCCGAGCACATTCCCGGCCAGCTCGGCGCCGGCAGCTGAATCGGCAACGATGACCGCGGCGCAGCTGTCCGAGCCCGGCTACTACGCCTACAGCCCGCATGACGGCAGCCGGCCGCGGATCACCTGGCCGGGCGGTGCCCGCATCGCCTTCTGGGTGGCGCCCAACCTCGAGTTCTACGAGCTCGACCCGCCGCGCAACTCGAGCCGGTATCTCTGGCCGCGGCCGGTGCCTGACCTGCTGAACTACGCCAAGCGCGACTACGGCAACCGGGTCGGCTTCCATCGCCTGGCCAAGGTGATGCAGGAGCGCGGCTTCCCCGGCAGCGTCTCGCTCAGCCTCGCTTTGTGCGACCACTATCCGGAAATCGTCGAGCGATGCTGCGAGATGGGCTGGGAGCTGTTCAGCCACGGCATCTACAACACCCGCTACCTCTACAACATGAGCGACGACCAGGTGCGCGAGGTGATCCGCGACTGCCAGGACTCGCTCATGCGCCATACCGGCCGCATCCTGCAGGGCTGGCTGTCGCCGGCGCTGAGCGCCACGCCCACCACCCAGCACCTGCTGGCGGAGGCCGGCATCCAATACACGCTCGATTTCTACCACGACGACCAGCCGACCCCGATCAGGGTGGACAGCGGCCGTCTGGTCAACGTGCCCTACTCGCTCACGATGAACGACCACCCGCTGTTCCTGATGCAGAACGTGAGCCCGGACGAGTACTCGTCGATCCTGCGCGCGCAGTTCGACCGGCTCTACGAGGAGGGGGCGGAGAACGGCACCGTCATGTGCGTCCCGCTGCACCCCTACATCATCGCCCAGCCGCACCGGCTCGCCGCGTTGTCGCGGCTGCTCGACTACGTGGGCTCAAAGGAGGGCGTGTGGCGGCCGACCGCAGCCGAGATCGCCGCGCACTACTATGCCCACCATTACGACGATGCGGTCGCGGCTGGGGCCCTGTCGTGAGCGCTCCATCGACCTTTCCGGCGGCCCTGCCGGAAGATTACCTCCGCTACCCGCGCCGCCGCCCCGGCCTCGACCATGACTGGTTCGACCGCCGCACCATGACCGAGGCCGGTCCGGCACGCTGGCCCGGCGGCGCCAGGCTGGCGCTCTGGATCACCATCGACCTCGAGCACTTCCCGATGGACATGCCGAGCCGCCCGTTCGTTCCCACCGGCGGCATGCTGCGTCCCTATCCGAGCTACTGGGATTACACCCAGCGCGATTACGGCAACCGCGTCGGTATCCACCGCATCGTCCGCGCCCTGGACCGGCTCGGCCTGACCGCCAGCGTCAGCGCGAACTCCGAGGCGCTGCGCCGGCATCCGCCCCTGGTGGAGGCGTTCGTGTCGCGGCAGTGGGAGATCGTCGCCAGCGGCGTCGACATGGGCCACCTGCATTACGGCGGCCTGGACCCCGAGGCAGAGGCGGCGCTGACCGAGCGGTCGGTCGCGACACTGCGGGCACTCACCGGGCAGGCGGTTACCGGCTGGCATTCGCCCGCCAACTCCTGCTCGATGAACACCCACGCCCTGCTGCCCGGGCTCGGCATCCGCTACGTAACCGACTGGATCAACGACGAGCTGCCGTTCCCGATGCGCACCACGGGTGGGCCGCTCCTGTGCCTGCCACGCAACATGGAATTGTCCGACAAGGCGCTGCTGGTGGAGCACGTCCACACCCGTGCCGACTATGCCGCGCAGATGCTGGCGGCGACCCGCTTCCTGCTAAACGAGGCGACGGATACGCAGGGCCGCATCCTGTCCCTGTCGCTCTCGCCCTGGGTGACCGGCCAACCCTGGTGCATCGCCACGCTGGAGGCAGTACTGGCCGAAATCGCGGCCGAGCCCGGTATCTGGTGCGCCACCGGCAGTCAGATCCTGGACGCTTGGGAGGCAGCCCAACCCGGCGCCGCGTCGCCCGGCTGATGCATCAGCGGGCGCCCGATCCAGGCCGGCTGGCGCTGGTGCCGCTGGTACTGGCGGTCGCGTTCTTCATCGAGCAGCTCGACGCCACCATCGTCATCACCGCACTGCCGGCAATGGCGCGCGGCCTGCACACCACGGTGCTGCGTCTCAACCTGGCGATCACCGGCTACGTGCTGAGCCTGGCGCTGTTCATCCCGATCAGCGGCTGGACCGCAGACCACCTGGGCGCGCGCCGCGTCTTCGTCGCCGCCCTGCTCGGCTTCACCTTGGCCTCGCGCGCCT
>CAXSEE010000298.1:0-3898 GCA_964235615.1 uncultured Acetobacteraceae bacterium | reverse complement strand
TCCACGCCAACGCCGTGGCTCGCCGCATTCCGATCCGGTCGCTCGAACTGGAGCTCGAGGCGGATATCAATACGACAGCGGTGTGGGGCACGGGCGACATCGATCCCAAGCCAATCGGCTCCGAAGCCATTCGTGTGTCAGTTCTGCTAGAGGCGGAGGCGTCCGACGAGGTCCTCTCTGCGCTGATAAAGCACGCCACGCTCTGGTCGCCTGTAGCGAATACGTTGCATAATCCAGTCCATTTGGACGTTGCGTTAAGCAAGAAAGCATCCCAGCCCGCCGACGCTCCACGGGCAGCATGAGAGACTGCCACCCCTGTAGGTGTCATGTTCTACAGTGCGGCTTTTGCTGTATCTTCCTTTCGCGGGACAGACGACTATCGGTAAAGCAGGCACAGAGCTTGCCGGAGACTCGCCCATCTATCTGTCTCACTTTCGCGCTCCGCCTCGCTCTTGCCACGACCGTCGCGTTCAACGTTGCCGCAACCCTCCCGTCTGCCGCCGCTGTGCCGCACGACGAGCCTAGTAGCTCCAGACCATCTGCCTTCTCGGACATGCACGCATCGGCATCACACGGTACCGTTGCCCTGGCCGACGGCGTAAAGGTCAGCTTTGACGCTTTTGCGGGTCACATCACAATCGGAGCCTCCGACCAGGATGAGGCGGCCCTGGTTTCGTCAGGGCGTGACACTGAGATTGTTTCTCGCGGCACTGCTGTAGGTGGTCCACCACGAGCATCGATGTCGTACGTCGCCTACATCCGGACCGGCGTCGACCAGCACCACCGTCCGCTTTTGTTTCTCTATGACGGAGGACCCGGATCTTCCAGCCGCGGCTTGGTCATGGCGAGCTTCGGTCCAGTCGCGGTCGAAGTCCCTGGACCCGTCGGGATGTCGGCCGTAAATTTTCGCATCGCCAACAACCCAGCATGCCTGCTCGACGTGGCCGACCTCGTCTTCATCGATGCGCCCGGTACCGGCTTCGGCGACATTCACGGCGAGAACGCCGCCGCTCGCTTCTACGGCATCGACGGTGATGCCGACGCCTTTTCACGTTTCATCGAACGTTTCGCTGCCATTTATGACCGCATAGACTCTCCAATATTCCTCTTCGGCCACAGCTATGGAGCAGTTCGGACTGCGGTTCTCACGCGGCGCCTGATGGACGACGACATCGATCCCGCAGGTATCGTTGCGGTGAGCCAGTGGCTCAACATCGACGACTTCCTTGACTCTGCTCCTGCCAATCCTGGAACCGACAACCCGTACGTCTTCGCGCTGCCAACTTACGCCGCGACGTCCTGGTACTTCCACCGCATTCCCGATCGTTCGATCGGTCTAGACGCCCTGATCGCTAAAGCTCAGGATTTCGCGACACACGGTTATGCCGAAGCCCTCTACACTAGTGCCGACCTCAGCCCAAATGAGGATCGCGTGGTCGGCGCCCAGCTTCAATCCCTGACTGGTATTGCTGCCGATACCTGGATTGACGCCCGCTTCCGCATCTCCGGAGCCGCCTTCTCGCACCTGCTGCTCGCTGATCGCCATCAGGTTTTAGGCCGACTTGACACAAGATATGTCGGACCAGCGTCCAATCCGCTTATCGCTGGCACCGAGGCTGGTGGGGACCCCTTTTCGGCGCAGACTAGTCCTGTCATCGCCGCAGCCATGGCGCGCTACGCGCGGGACACCCTGAAGCTTAACCCAACGCTCTCCTTCTCGCCCTTCGCAGATGTTCCGGATCTAAAGTGGAACAACGACCACGTGACCACCGGAAAGCCGTGGGAGAGTTTCTTTAACGTTGTTCCCGATCTCGCCGCCGCCATGACAGGTAATCCACGAATGCACATACTTGTAATGGGCGGCCGTTTCGACCTCGCCACGACCTTCTTTGCCGCAACCGAAGAAATGAAGCGTCTGCCCGTGCCGTCGGCTCTGGCAGGCAACATCTCATACGCGTTCTACCCTACCGGTCACGAACCCTATCTCGACGACACAATCCGCAGGGCCATGCACGACCGCATCATGACGTTCATTGAAGGTAGCCTCGCACGCTGACACTGGCCGCTTGCGCCGCACCCGCTATTTCAATGTTGTGCGGCAAGGCTTGTCGCCTCGCGTCCGACATGGCCTAGGCCGATAGTTTTCGTCTCCACGCCCGCACAGTTCCGCCAGTAACGACCGCAGGCTGATGTCGGGCTTCTCCGCCATCCGCGCCAGCACCCATGGAAGCTCCCGCTCCAGCGAGAACGGCTGCTTCGTCGAAACACCCCTGTTCCGAATGCACACATCTGCCAGGTTAAGCGTCGAGGCGCGTCTCGCGCCGCCACCGTGTTCACATTGGAGCTCATGATGAAAACGCTGCTCGCCGTTTTGCTTCTTGCCGCCGCCACGCCGCAAGCCCTTGCGCATACTCAAGCGTCGTCTGACGACGCGTCCGCCAACTCGCCTACAGCTTCCGTCTATTATGGAGACCTCAACCTGAGCGATCCTGCCGGCGTCGTGGCCATGCACAAGCGGCGTGCCTGATCGCCGCCGCGAAAGCCCACGCCGGCACTTGCTCCTAGAACCGCCTCGGATTGTCGTGACGGCTTCATCACGACAATCCGAGGCTTTCATCGATGCCTTGATGTCAGGCAAGTAGGTACGTCCGATCCTGACCGCTCCGCTTTCGAGCGAGGCGCTCCAGGCACCCGAACCGTCGGGCCGCAAGCTGCGGATCGATCGTCTGCGCATGATGGCCGATCGCCGCACCCGGACGAACACCTGCGGGTCCAGCGAGCCCTCTTGATACCGGTCAGGGTGTCGTGCAGCAAGTAGCGGGACGTGTGCCTTCAGAGGCGCACGTAGTCGCGCTCCGCCTCGATCCAGTCGAGATCATCGACCGCGATCCGTAGCATGGCACCTTGGTGCGGTGCCCAGAGATCATCGATCCATTGCCGCTTTGCCATCGGCGGCGCCCGGGCAGAGCAATGCAACCTTACCTTTTCGACCGCGTGCGCGAGGCGTTCGCGAGAGATGGGCTTCAACAGGTAGTCGATCGCGGACACCTCGAAGGCAGCGATCGCAACGGGATGGCGCTCGAGCTGCAGCGGAAGTATGATCCTCGTCTCGAAGCCGCCGCCGGAGCGCCGCCGGTGGTCGCATCCGGCATTGCCGTCGTAGCGCAGCGCCAACCTGGACGCGACGTTCGCCAGGCCCACACCATGCCCTCCGGTCGCCCCACCATCGGGTCCATCGTTGCCGATGGTGATGACCGGATCTGCACCATCTACCAGGCGGCCACGACGATGAGGATCGGCTGGGTCGACCGTGCCACGGCGTGACGGATGCTGTTCTCGACGATCGACTGCAACAACAGCGCCGGCATCTTCGCGGTTCACAGCTCATCCGGCACCGCGATCTCGACACGCAGACGGTCACCGAACCGGACCTGCAGGTAGAACTCCTGCAACGCAAGCTCGTCGGCCAGGCAAACGTCATCGGACGCGCTGATGGTCAGCGTCGCACGAAGGAACGAGCAGAGCGCTCGATCGTGCGGCGGCATCCGAGGCGGCGGCGCGTCGCAACACGTCCTGCGTCTGCACCACGTGGGAGACCGCCATATACAGCGCCGCCCAGGCCGAGAAGACGAAGTAGTTCTCCGCCAGGGAATGGAGCGCTTCGCCGAGGACGCTGCTATGCATGTCCATGCCCATGTCGGCGAGTTAGGCTTGCGGCGCAAAGACGTCCATGACGTTGTAGTTGATGACGGAGAGCAGGGCGGCTGGCAGCATCGCGACCGTAAATGCTGCGGCCAGGCGAAGCCGCATGCTGGCGGACTTGTAATGTCTGACGAACAGGTAGAGCAGTTCTGCAAGGCCGACCGCCACGAAGGCTGTGAGCGCATGCCGCTCTATC
>CAXSEE010000297.1:2125-3918 GCA_964235615.1 uncultured Acetobacteraceae bacterium | reverse complement strand
TAGCTCATCCTGCTGCGGTCAGCTTACCGAGCATGTCGGTCAGCTTCGTGTTGTCGCTGTAGTCAACCGGGCACGTCACGACCGTAACCCCGTCCGACGACAAGGCCTCCTGCAGCGCGGGCAGCAGCTCGTCCGCCCGGCTGACGCGTATCCCCTTGGCGCCGAAGCTCTCGGCGTAGGCCACGAAGTCCGGGTTGCCGAAGTCGACATGCTCATGCTCGTGCAGCTCGATGTCCATCTTCCACTTGATCAGCCCGTAGGACTTGTCGTCCCAGATGAGGATCGCCAGCGGAATTTTCTCCCGCACCGCGGTCTCGATCTCCTGGCTGTTCATCATGAAGGCGGCGTCACCCATGGAAGCCAACACCTTGCGCTCCGGACAGGCAAGCTTTGCCGCCATCGCACCTGGCAGCGCGAAAGCCATTGTCGAAAGGCCGTTGGAAATGATGCAGGTGTTGGGCTCCCGGGTCGAATACAGCCTTGCCATCCACATCTTGGCCGCACCGGTATCCACCAGGACGATGTCCTCGTCGCCAAGCGCCTTGCGTATGTCGGCGACCATCCGTGCCGGCTTGAGCGGAAAGGAGTCGTTGGCGGCACCGCCCCGCAGCTCCTCTTCGTGTAGGTGACGGGCATGCGACGCCGCCGTAGGCAGCGCCAGGCGGCGCGTCAGCAGCGGTGTCAACGCGTCGAGCGCCGCATCGATGTCACCGATCAGGTTCAGCTTAGGCTGGTAGCACTTGTCGGTATCCTGCTCGAAGGCGTGCAGGTGGATGATGGCCTTGTCGCCGTCCGGGTTGATCTTGGCCGGATCGAACTCCTGGATCTCGTAGCCGACAGCGAGGATCAGGTCGGCCTGGTCGAAGCTGAAGTTCTCGTAGTCGCGCTTCATGAAGCCGATCGCGCCGATGGCGTTCGGGTGATCGTCCGAGATCACCCCCTTGCCGTGGAACGTCACCGCGACGGGAAGGCCGCTTGCCTCGGCGAACCGGCGCAGCGCGCCGGAGGCGCCGCTGCGGGCAATTCCGTGCCCGGCGAGCAGGATCGGATTGGCGGCAGCCTTGATCATCTCTGCCGCGGTGGCGAGGGCCGCAGGATCGACCATCGAGCGGGCCCGCTGGGTGGGCCTGAGCGGTGATCGCACATCGGCGGCAGCCTGCAGCTCGATGTCCTCCGGCACCGCGAGGAACACCGCGCCCGGACGCCCGCCCTGCGCGAGGTCGAACGCCTTGCGGACCATCTCCGGCACCGCACCGGGTGACAGCACGGTGTCCGACCACTTGGTCACCGGGCGGAACATGGCGGCAAGGTCGATCGACTGGTGGCTTTCCTTGTAGATCCGGTTCAGCCCGACCTGCGCGCCCAGCGCCACGAACGGCGAGCTGCAGGTCTGTGCGTTGGCGGCGCCGAGCAGCAGGTTGATGGCCCCTGGCCCGAGGGTCGCCGAGCAGACGCCCGCCCGGCCAGTCAGCCGCCCGTAGGTGTCGGCCATGAACGAGGCGGCCTGCTCGTGGCGGACCAGGATGTAGCGGATGGTTGCCGATCTCTTGATCGAGCGGACCAGCCAGATGTTCTCCTCGCCGGGAATGCCGAACACGTACTCGACGCCTTCCGCCTCCAGGCAGGCGACGAGCCGGTCGGAGACGACGTCGGTAGAACTCGTTTGCTGCATGTCCATTGGCAACTCCATCGTGTTTGAAGGTTCATTTTGTCAGCAAAACTGCCAGCGTCATGCTGACGGCGGAAAACAGGTAGCTATAGAGCAGAACAGAAGCGTTCTCTGTCTGTGCGAC
>CAXSEE010000297.1:0-2025 GCA_964235615.1 uncultured Acetobacteraceae bacterium | reverse complement strand
CTGGTCCTGGTGCCACGCTGCAAAGTAGCCGAGCATCAACGTGACGAAGACCGGCAGCAGGGCGTTGATGATGGTCGCCATATATCATTGCCCCGTTTGCCGGCTGCGGCTCTGTCGTGCTCCTGTCATGTCGATGCTGCTTGGACACGACTATGACTTGATCCAGACGGTCTGCGCATTGACGAACTCACGCACGCCGAAATGCGAAAGCTCCCGTCCGTAGCCGCTCTTCTTGACACCGCCGACCGGGACGCGGGGATCAGACCCGCTGTGGCCGTTGATGAACACGCCGCCGGTTTCCAGCCGACGCGCGATCTTCCGCGCGCGACCGACGTCGCGCGTCCAAAGATTGCTGCTCAGGCCGAACTCGCTGTCATTGGCTAGGCCAATGGCGTCTTCGGCATCTTCGGCCACGATGATGGCCGCCACCGGCCCGAACGTTTCCTCATCGAAGGCCGCCATGCCGGGCCTGACGCCGCCGAACACGGTTGGCTGGTAGAAGAAGCCAGGCCCGTCCACCGCGTGACCGCCCAGGAGCAACTCCGCGCCACGGCCGGATGTCGCCTCCACCTGCTTGTGCAGCCCGTCGCGGAGATCGGCACGCGCGATCGGTCCGATATCCGTGGTCTCCTCCATCGGGTCGCCGATGACGAGCTGTCTCGTCGCCTCGACAAACCTGCTGGTGAAGGCTTCCGCGATCGAAGCTTCGAGGATGAAACGCTTGGCCGCCAGGCAGATCTGGCCGGCGTTCATGAATCGCGCCTTGACGCCGATGGCGACAGCCTGGTCAAGGTCGGCATCCGCCAGCACGATGAACGGGTCGGACCCGCCGAGTTCGAGCAGCGACTTCTTGACCAGCTTGCCGGCGATCGAGGCTACCGCCGCACCCGCCCCGACACTGCCGGTCAGCGTGACCGCGGCAATCCTCGGATCGTGCATCAGCGTGTCAACAGCCTCGTTACTGACATTGATGACGGTGATGACCCCCCGCGGGAAGCCGCTGCGCTCGAACACGTCCTGCAACGCGTAGGCACAGCCCAGCACGTTCGGTGCGTGCTTGAGCAGGAAGGTGTTGCCGCCGATCACGATCGGAACGATGGCGCGCATCGCCTGCCACAGCGGGAAATTCCACGGCATGATGCCGAGCACGGTGCCGGTCGGCAGGTAGGAGACGTAGACCGTGCTACCCTCGACCGTAGCAGGCTCATCGGCCAGAAGTGCCGGGCCGTGTTCGGCAAACCAGGCAGCGAGGTGGGCGCACTTCTTCACCTCGGCGCGCGCCTCGACGATCGGCTTGCCCATCTCCATGGTGATGAGGCGCGCAAGATGCTCGCTTTCCGCTTCGAGCGTTTGCGACAGTTGGGCAAACACGGCGGTACGATCCTCGACGGACTTGTCGCGCCAGACATGGTATCCATCCTGCGCTTGTCGGACCATCATCTCGACCCGATCGGGATCGTCGACCGCATAGCTGGCGATGAGCACGCCGGAGGCCGGGTTGTAGGTTTTGACGTCGGCGGAACTCGTTTGCTGCATGTCCATCGTCTGTTCCTTGTCAGTTGTAGGTGATCAGCTCGCGTGGCCGGGTGCCTCGGCAAGCTGCTCCATCGTCGCAATTGCGGCGGCATAGTCCTCGTTCGCGTGCGACACCGCCGAAAGGGCGAAAAGCTGGGTGGCGACTGCCATGCCTGCCATCGGCACACCAAGCTTGCCCGCGTCCGCGAGGAGCAGGCCCATGTCCTTGGCCATCAGCTTGGCTGGGAACTGCGATGGGAACGAGCCGGCTTTTGCCATCGCCAACTTGCGCTTGTGATGTTCTGACACAAGAATGAGGTCCGACAGCATATCGATCAGCACGTCCCGATCGAGGCCGGAGCGCACCCCGTAGGCGAGCGCCTCCGCCAGCGCCGCGGTCCCCATCGCCATGACACCGTTCACCGCCAGCTTCATTGCCATACCGGTCCCGACCGGTCCGGCATGGATGGTCTTGCGTCCGATCAAGCCCAGGATCGGCGACGCGGCTTC
>CAXSEE010000296.1:0-3938 GCA_964235615.1 uncultured Acetobacteraceae bacterium | reverse complement strand
ACCAGACCATTCGGCATCGCCATCCGCTAGACGAACATATCGTCGAGCATCGTCCTGGTCACCTCGGCGAGCGTCGAGGGTGACCAGCGCGGGGTGCGGTCCTTGTCGATCACCTGGGCTCGCACGCCTTCCATGAAGTCGGGGCGCCGCAGCAGGATGCGGGCCAGGGTCAGCTCCCGTGCCATGCAGGCCGCGAGATCCGGCAGCGTCGCCGCCGAACGGATCGAATGCAGCGTCACCTTCAGCGACGTGGGAGAGCGCGCCGCCAGGTCCGCGAGATCGCCGGCCGCCTGCGGCTCCGGCCGTTGCTTCAACGCGTCGATGATCGCCTCGACGGTGTTGCCCGCGTAGGCGGCATCGATCCAGCCGCGCTGGGCTGGCAGCGATCCATCCGGAACGACCGCCGCCACCGTATCGATGGCCTCGTCGGCCGGACCGCGCGACAGCAGCACGACCAGGGCGGCCAGCCGTTCCGACGGCACGAAGCGGTCCGCCAACCCGCAATACAGCGCGTCCCCGGGGCCGACCCGGCTTCCGGTCAGGGCCATGCGCACGCCGACCGCACCCGGCGCACGCGAGAGCAGGTAGCTGCCGCCGACATCGGGGGTGAAGCCGATGATCGTCTCCGGCATCGCGACCACGCTGCGCTCCGTCACCACGCGGTGCCGGGCATGGGCCGCGATGCCGACGCCGCCGCCCATCACCATCCCGTCCATGAACGCCACCACCGGCTTGGGATAGGCCGCGATCAGGGCGTCGAGCGCGTATTCCTCGTTCCAGAAGCGGTCGGCCAGCGATCCGTCGCCACGGAGGCTCTCCCAGGCGGCGCGTATGTCGCCGCCGGCGCACAGGCCGCGCTCGCCGGCGCCGTCGATCAGCACGGTTTCCACATCCGCCTCCGAACGCCAGCGATCGAGCGCCGCCGTCATCGCCCGCACCATGCCGAGGTTCAGCGCGTTGATCGTCCTCGGGCGGTTCAGGGTGATCCGCCCGAGCCGTCCGTCGCGGCGCAGGATGATCTCGTCGCCGGTATCGCTCATCGTTCGATCTTTCAAGGCGTGGGATTCTAGGGAGGCGCGGGCTTCCAGGGGGCATGGGCTTCGATCTCGATATCGAGCTCCGGCCGGCAGATCTCCGCCTGCAGGAACGCGACCGGGGATGTGGCGCCAGCCGCAAGCAGCAGCGCCTCGACCGCGTCCCGATCGCCTGCATGCCGCAGATAGACCTTCATCTGCAAATCGCGCCGCGCGAGCGCGCCTTCGGCTGGGGGCAGCTCGGCCAGCAGGGCATCGAAGTTGCGCAGTATCTCCCCGGTCTGCGCCGCGACATCGCCGACATGGCGGCTCTCGTGGCCGACGATGCTGGCGGTTCCGGAAATGAACAGCATCCCCGCGGCGATCGTCGCCCGCGCGAAGATCGGCCGGCTCGACCCATACTGCTCCGGATAGTGGAAGGCGCTGACCTGGCGCGGATTCTCGATGTTGCGTCCGGGTTCGGTGCCGGCCAGGAAGAACAGCAGCAACGCGTCGCCGCCGCATCCGAGCCCGCACGCCGCCGGCGCCTGCGCCGCGGTCCGGCGGCGTTCGTCGAACGCCTGTTGCCGGCCGATGTTGAAGGCCCGGTAGCGTTCCTCGCCATCCTCGACGACGGTGATGCCGGGCACGTAGTTGGAGATGCGAAGCAGATGCGGGCACGCCTCGCGCTCGATCAGCTCGAACACGGCCGCATAGGCTGCGCGGGCGGCGGCGGCGGCCCCGCCGGGCTCGACGCGCCGACGCAGCATCCCGAACAGCAGGCCGCCGGCACGGGCGAACTGCACGCCATCTGCCGCGCCGCGCCGCTCGACCGGCTGTCCCGCCCGCCAAACTTCGCGTATCCCGCCGGCCTTTCCCAGCAGCGGCAGGCCGATCGAGAGACCAGCCTCCGCACGTCCGGAAAGTGCCACCACGCCCAGTATCCGATCAGGCGCCAACACCTGCTCGGGTGACGCCGTGTCGGTCCGGTCATCCAGATAGTCCAGCGAGAGCGGCGTCGTCATCGCGCCGTTCGACCCGGGGCGGTAGGGTTCAAGAGGGGACGCCCTTCGCTCGGCCGTGGTGCATCCGACAGGCCGCCAGCACGACCGCGACGCTGAGCAGGCTCGCCGCCACCTGCACCCGCTGCGAGGGCAGGATCGCCATTGCGACCAGCACTGAGGCCATCGCGCCGATGGCGATATAGCTCAGCCACGGAAAGCCCCACATCGCGAATTGCGGGGTCTCGCCGCGAAGCTGCATCGCTTGTCGCGCGCGGATCTGCGCGAAGGCGATCATGGCGTAGATCACCAGTATCACCGCGCCCGAGGTATTGAGCAGGAAGGCGAACACCAGGTCGGGCGATGCGATCGAGGCGATGCAGGCGAGAAACCCGAACGCGCTGCCGGTCAGGATCGCGCGCATCGGCACCTGGCGCGCGCCCGTCCGCACCAGGGCGGCAGGCGCGTCGCCCTGGGCGGCGAGTTCGCGCAGGATACGCGAGGTCACGTACAGGCCGGAGTTCAGGCAGGACAATACCGCTACCAGCACGATCACGCGCATCATGGTCCGGCCGCCGGGGATGCCCATGACGGCCATCGCCGTGACGAACGGCGAGTGCCCGGAACGGATGTCGGTCCAGGGCACGATGCAGACGATCACGAAGATCGCCGCGATGTAGAACATCAGGATACGCAAAGCCACGGTGCGCGAGGCGCGTGCGACGTTGCGCGCCGGGTCGTCGGACTCTGCCGCCGCGATGCTGGCGATCTCCGAGCCGGTCAGCGAGAAGACCACGATCGGCACTGTCGCCAGAACCGCCAGCAAACCGTGCGGGGCAAAGCCGCCGTGGGCGGTGAGGTTGCTGAATATCGCGGCGTGGTCCGCTACCGCGTTGGTTCCCATATAGCCCGCGCCCGCGGCCACGAACAGGGCGATCGCGCTCACCTTGAGCAGGGAGAACCAGAACTCGAACTCGCCGTAGGATTTGACCGACATCAGGTTGGTCAGCGTCATCAGGCTGATCAGCACCAGCCCGATCGCCCAGACCGGCGCGACAGGGACCCAGTCATGGATCAGCGAGGCGCCGGCGATGGTCTCCGCGCCGACCACGATCACCCAGAAATACCAGTACAGCCAGCCGCTGACGAAGCTTGCCGAAGGGCCCAGGGACAGGCGGATGTAGCTGTTGAACGAGCCCCGGCCCGGCCGTGCCACCGCCATCTCGCCGAGCATGCGCATCATCAGGAAGGTGATCGTCCCAGCCAGCAGATAGGCCAGCATCGCCGCCGGCCCGGCATTCTCGATGGCCGCCGAACTGCCGACGAACAGGCCCGCGCCCACTACCCCGCCGAGTGAGATCATCGCCACATGGCGTGGTCTCAGGGATGCCGCCAGCGTGGCCTTGTCGATCGTAGCAGCTTGGGTGGCCATTATTTGCTCCTGCACCGAGATATCCCCAGCAACCGCCATGCCAGGCCACGGAACGGCATCCTGCGGAGAGGTTGCACCCGCGGGTGCCGGACGCCAAGTTGGGGTGCAACCCGCTCGGAAGCCGGTCCCATGGTTAGTACTACCTTCGGCGTAAAGATCGACGAGTTGCTGCGTGGCCGGCTGCGCAACGCCGCCGAGAGCCAGGGGCGCACGTCGCACTGGTTCGTCAAGGCCGCCATCCTCGCGGCGATCGAGCGAAGCGAGACTGGTGCCGCTGTCGCCACGTCGCCTGCCGTCCCGGCGGAAGATGACGACGTCGGCCCCACGATGGACACGGTTTCGGCGATACCGCCGCACCCGTTCCTGGATTTCGCACAGGGGGTGCAGCCGCAGAGCGTGGCCCGGGCGCGCATCACCGCGGCCTGCCGCATTCCTGAGGCCGAGGCGGTGCCGCTGCTGCTCGCTGGTGCCACCCTCACCGGACCTGCCGCG
>CAXSEE010000295.1:0-4044 GCA_964235615.1 uncultured Acetobacteraceae bacterium | reverse complement strand
CCTCGATGGTGGCATTGAGCGCCAGCAGGTTGGTCTGGCTGGCGATGCTGGTGATAAGGCTGACCACAGCGCCGATCTTCTGGGCGCCATCGGCCAGCGCGCGCACGACTTCATCGGTACGGTGGGCACTCTGCACCGCCTGGCCGGTCACCCTGGCGGATTGCGCGACCTGGCGGGTGATCTCGGCGATCGAGGAGGATAACTGCTCGGCCGCCGCCGCAACCGTCTCGTTGCCGGCGCTGGCTCCTTCCGCGGCCGTGGCCACGGTCATGGCCTGCCTGCTCGTCCGCACCGCGGTCGAGGACATCGACTGGGCGGTGGTCCGAAGTTCGGTCGAAGCCGACGTCAGCAGCCGAACGAGGTGTCCGACGGCGCCCTGAAAGCCGCCTACCAGTTTCTCGATGCGAACCGCACGCTGTTCCTTGGTCGCCCGCTCGCTCTCCTGCCCGGCCGAGACGAGGGCACCCTCGATCATGGCGTCCTTGAAGACCTGGACCGCGCTGGCCATGCGGCCGACCTCGTCCAGCCGTCCCTGGGCCGGGATCACGGTCTGCATGTTGTGGGCTGCGAGTTCACGCATGGCGTCGGTCATGGCCCTGACCGGCGTTGCGATCGAACGCATCAGGAACCATGCCATCCCGCCAGCAACACCCATACAGAGGCCGAGCAGGAGCAGCACCGTCCTGCGCGCATGAACGTAGATGTCCGCGACTTGCGCGACACCATCATTCGTTCCGTGGATGTTGAAGGCGAGATCCTTTTCGATAGCCTCATCCACCATGTGGGCGATCGGCCTGACATTGTTCCTGTAATAGGCCGCGGCCTCGGCGTTCTTGCGGTCATGGGCCAGGGCGATAGTCCGGGCCGCTTCGGCCATGAACCGGTCACGGAGTGAAAGATAGCCGTCATAGACGCTGCGTTCGGCGGGACCCGAGATGGTCGACGCATACGCATCCTCATTCTGTTTCAGTGTCCGCGTCAGGACCGCAAACCTGGCTTCTTCGGTCGGCACCTCCTGCGGATCGTCGGAGAAGGCTAGTTCGCGCAACATCGACACGCGATAGCTCAGCACGGCGCTGCGCATCTCGGACAGATAACCGACCGACATCATGTAATCGTCGGCCGTGTTCTCCACCTTCGCATTCAGGACCGCGAACTTCTGGATGGCACCGAAGCCGAGCCCGGCCACGATGATGAGCACCAGGGCGAAGCTGCCGGCGATCTTGTTCCTGACGGACAGGTTGTTGATACGCGATGACGTGGACAAGCGGGCGAACTCCGAAGTAGGAGACGCCATAATCCCACCTGCTCCCTACCGTGACGTTAACGTCCGGTCACCGGCCGTGCAGCATGCCGTGGATGAAGGCGAGTTTTTCCCGTACCGGTTGCGAGATGATGAATGGATAGAGGTCCGACAGGCCCATCGACCGGTTGAGGTTGTTCATTGCGAAGGTCAGCGGCAGCCACTGATCGACCACCGGATCCATAGTGGGCGAAAGATAGGGATCGATCGCCACCTCGACGGTCAGTTTCTCTGCCTCGCGTACCTTGGGATGTACCGCCATGCCGAAGGCGTTGGCCGTCTCCAGCGTGTCCATGATGTGCAGGTAATGCGCCCAGGTCTCGGCGAAATCCTCCCACGGATGGCTGGTGGCGTAGGCGCTGATGGTCCGCTCCTGCCAGTCCGGCGCCGGGCCGCGCTCGTAATGCAGCTTCAGCGCCTCGGCATAATCGGCGCGGTCGTCGCCGAACACGGCGCGGCAGGCGTCCAGACGTCCGCCGTCGCGTATCAGCCGGTCCCACACCCAGTGGCCGACCTCATGGCGGAAATGGCCGAGCAGGGTGCGGTAGGTCTCGTGCATCTGCGCGCGCATCTCCTCGCGATAGGCATCGTCGGCCTCCCGGATGGCGATGGTGATGACACCGTGATCATGCCCGGTCAGCACCTTCGCCCCACCTGGATGCTGGTCGAGGAAGTCGAACACCAGCCCCTCGACGGGGTCGTCCACCCGGTTCGGCAGTGCGATGCCGAGCCGTATCAGCGAGTAGAACAGCCTGTGCTTGGCGGTCTCCAGCTTGCGCCAGAGCTCTATCGCCTCTCCTGCGGAACTATCGGGCGTGGAGATGTCCGGAATGGTCCGGTTATGCCGGCAGGCGCTACAGAAATCCTCGCTGTGGCCAGCATCCACCAGCCAGTTGCAGGCGTCATGCTGGGCGTTGAGGCAGAGCCGGACCTGGCGGTCCTGCACGGCGGTGGCGGTAAAGCCATCCCCATCGGGTTTCAGCGCGGTCAGCGTGGCCTCGGCCGGGAGATAGCCCAGTAGCGAGCCGCAGGTCTCGCAGGTCCGGTTCTCGAAGAAGAGCAAGGCACCGCAATGCTGGCAGTTGAAGAGCTTCATGAGGGGCATAACGAGTATGCGGGCGCAGGTTCGCATCCCGGGGATCATTGATGCGTTGTCAACATGGTGAGACGCGCGCCGGGGTGGCCCGCGAACCATAAAAGGAGTGCTCAGGCATGGTCGACACGAACAGGATCGAAGGCGCAGCCGAGGACGCCGTCGGCAAGGTGCAGGATGGCATGGGCGGCCTGCTCGGCGACGGCGCCGCACAGGCGAAAGGCAAGGCAAAGCAGGTCGCGGGCCAGGCGCAGGGCTATTACGGCGAGACGCTGGACACCGTGCGCGACTTTACCGCGGATCAGCCGCTGGTCGTGATCCTGGTGGCGAGCCTGATCGGCTTCATCGGCGGCGCCCTGTTCAGCCGTCGCTGATCCCTCTTCGAGGGGGCAATTCCCACAATCCGAAAACGTTTCGGGACCGCTCGAATAACCAGGAGTTCAACCCATGCTCAAGCTAGCCCTGCTGTTTCTGGTTATATCCATCGTCGCCGGCATCTTCGGCTTCGGTGGCGTCTCCGCGGCCTTCGCGAGCATCGCCAAGATCCTGTTCTTCATCTGCATCGTCGTGTTCGTGATCTTCCTGGTGCTCGGGGTCATGGCCGGAAAGGCGATCTTCTAGATTGCCGGTGTCCGAAGCTCCCGGCGCCGGCTTACAGGCCGGCGCCGAAAGGAAACTGCCATGACAGTGGCTGATCAGCCGCTACCGATCCTGCCGGCGCATATCGAGGATACCATCCGTTCGATCGCGCAGCTGCATGCAGCCCATCATCAGGGAAGCTCGCCGCTGCAGCGTGCCGCCGACCGGATGACGCGCTTCATGGGACGTCCGCGCTTCATCGGCCTGCTGACGGCGTTCGTGCTGGCCTGGCTCGGGATCAACCTGCTCACCCTGTGGCTGGGCGTCTGGACCTTCGATCCGCCGCCGTTCGGCTGGCTGGAGTTCCTGATCTCCCTGGTGGCGCTCTACATGGTGGTGCTGATCCTCACCACGCAGCGGCGCGAGGACCAGCTCGCCGAGCATCGCGAGCAACTGACCCTGGAACTCGCCATCGTCAGCGAGACCAAGACGGCCAAGATCATCGGGCTGCTCGAGGAGATGCGTCGGGACAGCCCGATGCTGCCGAACCGGATCGACGAGGAAGCGGACGCGATGGCGGCGCCGGCCGATCCGCAAGCGGTGCTCGATGCCATCAAGCTGTCTCACGATGAAGCGGAACTGCTGGCGGAGGCCGACCAGAGTTTGACCTGACCTGGTATGCCGATCCAGGCTGCGTTCTCCTCGAATAACCCGTCATGATGGGTTATTCGATCTCATGGTTGCCGTGCTGCGTGCTGATGGCCTGCGCGTCGTCATCTACACCAATGATCACCTGCCATCACATGTTCACGTGTTCGGCGACGGAGAGGCACAAATCAAACTCATCGGAGCAAAAGGTGCGCCCACTTTAATCTGGGCCGAGCACATGACACGTGCCGAGGTTCGCCGCTCCATGCGGGTCGTGACCGAGCAGTCAGGGTTCTTGCTGAAGAGGTGGGGGGGGGGAAATCCATGGCTGAGCTGACTGACGCACAGATCGATGCCGCGCTGGAACGCGGCCGAACGGCGCAGTTGCATGAGCCACGTGCGGCATCGGCACGCTACGACC
>CAXSEE010000294.1:0-4065 GCA_964235615.1 uncultured Acetobacteraceae bacterium | reverse complement strand
CGATGTCGTCCGACACCTGGTAGATGATCGAGTAGTAGCGGATGTCGACGCCGTCACGTGTCGCCAGCTCGCGCGCCTGGGTGGTGGCACGCACGTTGAACGCCACGATCACCGCATCCGAAGCCTTGGCCAGCTGGATGTCGCTTTCCGTGATCTGACCGACGCTGGCGATCAGCACGCGGACCTTGACCTCCTCATGCTCCAGCTTGAGCACGGTCGCCTGGATCGCCTCGGAAGAGCCCTGCACGTCCGCCTTGATCAGGACCGCGACCTCTTTCTGGGCGCCGGCCTGGATACGCGCCAGCATCTGGTCGAGCGTGCCGCGCGCCGCCACATGGCCGGCCGCCTGCTTGTCCTTGATGCGGCGCTGGCGGAACTCCGAGATCTCCTTCGCGCGCGCCTCGTTCTCGACCACCACGAAAGGCTCGCCCGCACCGGGGACACCGGCCAGACCGAGCACCTCGACCGGCGACGAAGGACCGGAATTACCGATCGGGCGGTTCTTGTCGTCGAGCATGGCGCGAACGCGTCCCCACTCGGCGCCGGCGACGATGATGTCGCCCTGCCTCAGGCAGCCCTTCTGGATCAGCACGGTCGCGACCGGACCGCGACCACGATCGAGACGGCTCTCGATCACGGTGCCTTCCGCCGCGCGGCCCGCGTTGGCGCGCAGGTCGAGGATTTCCGCCTGCAGCAGGATCGCCTCTTCCAGCTTGTCCAGGCCGGTCCGCTTCAGCGCGGAGACTTCCACATCCTGGGTGTCGCCGCCCATCGCCTCGACCACGATGTCGTGGCTGAGCAGTTCCTGGCGGACGCGGTCGGGATTGGCGCCCGGCTTGTCCATCTTGTTGATGGCCACGATGATCGGCGCGTTGGCCGCCTTGGCGTGGCGGATCGCCTCGATGGTCTGCGGCATGACGCCGTCGTCCGCCGCCACCACCAGCACCACCACGTCGGTGACCGAGGCGCCGCGGGCGCGCATCGAGGTGAACGCCTCATGGCCCGGGGTGTCGATGAAGGTGATGCGGTTGCCGCTGGCCAGCTCGACCTGATAGGCGCCGATATGCTGGGTGATGCCGCCGGCCTCGTCGCCGGCCACGTCGGTCGCGCGCAGGGCGTCGAGCAGCGAGGTCTTGCCGTGGTCGACATGGCCCATGATGGTGACCACGGGCGGGCGCGGCGTGAGGTCGATATCCTCGTCGATCTCGCCCTCGATGCCGATCTCGACGTCGCTCTCCGAGACACGCCGCACGCGGTGGCCGAATTCCTGCACCACCAGCTCGGCGGTGTCGGCATCCAGCAGCTGGGTGACGTTGGACATCACGCCCATCTTCATGAGCGACTTGATCACGTCCGCGGCACGGGTCGCCATGCGGTTGGCGAGCTCCTGCACGCTGATGGTCTCCGGCAGGATCACGTCGCGCACGACGCGGACCTGGTCGGCACGCAGACGCTCCAGCTCGGCCTGACGACGCTCGCGGTCACGCTGGCGACGCACCGAAGCCAGCGAACGGGTTTTCTCGTCCTCGCCCTCGATCGCGGCCTGGACGTCGACGCGGCCAGTGGCACGACGATCGCCGACCTTCTTGGGCGCGACCACCGGCACCTTGCGCGCCGGCAGTGCCGCTCCCGGACGACGCGCCACACCGAAGCGGCGGCTCTCGTCTTCCTCCGGACGGTTCGTCTTCAGACGCAGCGTCTCGCCGGCCGCTGTAGTGGCGGCGGCAGGCTGGCCAGCATTCTTGTTCACCGACGCCGGGACCGGCGCCATGGTGGCGCGATCGGCGAGCGGTCGCAGCGCCTCGCCGGTAACGCGCGGAATGATCTGCACGCCGGAGCGCACGCCGCCGGCGGCAGGCGCCGCCTCCCCGCCCGCAGCACTCGGAGCCTTGGCCGGACCGGCCTGCGGCGCCTCGTCGTCTTGAGTTCCGTGCAGCGCCTCGTGGCGGGCCGCTTCCTGGGCTTCCCGGGCGGCATGCGCGGCATGACGGGCAGCCTCGGCGGCCTCATCCTTGGCGCGCGCCTCTGCCTTCACGGCATCGCGCGCCAACTCCTCGGCGGCACGGCGTGCCTCGTCGTCGCGACGGCGGGCTTCCTCGGCCGCGGAGAGGATCGAGATCTTCTCCTGCTCGCGCCGCTCGGTCTCGCGACGGGCGGCATCCTTCTGCTGCTCCTCCAGCACGCGCTGCCGGGTCGCGAGCTCGGAGGCGGTCAGCGCACGCCCGGCACCTGCCGGACGCGACGATGCCGGACCGGGTCCGCGCGCGGAAGCCTGGCCGGGAGTGCCGGGTGCCGGCGTGGGACCTGGACCCCGCTTCTTGCGTACTTCGACCTGGACCACTTTCGAGCGGCCGTGGCTGAAGCTCTGTCGGACGGACCCAGCATCGACGGTGCGTCCCACCTCCGTACGGCCAGCCGGCCGCAGGGACAGACGCCCCTTTGCTTGATCCTGATCGTTGCCTTCGCTCATATACCCGCCTGTTCCAGCCCATCCGCGGGATCGTCCCGCCGGACCGGGACCGTCCGACTGGCGGGAGCCAGGCCGACAAGTCCCGCATAACGTCCATTCTCGGCAATGAGGCGGTCGGCCAGAGCCCCCGCCATCACCGCCACGTGCACCACATGGTCACGACCAAAGGCCGCGCCCAGTTTCGTTCCGGTCATGCAAGACACGACCGGCAGATCATGCGCGCCGGACAGCAACCGCGTCCGCTCCGCAGCACTCCCGTCCGACGCCTGGACGATCAGGCCAGCCCTGTGGGCCGTGATCCACTCCCGTGCCTTGCCGTAGCCGCTGACTGCCTGGCCCGCGCGTCGCGCCAGGCCGAGAAGATCGGCGATGCGACGCAGCAGGCCTTCCTGCAGCATCGCGGCAAGATCGGGAGGAACCGTGACCGGTCCACGGGCGGCACGAGCGAATGCCCCTCGTGTTCGCGCGGTTTCTAGCACATCCCCCCGCGCGCTCAACCACATTCCCCGTCCTGGCAGCCGTGCGGCCAGATCAGGTGTCAGCACCCGATCCGGCGAGATGACGAAACGGATCATCTCCGCCGGCGCCGACCGGTTGCGGGTGACGATGCAGCGCCGCTGCGGGCCGCGCTCGTCATCGTCATCTGTTTCAGCAAGGACATCCGGTTCAGTCGTGGGACGCCTCCTCGCCGGCGGGAGCCTCGGCCTCTTCTTCCGCAACGGGCGCGGAGGCGCCCTCGTCGAACCAGTGCGCGCGCGCGGCCATGATGATCTCGTTGGCCGCTTCCTCGTCGATCGCGTCCGCACCCAGGATCTCGACCAGCTCGTCGCCGGCGAGGTCGGCGAGATCGTCGAGCGTCTTCACCCCCTTCTCGCCCAGCGTCACCATCGCCTGGACCGAGAAGCCGCCCATCTCGCCCATCTCGTCGGTAACGCCGAGCGCCACCCGCTTCTCGTTCAGCGCCTCGTCGCGGCGGACCAGGAAGGTCTCCGCGCGGCGGATCAGCTCCTCGGCCACGGTCTCGTCGAACCCCTCGATGTCGGCCAGTTCCTCGACCGCCACGAAAGCCAGTTCCTCGACCGAATTGAAACCTTCCGTGACCAGCAGGCCGGCGATCACGTCATCCACGTCCAGCGCCTCGACGAACTGGCCGGAGCGGCGGCGGAACTCCTCCTGGCGGCGCTCGCTCTCCTCCGCCTCGGTCAGGATGTCGATATCCCAGCGCGTGAGCTGGCTGGCGAGGCGCACGTTCTGGCCGCGGCGGCCGATCGCCAGGCTGAGCTGCTCGTCCGGCACCACCACCTCGACGCGCCCGGCCTCCTCGTCCATCACCACCTTGGTGACTTCCGCGGGCGCCAGCGCATTGACCACGAAGGTGGCCGCCTGCGGGCTCCAGGGAATGATGTCGATCTTCTCGCCTTGCAGTTCCTGCACCACCGCCTGGACGCGGGAGCCGCGCATGCCGACGCAGGCGCCGACCGGGTCGATCGAGCTGTCACGGGAGATCACCGCCATCTTGGCGCGGGAACCGGGATCGCGGGCCACCGCCTTGATCTCGATGATGCCGTCGTAGATCTCCGGCACTTCCTGGGCGA
>CAXSEE010000293.1:0-4079 GCA_964235615.1 uncultured Acetobacteraceae bacterium | reverse complement strand
TATCTGAAGCGCGCGTAGAGTGTTCGCAACGGCGCGGTCAGGCGCCAGCTTCTCGAACTGCGCAGCGCCGCCAGCTCGGCCTCCAGCCTGTCGGCCCGCTCCGTGCTTACCGGCGCTGGGCCTGCCGGCGCAGGCGCGGGCTCATGCCGTGCCACCGCCCAATCCCAGGTCTGAGCGATCAGTGCCTCATCGTCCGTCGCCATCAGGTGGACGAAGAAATCCAGGCTGTTCTCGGCCGTGGCGGTGCATTGCGTGCAGGCAAAGCCGAGCAGCCCGTAGGCGGCGAGCTGGCGCATCAGCCGCCCAAAGGCCAGCGGCGTGAACACCCAGCAATGCACGTCGTGATAGGCGCCTTCCGACAGCGCATGCTCCACCACGGCCATGGTCCGCTGGTAGTCCTGCCGCGTCGGCTTCGGGTCCGATCCCGGCGTGCCGTTCCAGGCATCGGCGAGATCGCGGTGGGCGATGTTCAGGCTGAAGTCGAGGATCTGCCTCGGGCCGGGGATCACGGCGTTGGCCCGTGACGCCAGGATCATGTCGGCGACCGAACTGGTCTCCCGGCGATAATCGAAGCAGTAGCGCCGGTCCGGTATGACCAGCCGGATGGTGCCGCCGGGATGCAGGACCGACTTGAGCTGGGCCAGCCAGCCGATCAGGTCCGGCACATGCTCGATGACGTGGGAGGCGACGACATAGTCGAACCGGCGGCCCTGGCACGCGGCATCGAGCGAGCCGCCGCTCCAGACGATGTCCACCTCAACGATGCGATCCAGGTCCACGTTCGGGTCGTTGGCGTATTTCTCGCGCAACGCCTCGGTGCCGACATGGTCGACATACAGCACATCGGCCTCTGGCTTGCGCATCATCGGGCTCTGCAGCGGCCCGATCTCCAGACCGCGGGTGCTCGACGGATCCAGCCCCTGAAGCAGTATCTGCAGCCGATCCATGGGTGGCCTCAGTGCCCGTTTGAGAATGCTACTGCGACGGCCATCCGACGCGGCTTTGCGGCGCTTCGGTGCTCACGGCCCATAAGGCCGCTCCGCTCCGATGCTCGGACCACGCCGGGCGGCGCACAGGGCGCCTCTGGCTCGCCACAGCGCATTCTCAAACGGGCACTCACAGTTGCGGCGCCGTCTTCAAGCTTTCTGGTCAATTCGTTCGCTCGTATGCATGAGCATCTGCCATTACAATTCGTTCCGTCCCGATACAACGGCCGCACGCCTCGCATCATGTGGCCGAGATTGACATCCGACCGGCGTCTCCCCCATCTCGCAGCTTCCCGTTCTGGAGTGGGTCGCAACCCTATGCCTGTTCATGCCTTCATCTTCCCCGGTCAGGGCAGCCAGTTCGCCGGCATGGGGCGTGATCTCGCCGCGGCCTTCGCCCCGGCGCGCGAAGTGTTCCAGGAGATCGACGAGGCCCTCGGCGAGCGCCTGTCCAAGCTGATGTTCGCCGGACCGATTGAGGAGCTGACCCTAACCCGGAACACCCAGCCGGCGCTGATGGCGGTATCGCTCGCCGTGCTGCGCGTGCTGGAAGCCGAGGGTGGCCTCGACCTCACGACCAAGGCGGCGCTCGTCGCCGGGCACTCCCTGGGAGAGTATTCCGCCCTGGCCGCGGCCGGCAGCCTCGGCATCGCGCAGACGGCGAAACTCCTGCGCCTGCGTGGCAGCGCCATGCAGAAGGCGGTGCCGGCGGGCGAGGGCGGCATGGCGGCCCTGCTGGGAGTCGAGCTGGAGCAGGCCCAGGAGATCTGCGCCGCCGCCGCCCTGCTGCGCGTCGAAGGCCAGCCAGACCGGCGCGAGGTGATCGAGGTCGCCAACGACAACGGCGGCGGCCAGGTGGTGATCTCGGGAGCGCTCAGCGCCATCACCAGGGCCATCGACCTCGCCAAGGAGCGCGGCATCCGGCGCGCCATGCTGCTGCCCGTCTCCGCGCCCTTCCATTGCTCGCTGATGGCCCCGGCCGCCGATGCCATGCGCGAGGCGTTGGGCGAGGCCGACATCGCCGCCCCGCGGCTGCCGCTGATCGCCAACGTCACGGCGGCCAAGGTCACCTCGCCCGGCCAGATACGCGACCTGCTGGTGCGCCAGGTCACCAGCACCGTGCGCTGGCGCGAGAGCGTGCTGGCGATGGCGGCACTCGGGGTCGACAGCTTCATCGAGCTCGGCGCCGGCCGCGTGCTGTCCGGCCTGTGCAAGCGGATCGCCCCCGACACTGCCACGCGCGCAGCCGGCACGCCGGACGAGATCGAGGCGCTGCTCAAGCTGCTATAGTCAACCGACGCTCCGAAGGATTTCCATGTTCAGGCTCGACGGCAAGCTGGCCCTGGTCACCGGCGCTTCCGGCGGATTGGGCGCCGCCATCGCCACCGCCCTGCATGCCCAGGGCGCCGCCGTCGCCCTCTCCGGCACACGGTTTGAGGCGCTCGAGGCCCTGGCAGCGGCGCTCGGCGAGCGTGCCCATGTGTGCCCGGCGGATCTCTCCGACCCCGCCGCCCCGGACGCGCTGGTGGCCAGCGCCGAACGCGAGGGCGGCCAGGGCGTGGACATACTGGTCAATAACGCCGGCCTGACCCGTGACGGGCTCGCGCTGCGCATGAAGGACGCCGACTGGAACCAGGTGCTGGAGGTCGATCTCGCGGCCCCGTTCCGCCTGTGCCGGGCGGTGCTGAAGGGCATGGTGCGCCGTCGTGCCGGGCGCATCGTCTCGATCGCCAGCATCGTCGGCGTGACCGGCAATCCGGGCCAGGCGAACTATGCCGCGGCCAAGGCCGGCATGATCGGCATGAGCAAGTCGCTCGCCCAGGAGGTCGGCTCGCGTGGCATCACGGTCAACGTGGTCGCACCCGGGTTCATCGCCACCGCCATGACCGACGCCTTGGGCGAGGAGCAGAAGGCCAAGCTCAGGGCGGCGATCCCGCTGGGCCGCATGGGCCAGCCGGCCGATGTCGCGGCCGCGGTGGTCTATCTTGCCTCCGAGCAGGCCGCCTGGGTGACCGGCACGACGTTGCATGTGAATGGCGGCATGGCCATGATCTGACCTGCCCGAGGATTCCGACCCGTCCGAGGATGCAGCGCCTTGGCGGTCGGTGAAATTCCATGCTAATCGCCCGCTGCTTCGTCCGGAGCACAGGACAGGACGAACGAGTTCGAACCGCCCGTTTTCCGGGGCAGAGAGGAAGCAAGTTCAGATGAGCGAGATCGCCGACAAGGTCAAAAAGATCGTCGTGGAGCACCTGGGCGTCGAGGAGAGCAAGGTGACGCCCGACGCTTCCTTCATCGACGACCTCGGCGCCGACAGCCTCGACACGGTCGAGCTGGTCATGGCTTTCGAGGAAGCGTTCGGGGTCGAGATCCCGGAGGACGCGGCGGAGAAGATCTCCACCGTCAAGGACGCGATCGACTATATCGAGAAGCAGAAGGCCGCCTGAGGCAACACCATGACGAGCCGGAACCAGGTGCGACGGGTTGTCGTCACCGGAATGGGTATCGCGGGCCCGCTCGGCGTCGGTGTCGAGCAGTTCTGGAGGCGGCTGGTCGAGGGAGAAAGCGGCATACGCCGCATAAGCTCCTTCGACCCGGCCGACCTTCCGGCGCAGGTGGCCGGCGAAGTGCCCATGGGCAAGCGTGAGGAGGGTGGCCTCGACCTCTCCGAATGGATCCCCCACAAGGACCAGAAAAAGATGGACCGCTTCATCCATCTGGGGATCGTCGCCGCCATCGAGGCGGTCGAAGACTCTGGCTGGGTGCCCCAGAGCGAGCAGGACCGCAACGCCACCGGCGTGATGATCGGCTCCGGCATCGGCGGGTTGCAGACCATCTACGAAGCCTCGATCCTGGTCAGCGAAGGCAAGGCGCGCCGCCTGTCGCCTTTCTTCATTCCCGCCTCCCTGATCAACCTGGTGTCGGGTCATCTCTCGATCCGCTACGGCTTCAAGGGACCCAATCATTCCGCCGTCACCGCCTGCGCCACCGGCGTGCATGCCATCGGCGACGCAGCCCGGATGATCATGTTCGGCGACGCCGACGTGATGGTCGCCGGCGGCACCGAGGCCGCGGTCTGCGCGCTCGGCATCG
>CAXSEE010000292.1:0-4107 GCA_964235615.1 uncultured Acetobacteraceae bacterium | reverse complement strand
GTGAAGCAGCTCCCGTTGTCGGTCAGCACAACTTCATGGGCCGCTTCGTCGAGTTCGACCATCGCGCGGTCGCCGGGATGCTCGATTTCGCAACCTGGGACTCCTATCCGCTGGGCTTCACCGAGCAGTTCCCGTTCGATGCCGCGGAACGCGCATTGTTTGCCGAAACCGGGCATCCGGACATGGCGGCCTTCAACCACGACCTGTATCGCGGCATTAGTGGGCATTCCAAGGCGGGGGGACACTCCAAGGCGGGGGAGCGGTTCTGGGTCATGGAGCAGCAACCCGGGCCGGTGAACTGGGCGCCCTGGAACCCGGTGCCGAAGCCCGGCATGGTCCGGCTCTGGACCTGGGAAGCGTTCGCGCACGGCGCCGAGGTCGTCAGCTACTTCCGCTGGCGGCAGTGTCCGTTCGGCCAGGAGCAACTGCATGCCGGGCTGCAACGGCCGGACCGCTCGCGCTCGGCGGGCGGCGAGGAGGCGCTGCTGGTCGCGGAGGAACTGCGTACGGTCATGCCGTCCGGTCCGGCCGCCCGGGCGCCGGTCGCGCTGGTGTTCGACTATGAAGCCGCCTGGATGTTGCGCATCCAGCCGCAGGGTGCCGACTTCGATTATTTCGAGCTCTGCCTGCGCTGGTACGAGGCGGCGCGGCGGCTGGGGCAGGATATCGACATCGTGGCGCCCGGCGACCCGCTTGCCGGCTATCGGGCGGTGCTGGTGCCGTCGCTGCCGCATGTCTCGGACGCTGCGCTGGCCGCGCTGCGCGACACCGATGCCACCCTGCTCATCGGACCGCGCACCGGGTCCCGGACCGCCGATTTCACCATCCCCGGCAGCCTGCCGCCGGGACCGTTGCAGGCGCTGCTGCCGATGCGCGTCACCCAGGTCGCGTCGCTGCGGCCGGACCTTCGTCACGCCGTGGCAGGCAGGCTCGCCGGTGCCGCCATGCGCTGGCGCGAGTGGATCGAGACCGGCGCCGACATCCTGGCCCGGTTCGATGATGGCATGCCGGCGGCTGTCGTCTCGGACCGCCGCGTCTACCTCGCCTGCTGGCCGGACCGGGACCTGCTCGAAGGCGCGATCCGGCACGTGCTCGAGGCGGGCGGCTGCGACATCGTGGAGTTGCCGTCCGGCGTGCGGCTGCGCCGGCACGGTGGTCTGCGGTTCGCCTTCAACTACGGTCCGCAAGCCTGGACGCTCCCTGGACGGCCAGGACGCCACCTCCTGCTCGGCTCCGAGACGATCGCGCCGCAGGATCTGGTCTGCTGGAGGGAATGACGGGTCTGCGCGCGCATCGGCTTGGACCGGGTTAAGACGAGGGCTAGCAGGACGCCGCATCCCAGTCGATGTCGCGGCGTTGCCTGCTCGCCCTGCAGAGGAATAGGCACATGACACAGCAGACAAGTCCGGTCTGGTTCATCACCGGCTGCTCGACCGGCTTCGGCCGCGACCTGGCGGAACTGGTGCTCGACCGCGGCTGGCGCGCCGTAGTGACCGCACGCGATGCCTCCCGCGTCGCCGATCTCGGTCGCGGTGCCGAGGAGCGGGTGCTGGCACTCAGCCTCGACGTCACCGATGCCGCCCAGATCAGGAAGGCGGTGGCCGAGGCCGAGGCCCGCTTCGGCTCCGTCGACGTGCTGGTAAACAATGCCGGTTATGGCTATCAGGCGGCCATCGAGGAGGGCGTGGACGAGGAGGTCCGTGCCCAGTTCGAGGCCAACGTGTTCGGCCTTTTCGCACTCACCCGCGCAGTGCTGCCCGGCATGCGGACCCGCAGGCACGGCCACATCCTGAACATCACCTCGATGGCCGGCTTCATCGGCTTTCCGGGCTCCGGCTATTATGCAGCCAGCAAGCATGCGGTCGAGGGGTTCTCGGATGCGCTGGCGGCGGAGACCGCGCCGCTCGGGATCAAGGTAACCTGCGTCGAGCCGGGACCGTTCCGCACGGACTGGGCCGGACGCTCGCTCAAGCAGACGCCGAACCGGATCGAGGATTACGCCGAGACCGCCGGAGCCCGCATGAAGAGCACCGCCAGTATCAGCGGCAAGCAGGCCGGCGATCCGGTTCGCGCCGGCGAGGCCATGATCCGCGTGGTGGAAAGCGCCGAGCCGCCGCGCCATCTGGTGCTGGGCAAGGTTGCCTATGAAGGCGTCACTGCGAAGCTGAAGGAGCGTCTGCATCAGATCGAGCGCTTCGAGCAGGAAAGCCTGTCGGCCGACTTTCCAGGCTGACGATGCATGCGGGAGTGGAAAAAGCCTGGTCCGCTATGCCGATCCCGTTCGCCCAGGCCTTCGGCCGCGAGAGCTACGCGATCGACCTGCCGGCGATGAATGACGCAGAGCCTGTCGGCATCGTCGCACATCCGGCCCTGTCTTCGCTTGCCAGGGTGCTGGAGCATGTCGGGCTTATCACGCTCGGAACAGCATTGGTCGCGTGGCTATGATCAGCTGCCGGTCAGGATCATGAGTTCCGGTCGCTTCCGGTCCGCCGGGAGCTATGCCATGACCATTGATCCTTCAGGCGCTGCATACAGACAATGACCCTCGAACAGCTGCGCATCTTTGTGGCGGTCGCGGAGCGGCAGCACGTGACCCAGGCGGCGAAAGCCCTCAACCTTGTCCAGTCGGCGGTGAGCCACGCCGTGAGCACGCTTGAGGACAGCTTCCAGGTCAAGCTGTTCAACCGGGTCGGCCGCGGGATCGAGCTGACCGAGGCAGGGGTCATGTTCCTTGTCGAGGCGCGTGCCGTCCTGGCACGGGCCGCCGCCGCCCGGCTCAAGCTGTCGGAGCTCGGAGAGCTCAAGCGCGGCACGCTGCTGATCCATGCCAGCCAGACCATCGCCGGCTACTGGCTGCCCAGCCGGCTGATGGCGTTCCGCACCCGCTATCCGCACATCGACATACGCCTGGCGATCGGCAACACCAGCGAGGTCGTGCGCGGGGTTCATGACGGCGCGGCCGAGATCGGCTTCGTCGAGGGTGCGATCGACGATCCGGAGCTGGTGTCCGCCGTCGTCGCCCACGACCAGCTGGTCCTGGTGGTCTCGCCGCCGCACCCCTGGGTGCTGCGCAGCAGGCACACCAGTCTGCGTCCCGCCGAATTACTGGAAGCGGACTGGATCCTGCGCGAGCCGGGCTCGGGAACGCGGTCGGAGTTCGAGGCCGCCCTCGATCGCCTGGGCGTGCCGACCCACGACCTTCGTGTGGTCCTGGAGCTCCCCTCGAACGAGGCGGTGCGGGCGGCGGTCGAGAGCGGGATGGGAGCCACCGTGATCTCTGCCTCTGTGGCGGCGCCGAGCCTGGAGGCGGAGCTGCTGCATCGCGTGCCGCTCGACCTGCCGGAGCGCCGCTTCCAGGTTGTCCACCATCGCGGGCGCTACCTCAGCCGAAGTGCCGCGGCCCTGCTGTCCCTGCTCGGCGTGTCCTGATCGTCACCCGGCAGCACCTCCGTCGGAGGCGGGTTCACGCTGGCGTTGGCGCCTTGCAATCTCGGCATCGCTCAACCGTGCGTCATAGTGGTCGAGCGCGGCTCGGTGGTGCCAGCAGATGAGACAGGTCCTCCTCGCTCCGGGCCTGGTCGAGCACCCAGGGGACGATGCCCGCACCCTGTGCCGCGGCCGTGAATAATACGACCGTCTGCGGCAGTCCGCTCACGTGCAGACGGTGGTACAGCCAGTCGGGATCGGTCAGACTGGGCAAGCCGGCAGGCGATGCTCTACCACCCGGACAAGGGCAACCACTCCGAGCAAATGGTCAGGATCAACGCCGCCTACGAGCAAGCGCTAGGCACGGCCTTGATGATGAGGTCGCGCAACTGCTGAAGCGACGAAGGACAACATGAGGCGTAGACGGAAGGTCGACGGCGGCGGCCCTGCACTGAAGGCGACCTCCGCCGAGTTCGCTGCGATGCGCGTCCTCGCCATGCGCTTCCGTGGCCTTCTGAGGGCGGCGATATCAAACTGCTGGACACCTGGCTGAGCGACGCCGCCAGCTCGGGCATCCATGCGATGCGACAGTTCGCCGCGACACTCCGTCGTGACCTTGTCGCGTCCCGCAATGCTATCTCGGAGCCGTGAAGCAACGGCCAGACGGAGGGGCAGATCAAC
>CAXSEE010000291.1:0-4124 GCA_964235615.1 uncultured Acetobacteraceae bacterium | reverse complement strand
CATCACGGCCATGCGCAAGACGGGCACGACCAGCCGGCGGACCTGGACGGCGGCGTCCTCAGGCTGCGCCGCTACGGCCGGTTCGGCTTGGCCGGGTTGATCCTCGCGATCGCGTTCGCGGCGGCATGCCTCGCGATCGTGGAGCCGGGCGAGGCGCTGGTCGTCACCGCGTTCGGCAATCCGGTCCGGGTGCTCACCGAACCCGGCCTCGCGCTGCGCTGGCCGGCGCCGTTCGAATCCGCGATCCCGATCGACGTCAGGCTGCGCACCACCTCGACCGGGCTGCATGACGTCGGCACGCGGGATGGGCTGCGCATCCTGGTGCAGGCCTATGTCGAGTGGCGCGTGCCGAGGAACGGCGCCGACCTCATCCGCTATCTCCGCTCTGTGCGCAACGCGCCGGACGAGGCAGCCGAGCAGTTGCGCAGCTATGCTGGCTCCTCGCTCGAGGTGGTGGCGGCGCAGTTCGACCTGGCGCAGCTGGTCAACACCGATCCGTCGAAGGTGCAGCTCGGCGCCCTCGAGGCGGCGCTGAAGGAGCGGATGGCGGCGCAGGTGCTGGCAACCTATGGCATCGGCATCGTGCAGGTCGGCATCGAGCGCCTGACCCTGCCCAGCGACACGCTGGAGGCGACCGTTACGCGCATGATCGCCGAGCGCAACACGGTCGCCGATCGCGTCACGGCCGAAGGCGATCGCGCGAGCGCGAAGATCCGCACCGATGCCGATCGCGACGCGCGCATCGTGGTGGCCGACGCCCATGCGCAAGCCGCACGGATCGAGGCGAAGTCGCGTCTCGATGCCGCCAACATCTACGCGAAGGCCTATGCCGGGGCGCCCGAGCTCTACACGCTGCTGCGCTCGCTCGACACGCTGGAGAGCGTCGTCGGCGACAACACCCGGCTGATCCTGCGCACCGATGCGGCGCCGTTCCGCGCATTCGTGGAAGGACCGCCCAGTCCGGCGCCCAGTCCGGCGGCGCCCAGTCCGGCGGCACCCAATCCGGCGCCGCCCGCCGCGGGCAGGACGCGGTGACGGGCGCCGTGCAGGAGCCAAGCGGACCCTGGGCGCAGGCGATCAGCCTCGCCTTCCGGGTGATCTTCGCGCTCGTGCTGCTGGCCGCCCTGGCCTGGCCGTTCTCCAACATCCGCCAGGTCGCCTCGGACAGCCGCGCGGTGGTGCTGAGGTTCGGCCGGGTGGTGCGCGTGCAGGATGCCGGTCTGCTGCTGGCGTGGCCGAGGCCGTTCGAGCATGTCGCGTTCCTGCCGGCGCCGGAGCGGCAGCTCGAATATTCGTTCGATCCGCTGCGGCCGCCTCTCGACGGCAGCGCGGTCGCGTCGGACTGGACCGTTGCCGACGATATCCGCCAGAACGCCGCGTTCTTCATGACCGCCGACGGGATCGTCCATCTGACCGCAACGCTGCTCTACCGGATCACCGACCCGGCCGACTACATGCTGCAGGCGTCGCACGTGCCGCCCGGGTTGAGCGCGCTCACCATGGCGAGCCTGGTGTCGCTCATCGCCGCGCGCGACACCGACACGCTCGTGGTCACCCGCAACGACGCCGAGCTCGACGACGCCGATCGCAGCCGGCGTGATCGGATACGCTCGGATCTGGTAGCGGCCATCAACCGCCGCCTCGTCGATCTGCAGTCGCGGCAGGCCGGGCTCGGCGTCGAGGTGACGCGCGTCGATCTCAGCATCGCGCTCCCGACCGACGTCAAGAGCGCGTTCGACGGCGTGCTGGTGGCTGCCCAGCTGGCCGATACGAGGGTGGCGCAGGCGCACAGCCAGGCCATCAAGGTCGAGCAGAGGTCGCGGCAGGACAGCAGCACGATCCTGTCCGACGCCAACGCCGCCGCCTCCGAGCGGACCAGCCTGGCGACGGCGCGCACGGCCTCGATCGACACGCTGGCGCGTGCCGCGGACGGGCTGTCCGGATCCGAGCTTCTCACCAAGATCTACAACGACCGGATGCAGGCGATCCTCCACCAGGCCAAATCGGTCGAGGCATACGACCCGGACACGGGGGCGCGCCTGCTGCTGCCGGGACAGATGCCATGAGCGTCACCACCGCAGGCGTGACCACTGCGAAGGAAGCGACATCCAGCCTCGGCGGCCTGCTCAGCATCCGCGAGCGGCGCGTCCAGAGCGTGCAGTTGACGCTGGCGATGCTCACCGCCGGCCTGCTGGTGATGGCTTTCGGGCTGCAACTGCTGCTGCCCGCCCGGTCCGAGCTGGTGGCGCTGGTCGCCGGGCTGGCGGCGCTTCTGGTCGCGGTCCCGGCGATGGTGGCGGCCTGGCACAGCCTGCGCCACCCCGACCTGCATGGGCTGACCGACCAGCTGGTGGCGCTCGCCGTGATCGCCGCCTGGGCCGAGGGCGACCTGTTCACCGCCGCCCTGCTGCCGCTGGTGATGACGGTCGGGCACGTGCTGGAGGAGCGCTCCCTGATCGGCGGCCAGGAGGCGCTGCGCGCGCTGCGCCGCCTGACCCAGACCAGCACCAGGCGGGTGCTGCCGGACGGCATGATCGAGGAGGTCTCCACCGCCTCGCTGCGGGTCGGCGACCGGATACAGCTGCGCGCCGGCGACCGCACGCCCGCGGACGGCATCGTGCGCACCGGCCATTCCAGCATCGACAACGCGCCGATCACCGGCGAGTCGATACCCGAGGAAGTGGGTCCGGACTCCGCCGTGTTCGATGGCTCGATCAACCTGTCCGGCCTGCTCCTGGTCGAGGTGACGCGGGTCGGCGAGAGCACCACGCTGGGACGGGTGATCGGGCTGATGCAGCAGGCGGAACGCGCCAAGCCGCCGGTGACGCGCCTGCTCGAGCGTTACGCCGGCTCCTACATGGTGCTGGTGCTGCTGCTCGCCGCCGGCGTCTGGTTTGCCACCGGCCTGGTCTCCACGTCGCTGGCGGTGCTGGTCGCCGCGTGTCCCTGTGCCGTCGTGCTGGCTGCTCCCGCGACATCGATCGCCGCCCTCGCGGTAGCCGCGCGGCACGGCATCCTGGTGAAGAGTGCGGCCTTCCTCGAGCAGCTCGCCACGGTGAACTCGGTGATCCTCGACAAGACCGGAACGGTGACGCTGGGCGAGTTGCGGCTGGTCGGCGCGTCCCCCGAACCCGGCATCACCCGCGAGGAGCTGATCGCCAAGGCCGCCGCACTCGGTGCCGCCAGCACCCATCCAGTGTCACGCGCCTTGGCTGCCCTGGTGCCTCCGGAGCAGCGTCTGCCGCTCGACGAGCTGCGCGAGCTGCCCGGGTTCGGCGTCACCGCGCGCCATGGCGCGTCTCCGCTCTCGATGGGCCGTCCCGAGATGTTCCCCAAGCTCGGCATCCAGACGCCGGCACCGCCGGATCATGACGGCCCGATCGCCGGTCTCGCCGACGGCGGGCGCTTCGCCGGCTGGCTGCTGCTCGCCGACGAGCCGCGGCCGGAGGCGAGTGCCGCACTCGCCGACCTCAGACGCCTGGGCCTGACCCGCATGAAGCTGCTGACCGGCGACCGCAAGCCCGTGGCGCGGCGGATCGCCGGGCTGCTGCAGATCCCGGACTTCCGCGCCGAGGCGCTGCCGCACGAGAAGCTCGACTGCGTGCTCGACGAGACCCGCGCCGGCTTCCGGCCGATGGTGGTGGGCGACGGCATCAATGACAGCCTGGCGCTGAAGGCCGGCGCGGTCGGCGTGGCGATGGGCGGCCATGGCACCGATGCCGCGCTGGCATCCGCCGATCTCGTGCTGATGACGAGCAACCTGCGCCGGCTCGCCACCTGCGTCCGCCTGAGCCGGCGCTGCCGGACCACCATCCATGTCAATGTCGGGTTGGGGCTGGGCTGGACCGCGGCGATCATAGCACTCGCCGCATCCGGGGTGCTGGGGCCGAGCGGCGCGCTGATCGCGGCGGTCGCGCATAACGCCGGCACGCTGGCGGTGATGGCCAATGCCGGCCGGCTGCTCAAGTTCCAGGAGCAGTAGCCGACGGTCTTGCCGCCTCGAATAGGCTTGCTGGATCACCGGCGTCATCGGTTTCTCGGTCCTACACCAATCCACCTGAAGACCGATCGTCGGGAGGTAAGGCTGGGCTCTGCCCAGACCCGCCAAAGGCCTCGGCCTTTGG
>CAXSEE010000290.1:0-4172 GCA_964235615.1 uncultured Acetobacteraceae bacterium | reverse complement strand
GTCTACAGTTTCCGAAGCCGCCTCATGCAAGGTGCGGTGTGCTGCGGCCTCGCGGCCACCCTCCTGTCGATCCCGTTCCCGCCGGCTTCGGCCCAGGACCAAGCCCAGCCCCAGCCCCAGCCGGCTGCGGCGGTCCCGCCGATCCTGGCCCCGCAAGACCGCCCCTATCCCGGCATCATCGGCTTACGGATCGATGCGACCGACCTCGACCGGCACATCTTCACCGCTCACGAGACGATCCCAGTCCCGGCGTCCCCCGGCCACGACGGCAAAAAGCCGGGCGACCTGATCCTGCTGTTCCCGAAATGGCTTCCAGGCGACCATTCGCCGACCGGCGAGCTCGACAAGTTCGCCAGCCTGGTGATCACCGCCGGCGGCGCCCACGTCGCCTGGGTGCGCGATCCAGTCGACGTCTATGCCTTCCACGTCCCGGTGCCGCAGGGTGCCACCACGATCGACCTGGACTTCCAGTATCTCTCGCCGGTCGCTCCGGCCGAGGGCCGCGTGGTGATGACCCCTTCGATGCTGAGCCTGCAGTGGAACAATATCCTGCTCTATCCGGCAGGCTATTTCACCCGCGGCATCCAGGTCGACCCGACGATCACGCTCCCGGCCGGCTGGACTCCGTTCAGCGGTCTCGACATCGCCTCGACTGCCGGCGCGGTCGTTCATTACAAGCCGGTCTCGCTCAACACGCTGGTGGACAACCCGGTGCTGGCCGGACGCTACACCCGCCGCGAGAACCTATCGCCTGCGGGCAACGTTCCCGGCGGCGCCGCCCCGGTTCATCTCGACATCGCCGGCGACACGCCCGACGACATCGTACTGACTCCGGCACAGATCGGGGTGCATCGCAACCTGGCGATGCAGGCGCAGCGCCTGTTCGGGTCGCATCATTACGACCATTACGACTTCCTGCTGTCGGTATCGGATGGGCTCGGCGATATCGGACTCGAGCATCATCTCTCGTCGGAGAATGGGGTAAGCGCGGACGCCTTCATCGACTGGGACAAGAACGTCAGCGAGCGCGACCTGCTGGCGCACGAGTACACCCATAGCTGGAACGGCAAGTTTCGCCGTCCGGCCGATCTGTGGCAACCGAACTTCAACACTCCCGAGGGCGACACGCTGCTCTGGGTATACGAAGGCCAGACCCAGTACTGGGGCAAGGTGCTGGCGGCGCGATCCGGCCTATGGTCGAAGCAGAACGCGCTCGACCAGTTCGCGCTTATTGCTGGCATGTACAGCAACGGCGTCGGCCGCTCCTGGCGCGACCTCGAAGACACTACCAACGATCCGATTATTGCCCAGCGTCGGCCGATCCCATGGAGATCGTGGCAGCGCTCGGAGGATTATTATGACGAAGGCGCCCTGGTCTGGCTCGATATCGACACCGAACTGCGTGAGTTGTCGCACGGAAGCAAGTCGCTCGACGACTTCGCGCGCATCTTCTTCGGCATGAACGACGGCAGCTATGTCACCAAGACCTACGTGCTCGCCGACATCGCCACCGCGCTCAATGTCGTGGCGCCGTTCAACTGGGCCGGGTTCCTCGATACCCGCCTGAACGCCACCGGCTCGCAGGCGCCGCTCGACGGGATTTCCCGTGGCGGCTACCGCCTGGTCTATACCGAGACCGAGTCACCGTTTCAGAAAAGCATCGAACAGGTCAGGAAAATGATCGACTTGTCGTTCTCGCTGGGGCTGGCCCTCGGCAAGGGCGGCGTGACGAAAGGGGTGATCTGGGGAAGCCCGGCCTTCAAGGCAGGCATCGTCGCCGGCACTGAGATCATTGCCGTCAACGGCACCGCCGAAGACAACGACGCGCTCAAGCGCATCATCACCGATGCCAAGGCCGGACAGACGCCAATCGAGTTGTTGCTGAAGGCCGGCGACCAGTACCGCACTGTGCGCGTCGATTATCACGGCGGCCTGCGCTATCCGCATCTAGAACGAACCGGTGCCGCGCCGGCGAGCCTGGACGAAATTCTCGCCCCGCGGAAATAAACGGGGTCGTTGCGAGGGGCCAGCGGTTGCGCCATTAGCCTCCTACAGTTCCCTGAAGCACGGCAGCTCGACGCGGTAGGTCCCTTATCCGGGACCTATCCGTAAAGCGTCCGTCCGAACGTCGATCAGGCGGCCTCGGCCATCCCGCGCAGCACATACTGCAGGATGCCGCCATGGCGGTAGTATTCAACCTCGTCGAGCGTATCGACGCGGCAGATCAGCGGCACGACTTCCTTTGTGCCGTCGGCACGGGTGATCGCCATGTTCAGGATCATGCGCGGGGTGAGCGTCTCCAGACCCTCGATGTCGATGGTCTCGTCACCCTTCAGTCCGAGCGTCTCCCGGTTCGTGCCTTCCTGGAACAGCAGCGGCAGCACGCCCATGCCGACCAGGTTGGAGCGGTGGATGCGCTCGAAGCTCTCGGCCACGACGGCGCGGATGCCGAGCAGCAACGTGCCCTTGGCCGCCCAGTCACGGGACGAGCCCATGCCGTATTCCTTGCCGCCGAAGATGATTAGCGGAACACCTTCCTCCTTGTAGCGCATCGCGACGTCGTAGATCGCGCCCTGTTCGCCGGACGGGTAATGCCTCGAGAAGCCGCCCTCCACGCCGGCCAGCATCTCGTTCTTGATGCGTATGTTGGCGAACGTGCCGCGCATCATGACCTCGTGGTTGCCGCGTCGCGAGCCGTAGGAGTTGAAGTCCTTCGGCGTCACCTGATGCTCGATCAGATATTCGCCGGCGGGCGAGGTCTTCTTGATCGCCCCGGCGGGCGAGATGTGGTCGGTGGTGATGTTGTCGCCGAGCAAGGCCAGCACGCGCGCGTTGGTGATGTCGCCCCTGGAGGTCGGCTCGGCGGTGATGCCCTCGAAATAGGGCGGGTTCTGCACGTAGGTGGAGCCGGAGTTCCAGGCGTAGGTCTCCGATCCGGTCGCCACCTGCAGCTCCTGCCACTCCTTGGTGCCGCGGCCGACCAGGCCGTAGCGCTCGATGAACTGCTCGCGCGAGATCGATGTCGCCATCAGGTCGGCGATCTCCTTGTTCGACGGCCAGACATCCTTCAGATAGACCGGCTGGCCATTGGAGCCGGTGCCGAGCGAGGCTGTGGTGATGTCCTCGCGTATGTTGCCGAGCAGCGAGTAGGCGACCACCAGCGGCGGGCTGGCGAGGTAGTTCGCGCGCACGTTGGCGCTGATGCGGCCCTCGAAGTTGCGGTTGCCCGACAGCACCGAGACCGCGATCAGCTTGTTCTCCTCGATCGCGTCGATGATGGCCTCGGGCAGCGGGCCGGAGTTGCCGATGCAGGTGGTGCAGCCATAGCCGACCGTGTTGAAGCCGAGCGCGTCGAGTTCCGATGTCAGCCCAGCGCGGTCGAGATATTCGGTGACGACCTGCGAGCCCGGCGCCAGCGAGGTCTTCACCCATGGCTTCGGAGTGATGCCGAGGGCACGCGCCTTCTGCGCCACCAGCCCGGCGGCGATCATCACCGCGGGGTTGGAGGTGTTGGTGCAGGAGGTGATCGCCGCGATCACCACGTCGCCATGGCCGATCTCGTAGTTGGTGCCGAGGACGCCCACCTTGCGGTTGACGTCGTTGGCCGGCACGCCGAGGCTTTTCGTCAGCTCGGCATTGAAGGCTGTGGCGGCGTTCTTCAGCGCGACCCGGTCCTGCGGGCGCTTGGGTCCGGCCAGCGACGGCTCGATGGTCGAAAGGTCGAGCTCCAGCGTGTCGGTGAACACCGGCTCGGGCGTGCTTGCATCGCGGAACATGCCCTGGGCCTTGAGATAAGCCTCCGCCAGCTTGACGCGGTGCGGGTCGCGGCCGGTCTGGGTGAGATATTCGAGCGTCAGGTCATCGACCGGGAAGAAGCCGCAGGTGGCGCCATATTCCGGGGCCATGTTGCCGATCGTGGCGCGGTCGGCGACCGGCAGATGGTCCAGGGCCGGGCCGTAGAACTCGACGAACTTGCCGACGACGCTCTTTTTGCGGAGCATCTGGGTCACGGTCAGCACCAGGTCGGTGGCGGTGGCGCCCTCGGGCATCTTGCCGGTCAGCCTGAAGCCGATCACGTCGGGGATCAGCATGGCGATCGGCTGGCCGAGCATGGCGGCCTCCGCCTCGATGCCGCCGACGCCCCAGCCGAGCACGCCCATGCCGTTGACCAT
>CAXSEE010000289.1:2722-4207 GCA_964235615.1 uncultured Acetobacteraceae bacterium | reverse complement strand
AAAGGTCGTTATTAAGCATTAACCTGTAACAAAATGGTCGTTGCACATGACTGTAAACTGGGTCCTGGTCGCGTTTCATTCGCGTATGGCCATTTTCCAGTCTTTGCCCATCTTGAACCATGGCCATCCCCTTCGCCCCGAGGCGCGCAGCCCAGCCAAACTGGACCACTTGGCTCATTCCTTCCCAGGCAGGGAGAACAACCTCGACTGTTCAGCGGACATGCGGTCTTACCCGCAAATTCAACCGTGCCAAGTCACGAATAGACCGACATCGCCTGGCATGCCGCCGTGATACTCGAGGGTCCGAGCTGCCAGCCCAAATCCCTTCTGCGACAGGTCCCGCTTCCAGCGCACCTTTAGCTCAGCAGCTTCGCCTTGTAGCGTTTCTTGCCAGCCTTCCTCTCCAACCCTGATCTTTCGACCGCCATCAGTGCAGAGATCGGACGGAAACCGGAGCAGCTGTAGCTCGCGTTCGCCACGTTCGGCAGCTGGTCGAACCTGGGAAAGGAGCCCGTTCCACATCGCCTCCGCCAGGTGTGTCTGCAGCAATACCTTGATCTTCTGCTTTTCGGCCAGCTCCTCCTGATCGTGGGTCAGGTTTGTCTCCTGCGCGAGCCGCTTAGGCGCCGTAGCGGCCAAAGCACGAAGTTCCGCTGGCGTGCCGATATCGACCACGACGTCGTTTGCCGGGAGATCGCCGGCGGGAGCTTCCTTCTGGGCGGCGGACCAATGTGCGGCCCCTAGCAACCGGCTGATCAGGCCAATAATATGATCGGCCGCGTGGCTGACCCCTGAGGCGGGACCATCCTCAATCGAATTGCGCTGCGCATCCATCGTATTGATTTCTTTCGATCAAAATCTTCATTGTGTGGCGCCGCTGGTTCCTTCCCAAGCGTCGGAAGGTGCGATGCGAGCTCGATTGCAGCTTGTTCCACTCCGCCGGAAGCCTGATGGTATCTGACGCGTGCCTGTGCCAGGCGAGTTTTTCGGTACGATCAATCCAGGAGATCGCTTGCCGGACGCCAATCATGGAACTGTTCTCTTAACCGCCTACGCGATACGTCGAACAGGGTCGGAAACTACCTATCGGTGCCGACAGGCACGATGACGGAGGGTCTAGCTGTTCCGAGTGGCGTCTATGCTCCGTCGCAGAATCTAGTGCCTCGTCAAAGAGGTTTTGACCCTTTGGTTGTATTCGGATAGGCGCGAGCGAGCTTGTTTCGCGCCTTCTGCGTTGTGAACTTCCATTGGATGCGAGCACCCGCCTCGTTGCGGGTCTGCTGCCATGTTTTGATTTCCGCTTCGAGCACGGTGCGCTCGCCGATGCGGCGGTATTCGCAGTCGAAGCGTTCGGGATGGCCGGTTCGGCCGGAATCGGCTGGCGCACCTCGCCGATCAGTTGCGTCGGGCTTTCATCGAAGCAGACCACCGGACGCGCCGGATCGGGCGCTTCGGCGTAGAGGTCGAGCACATCCTCCATCCGCG
>CAXSEE010000289.1:0-2622 GCA_964235615.1 uncultured Acetobacteraceae bacterium | reverse complement strand
GGTCGACTTGCGCAATGCACCACATGGAGGATGCGGCTCGACCCGTCTTCACGCCTTTATGGGTCAATATCTCGCGTTCATCCAAGCCTACACCACCGTCCGCGGACGTCCGCCGGCGGAACATGAGATGATGCGGTTCTTCCGCGTCACGCCCCCGACCGTGCACCGCATGGTCGTCACGCTGGAGCAGGCGGGCCTGATCTCGCGAAAGCCGGGACGCCAAGGAGCATAGCCGTCCTGGTGCATGAAGATCACCTGCCCAGGCTGAAACCGGGGCTTCGCCCAAACCGTCAAAACCTCTGTGACGAGGTACTAGTCCAGTCCACCGATCCGGAACCTGCGCATGCACGGCCGCTCGATCCAGTTCAGCACGAACGCACAGGGGGCGCCTAGCCTCGGCTATCCCGTTGGGCCCGCTTCTGTCGGAACCTGATCGCTCCGGCCGTTGACCATTGCGTCGCCACCTGCACGGTCAGTATTGTTCCAGGTCGCATCGAGTGCCAGCCGGGTCAGTGCAGGCAAGGAGGACGACCCGGTTTTCCTCATAATCTCCGCTCGATGGTTCTCGACAGTGCGCTGGCTGATGTGGAGGTCGGCGGCGATGTTCTTGCTGGGATGCCCCGCCAAGACCAGGGTCATGATCTCGCGTTGTCGTGGGGTAAGCTCCGCGATGTGTTTCGCCGCAGTTCCCCGCAAGGCGGAAATTTTTGTAGAATCGCGCGACCGTTCGAGCGCCCGCTCGATGCTGGCGAGCAGTTCCACGTCTCCGACCGGCTTCTCAATAAAGTCCGTGGCACCAGCTTTCATCGCTTCCACTGCCATTGGCACATCGCTGCTGCCGGTAATCATGATGGCCGGGAGTTGGTGGCCGGCAATTCTGAGACGCTGTAGCAGCTCGGTGCCGCCCAGGCCGGGTAGATAGGCGTCAATCAGCAGACATCCTTCGCGGCTCGACGCGTACACATCCAGGAACGCCTCGCCTGTAGCGAACGTCTCGACCGTATTGCCATTTCTCTCCAGAACTTCACGTATGCCATCACGGATATGAGCGTCGTCATCCACAACGAAGATGGTAGCCTGTCTCGTGTCGCTTGCACGCGCCGCGTTCGGCTGCGCATGGATTTGAGAAGGTATATGCGCCGGCCTGAGCAGCTGCTGAATGGTCCTCATCAACTCCTGCTGCTTGACCGGTTTGCTTACCTGCTTGCAATGCCGAAGTGCAACCTGCCGCGCGAGGTCTGCTGAAATGTTGCCGGTCAAGATAATGACCGGGATTTCTCGGCCAAGCGTCTCCTTGAGCCGTACAGCAAGCTGAAGTCCATTCATTTCGCCGGGAAGGTCGTAATCCGACAAAAGCAGGTCAGGCGCTATCGCCTTATCTGCCAACAAGTCGATTGCCGCCGCTCCATCAGCCGCCGTTATCACCTGATGCCCTTCGCGCCGCAGGAGAAGTTCTGCCAGATCGCGCAGATCCGGATCGTCCTCGACCACCAAGATCGTGCCCCTACGCTGTTGGGCATCCGCGCTCATGTCGGCCATTTCGGTCCCAAGAGGCCGGGCGTCCATCTCCTTCCGGTCGGGCCGGAGGGGGACTTCGACCGCAAAAACCGACCCTTTGCCTGCGCGCGAGCGCACCGTGACTTCATGGCCCAGCAACGTTCCCAGACGTCGCACGATGGAAAGACCAAGCCCAACGCCGCGGCCGCGGCCGTGCGCCGGATTATCAAGTTGACGGTATTCTTCGAAGATCGCGTCGATTTCGCCGATAGGTATGCCGATCCCGGTGTCCCACACCTCGATGCGCAGCGCCTCGCGAAGACGACGGCAGCCAACCAGCACCTTTCCTTGCCGGGTGTATTTCAACGCGTTCGAAATCAAGTTGCGGATCATCTGCTCAAGCAGACGCGGATCGCTCAGGACGGACAAGCTGCAGGGAACAACATGGAAGGCCAGTTCCTTCGATTGTGCCTGGTAGACGAAACCCTCACTCATCCGCGCGAGCAGATCAGCAATGTTGAACCCGACCACCCTCGCGGAGACCAGTCCCGATTCGATCTGATCGACATCGAGCAGGGCGTTCAGCATGACTGTCGTGGCACTCAGCGTCTCGTCGAGCCGGCTTACCAGGCCTTGTGCCCGTTCACCATGCACCGTCTTGGCCAACAAGCCTTGCAGCAGCGACAGCGTCTGCAGCGGCTGGCGAAGATCGTGACTCGCCGCTGCCAGGAACCGTGACTTGGCAACGTTGGCCATCTCGGCGTCTTTCTTGGCCGCCTCCAGCGCCTTCGAGACAATCTTCCGGCTGGTGATGTCGGTGAAGGTGATGACTAGGCCCTCGACCCGGTCATCGTGAGTGCGGTAGGGCAGTATGCGTCGACGGAACCAGACACCGTCTGTCGCCTCGATCTCCTTCTCGATCGGCTCGAGCGTGTGAAGAACATCTCGCGCATCTGCATCGAGAGTGTCATCTGATACCCGCGACTTCAGGTCGATCAATGGGCGGCCGATGTCCCCGGCGATCACGGAAAACAGCGACTTGGTGGCGGGTGTGAAAAAGCGGATCTTCAGCTCGAGGTCGAGAAAGAGCGTTGCGACATTGGTGCTGTAGAGCACGTTCTGCAG
>CAXSEE010000288.1:0-4245 GCA_964235615.1 uncultured Acetobacteraceae bacterium | reverse complement strand
GTGCTGATCCCGCTGCTGTTCATGGGCGACGTGGTCGGTCGGCTGTTCCACGAGTTCGCCATCACGCTCGCCGTCACCATCGTGATCTCCGCCGTGGTCTCGCTGACCCTGGTGCCGATGATGTGCGCGCGGATGCTGCGCGAGGAGGCGCACGGCTCCGGCAACTGGCTGTCGCGACGGCTCGAAGGCGGGCTCGACCGTCTCATCGCCGGCTACTCGCGCATGCTCGCCGTGGTGCTCGACCACCAGCTGCTGACCCTGGTGTTCGCGACCCTGACCGTGCTGCTGACCGTGGCGCTGGCCGTCGTGATCCCCAAGGGCTTCTTCCCGGTCCAGGACACCGGCGTCATCCAGGGCATCTCGGTGGCCAGCCAGACCAGCTCGCTGGAGGCGATGAGCGCGCACCAGCAAGCGCTCGGACGTGCCATCCTGGCCGATCCAGACGTGGTCAGCCTGTCGTCGTTCATCGGCGTGGACGGCCAGAACATGACGATGAACTCCGGCCGCTTCCTGATCAACCTCAAGCCGCACGACGCTCGCCACTTCACCGCGGTCGGGGTGATCGGACAGCTCGGCCAGGAAGTCGCCGGCGTGCCCGGCGTGCGCCTGTACATGCAGCCGGTGCAGGACCTGTCGCTCGATACCGCGACTTCCGCCACGCAATACCAGTTCGTGCTGGAGAACCCGGATGCGGCGGAATTCACCCAGTGGGTGCCGAAGATGGTCGCCCGCCTGCAGCAGGAGCCGACCTTGGCCGATGTCGCCAGCGACATGCAGGCGAGCGGCCTGACCGCCTTCATCACGCTGGACCGGTCCACCGGGGCGCGCTTCTCGATCACCCCGCAGACCATCGACAACGCGCTGTATGACAGCTTCGGCCAGCGTCAGGTCTCGACGATCTACACCCAGTCCAACCAGTACCGGATCATCCTGGAGGCGGACCCGCGCTTCCAGTCCGACCTGTCCAACCTGGGCCAGATCTACCTGCCCGGCACCAGCACCGCCGGCACCGCACCCACCACGGGGGTCGCGCATTCGCCGACCGGCGGACTGGTGCCGCTGCCGGGCGTCGCGTCGGTGCGGCTGGGCACCTCGCCGCTGCTGATCAGCCATCTCGGGCAGTTCCCGGCGACCACCATCTCGTTCAACCTGGCACCGGGAGCCTCGCTCGGCCAGGCCGTCGATGCGATCGAGCAGGCCGAGCATACGATCGGGCTGCCGGCGAGCTTCACGACCTCGTTCCAGGGCACCGCGGCGGCGTTCCAGGCCAGCCTCGGCAACGAGCTTTTCCTCGTCATCGCCGCCCTGGCCGCGGTCTATATCGTGCTCGGCGTGCTCTACGAGAGTTTCATCCATCCGGTCACGATCCTGTCCACGCTGCCGTCCGCCGGCGTCGGCGCGTTGCTCGCATTGATGCTGGCGGGGATGGAGCTCGACGTGATGGGCATCATCGGCATCGTGCTGCTGATCGGCATCGTGAAAAAGAACGCCATCATGATGATCGACTTCGCATTGTCCGCCGAGCGTGACGGCGGCCTGGCTCCGCGACAGGCGATCGCCCAGGCGGCGGCATTGCGGTTCCGGCCGATCCTGATGACCACGCTGGCCGCCATGCTGGGCGCGCTGCCGCTGATGCTCGGCACCGGCACCGGCTCGGAACTGCGCCGGCCGCTCGGCTTCGCCATCGTTGGCGGGTTGCTGGTGAGCCAGTTGCTGACCCTGTTCACCACGCCGGTGATCTATCTGTTCATGGACGGCATCAGCCGGCGCACACGCGGCTTCCTGGCCCGCCGCGAGCGTGCGGGCTATCGGCAGCCGGCCGAATGAGAGCGGGCGAATGAACATCTCGCGCCCCTTCATCCTGCGGCCGGTGGCGACCACGCTGCTGACCATCGCCCTGTTGCTGGCGGGCATGTTCGCCTATGTGAAACTGCCGGTGGCGCCGCTGCCGCAGGTCGATTTCCCGACCATCATGGTCCAGGCGCAGCAGTCCGGCGGCTCGCCCGACGAGGTCGCGACGTCGGTGGCCGCCCCGCTGGAGCGCCATCTCGGCCAGCTCGCCGGCGTCACCGAGATGACCTCGTCGAGCGTGCAGGGCTCGGTGCGCATCGTCGTGCAGTTCGATTTCACGCGCAACATCAACGGCGCCGCCGCCGACGTGGAGTCCGCGATCCAGGCGGCGCGCGCCGACCTGCCGACGTCGCTGCGCAGCAACCCGGAATATTTCAAGTTCAATCCGGCCAACTCGCCGATCATGGTCCTGACGCTGACCTCTGCGACGCGGACCATGCCGGCGCTGTTCGACTACGCCACCAACGTGCTGCAGCAGAGCCTGTCATCGATACGCGGCATCGGCCGCACCGAGCCGGGCGGCTCCTCGCTGCCGGCCGTACGCGTCGAGATGAACCCGCTGCCCCTGTTCAAATACGGCATCGGCTTCGAGGATGTGCGCGCCGCGCTCGCCTCGGCCAACGCCAACAGCCCGAAGGGCTTCATCGACCAGGGCAGCAAGCGCTACATGCTCGACACCAACGACCAGGCGCGAAAGGCCGAGGATTATCGCGACCTGATCATCGCCTATCGCAACAATGCCCCGGTGCGCCTGCGCGACGTGGCGGAGATCGACGACAGCGTCGAGGATCTGCGCAATCAAGGTTTGTACAACGGCGTCCCAGCGGTAATCATACTGATCTATCCGCAGGCGGACGCCAACGTCGTCGAGACCATCGACCAGATCAAGGCGATGCTGCCGCAGCTCAGGGCAGCGCTGCCGGGTGGCGTGCAACTCAATCTCGCCCTCGACCGTTCGTTCACCATACGCGCGGCCCTGGCCGACACCCAGTTCACCTTGGGCGTTTCGGTGGTGCTGGTGATCCTGGTGGTGCTGGTGTTCCTGCGCACCTGGCGTTCCACGCTCATCCCGGCGGTCGCGGTGCCGACCTCGATCATCGCCACCTTCGCCGCGATGTATTTGATGGGCTTCTCGCTCGACAACCTGTCGCTGATGGCACTCACCATCGCCACCGGTTTCGTGGTCGACGACGCCATCGTCGTGCTGGAGAATATCGCGCGCCATATGGAAGCCGGCATGGGACGGCTGGAGGCAGCCCTGCTCGGGGCACGGGAGGTTGGCTTCACCGTGCTGTCGATCACGGTATCGCTGGTCGCGGTGTTCATGCCGATCCTGCTGCTCGGCGGCATTCCGGGACGGCTGTTCTTCGAATTCTCGATGACGCTGACCATGACCATCCTGGTCAGCTTCGTGCTGTCATTGACCGTCGTGCCGATGATGTGCGCGCTGCTGCTGCGCGTGCGGTCCCGGCACGAGCCGTTGCGGCCGCGGCAGGTCGGCCCGGTCGGGCGCGTGCTGGCCGGCATCTCGTCGCGCATCGAGATCGCCCTGGCCGGCATGCAGGAGGGCTACGAGCACACCCTGACCTGGGCGCTGCGCTATCACTGGCTGGTGGCGCTGACTCTGCCGCTGACCCTGGTGCTGACCGTGCTGCTGTTCCAGGCGATGCCGAAGGGCTTCTTTCCAAACGAGGATGTCGGGCTGCTGATCGGCACCATACGCGGCGAGCAGTCGATCTCGTTCCAGAACATCAGCACCAAGCTGGTCGAGGTCGAGCGCGTCATCAAGGATGATCCCGACGTCGAAAGCGTGTCCGGCTATACCGGCGGCGGCGACCATGGCGCCAACACCGGCATGGTGTTCATCGCGCTCAAGGACATCTCGGTTCGTCATGACAGCACCGACGCCACCATCGCACGGCTGACGAAAAGGCTCTCGCACATGGCTGGGGCGCAGTTCTTCTGCCGCTCGGCGGCCGACGTGCGTGCCGGCGGCCGTTCGAGCAACGCCAACTACCAGTACACGCTGCAGACCGACAGCTCGGACCTGCTCTACGACTGGATGCCGAGGCTGGAGCGCGCCCTGCAGAAGCGTCCCGAGCTGACCGACGTCAGTTCCGACGTGCAGCAGGGTGGCCCCGCGACGGAAGTGGTGATCGACCGCGACACCGCGGCCAAGCTGCAGCTCACCCCGCAGCTCATCACCAACACCCTGTTCGACGCCTTCGGCCAGCGCAGCGCCTCGGTGATCTACAACGCGCTGAACCAGTATCATGTCGTGATGGAGGTGGCGCCGCGCTTCTGGCAGAGCCCCGACATCCTCAGCCAGATCTGGGTGAGCACGTCCGGCGGCACCGCCAACGGCAGCACGGCGAGCAACACCATACGCGTCGC
>CAXSEE010000287.1:0-4287 GCA_964235615.1 uncultured Acetobacteraceae bacterium | reverse complement strand
ACAACCGTTCCACCGCCATGGCCGTGGCCTCGCCGCCGCCGATGCACAGCGATGCGACGCCGCGCTTGAGGCCATGGGTTTCGAGGGCCGCCAGCAGCGTCACCAGGATGCGCGCGCCGGACGCGCCGAGCGGATGGCCCAGCACGCAGGCGCCGCCGTTGACGTTGACCTTGTCCCACGGCAGGTCGAGGTCGCGCATCGCCGCCATCGGCACCAGCGCGAAGGCCTCGTTGATCTCGAACAGATCGACGTCGTCCTTGTTCCAGCCAGTGCGCTCGAACAGCTTGCGCAGGGCACCGACCGGCGCCGTGGTGAAGCGGGCCGGCTCCTGGGCGAACGAGGCGTGGCCGCGTATGGCGGCAAGCGGTGTCAGGCCACGCCGTTCCGCCTCGGACAGGCGCATCAGCACCAAGGCCGCCGCCCCATCGGAGATCGAGGCCGAGGTCGCCGCGGTGACGGTGCCGCCGTCGCGGAACGCCGCCCTGAGCAAGGGCACCTTCTCCGGCTTGGCCTTGGACGGCCCCTCGTCTTCGGTGATGTCGATCTTTGCCGAGACCGGCGCGATCTCGCGGCGAAAGCTGCCCTCGGCCGCCGCCTTGCGGGCACGCGCGACGGAGGTGACCGCATATTCGTCCTGCGCGTCCCGGGTGAACTGGTAGGCCTCTGCGGTGTCCTCGGCGAAGCTGCCCATCAGGCGGCCCTTGTCGTAGGCGTCCTCCAGGCCGTCGAGATACATGTGGTCGATCATGCGAGCATGGCCGAGCCGCGCGCCCTGCCGTGCGCGGTCGAGCAGGTAGGGCGCGTTGGACATGCTCTCCATGCCGCCGGCGACGACGATGTCGGCATTGCCGGCCAGGATCTGGTCATGCCCGAGCATCACCGTCTTCATGCCGGAGCCGCAGACCTTGTTTACCGTGGTGGCCGGAACATGCGCCGGCAGGCCGGCTCCCATGCCCGCCTGCCGCGCCGGCGCCTGGCCGAGCCCGGCCGGCAGCACGCAGCCCATCAGCAGTTCGGACACGTCGTCCGCGCCAACTCCGGCGTCGGACAAGGCTGCCCGGATCGCCACGGAACCCAGCGCGGGCGCCGACAGGCCGGAGAGCACGCCCTGGAAGGCGCCCAGCGGCGTCCGGCGCGCACTCACGATGACAATTGGATCCTGAAGCATGATGTCTCTCCAAAGGTTACCGTCCGTATCGGGCGGATATCGATTGTCAGGCCGGCTGGCGCTGGAACTGGCTCCCCAACGCAAGGCCGTCGATGAGAGGCCGGGTGCAGGCCTCGACCACCTCCTGGACTGGCATGGGGATTATGGGTCGCGCGGACGGATCGATCCATCCTCGATGCCGGCTGCCACGGCATTGCGAAAGCGGAGGTCGATCTTTCGTTTGGCCGCACGGATCTCGGCGCGGCGCCCCGGCGGCAGTGTCTCGTCGACGGTCAGGATGACGCAGCGGCCGCACTCCTGGGTTATGACCGCACCATAGGCGAGCATGACGGCGCGCGATCGGCCGAGCCCGTCATCCACTAGGTTGCCGCTCGTGGCTGGCCCGCTCCAGCGCGGTCAACCCCTGATGGAGATATTGCGGCCAGCTTACGGCCCCGTCAGTGACAGTGGGAACTCCTGACGAGGACTTATTGGACTTTTATTGGCCGGCTGGGATGCGCAAGCAGGTCAAGCAATAGATCCATGGTCGCCTCGATGTTGCCCAGACCCTTTGCTTCCCTGGCGCGGCCGCCCAGTTCCAGGTCGATCGCGCCGTGCAACGTGGCGTAGATCAGCCCCGTCATCCTCGCTGTCCCGATAGACCGAAGTCTTTGGCCTTCCTGGCAACGCTGTACGATGGCGGCGAAAGCCTGGAACGCATCGAATGCCGCTACTTCCAGGATTCCATCCACAGATATCAGGCCAGGGTCGCTGAAGAGCAGCCGGTAGCGTGCCGGGTGCGCCCGCGCATAGGCGATCATCTCCATCAACGCCGCCTTGAGCGACGTCCGGGCGTCCGGCGGGTCGTCGGCGTGGGACTGGAAGGCATGCCTCAGCCTGTTGAAATCCCGCTCGGCAACGGCCGCAAGCAAGGCGCTGCGATCCCGAAAGTGGCGATAGGGGGCATTGTGCGACACGCCGACGATCTCGGCGACAGCCCGCAGCGTGACCGCTCCTTGCCCGCCAGCGTCCAGAAGATCAGACGCCGCCGCGACGAGGCGCTCCTTGGTGTCCTCGGCCATGGACGCATGAATGGCCTGTTTCAGTTGACAACGTCAACCGCTTCGCTCAGGTTGACATTGTCAACAAGGGTCTCTCATCATGAAGAACGTGGTCGTGACTGGTGTTTCAACCGGTATTGGCAAAGGCATAGCCTCCGTGATGGCCAAGGGTGGCTGGCGTGTCTTCGGCAGCGTACGCAAGGCAGCGGACGCCCATTCTCTCCAGGCCGAGTTCGGCGACAGCTTCGTCCCGCTCGTCTTCGACGTGGAGGACAATGACGCAATTATCGCCGCCTCCGCCGAGGTGCGGGAACGCCTGGCTGGCCGCACCCTGGAAGGGCTTGTCAACAATGCCGGGATGGCGCTGGCCGGTCCGTTGCTCGTGCAGAGCGTCGCCGACTTCCGCAAGCAGATCGAGGTGAATCTGGTCGGAATGTTCGCCGTCACGCGGGCGTTCGCGCCTTTGCTTGGCGCGGACCCGGACCTTGCCGGGCCGAAGGGGCGGATCGTCAACATAAGCTCGGTCGGCGGCAAGATCGGACCGCCGTTCCTGGGCGCCTACGCTGCTGCCAAGCACGGCGTGGAGGGCTTCTCCGAAAGTCTCCGCCGGGAGCTGCAACTGGTCGGCATCGACGTGGTCATCATCGGGCCAGGCTCGGTCGCAACACCGACCTGGGACAAGGCCGAAGCGGCCCCATCCGATCATGTGGCGGGCACGGTATGGGAACGGCCCTTCCGGGCGTTTCGGGACATCATGATCAAGAATGGGCGCAAAGGACTGGGGCCCGAGCACATCGGCGAGGTCGTGAGGACCGCGCTCACGGTGGCCAAGCCCCAGGCGCGCTACGCGCCGGTGCCGGGCAAGCTGCTGAACTGGACCGTGCCGACGATGCTGCCGAGCCGCGTCGTCGACCGCCTGATCGGCGGACAGCTCGGCCTGAGCCAGAAGCGGGCATGAGAGCCACGCAGACCGCCATGCTGCCACGGGAGCGATAACGAGAGACTTCATCAACGACCGGTGAGCGGGCACCCGAGGCGGCGTGACAGCGTTGCCTTGCCGATCCGCGGACGCGGCATGAGGGAGGCAAGCATGAAACTGCAGGGTAGAATCGCACTCGTAACCGGTGCGGACTCAGGGATTGGCCAAGCCATTGCCGCATTATTCGCCCAGGAGGGTGCCGACGTCTGCATCGGCTACCACACTGATCGCGACGGCGCCGAGGAGACGCAGCGGCTGGTGGAGGCCGCCGGCCGACGCGCCCTCGTCGTGCAGGCCGATGTCGGCGATCCGGCCAGCGTAAAGGCGATGTTCACCGCCGCCGCGGAACTCGGCACGCTCGACGTGCTGGTCAACAACGCCGGCAAGGGCATGGGCGGCATGCCGGTGGCGGACATGGAGGACGAGAAGCTGGAGCTCATCCTGCGCACCGACCTGATGGGGCCGCTGTTCTGCTGCCGCGAGTTCATCCGCTTGCGCCGCGGCAATGGCGGCAAGGGCCGGATCGTGAACATCTCGTCGGTGGCCCAGCACCTGCCGACACCCGGCAGCGCGCCCTACGGCATGGCCAAGGCGGGCATCGGCTCGCTGACCCGTTCGCTTGCCGTCGAGCTGGCCGAGGACCGGATCAACGTCAACAACGTCGCCCCCGGCCTGATCGAGACGCCGATGACGCAGGAGCGGGTCGACGATCCCGAGAAGCGCGACGCCTCGTTCGAGCAGATCCCCTGGCACCGCGCCGGCCAGCCCGAGGAGATCGCCCGCGTGACGCTGTTCCTTGCCTGCGACGACGGCGACTATGTCACCGGCCAGACCTGGACCATGGACGGCGGCCTGACCATGAACTGGGGCGGTGCGTAGCCGCCGTGCCGGGGATCGGCCGACGCACCGTCCACGCCAACGGCAGCCGGCACGTATTATCTCGATGCCGGATCGGGGCCGCCGGTGATCCTGCTGCACGGATTTCTGGAGACCAACTACGCTTGGCGTCATCAGATCCCGGAACTGGCGAAGCGCTATCGGGCCCTCAACCCGCTGCTGCTCGATTTTCTTGACGGCTGGACCGGCGTGCCTCGCTGACC
>CAXSEE010000286.1:0-4317 GCA_964235615.1 uncultured Acetobacteraceae bacterium | reverse complement strand
ATTGGATTCTCAAGGCTTTGCCTTGAGCGGGTCCAGGGCAGAGCCTTGGTCTTTCGGCACGCAACCTAAAAAAAAGGCGGCGCATTAAGCGCCGCCCAAGTTTAGGGAGGAAACGTCCAAGATGCGGCGCGCCTAAGCAGCGCCACGGTTATGATACTGAAGGTCCCAGCCCTGGAAGTCAACGCCTTTGTTGCGTCGCACAAGATTATATTCGGTCAGGCCGCGCGACGGGCACCCGGACGGCCACGATTGGCATTGGGACGACCCTGTCCGCCGCCGCCACCGCCGCCACCCTGGCGACGTCCACCGCCGCCGCCCAGCACCGGCGCGCGCATCGTCGAGTTGCGAGCCGCTTCGGAGTGATGCGGGTGGTCGGAGAATACCGGGATGGCCTGGTCGATCTCACGCTCGATATCGCGTAGCCAGGCCCGCTGCTCGGCATCGCACAGCGACACAGCCCAGCCGTCCGCGCCGGCGCGCGCGGTGCGGCCGATGCGGTGGACGTAGGTCTCCGGGACGTTGGGCAGGTCGTAGTTGAACACGTGGCTGATGTCGTCCACATCGATGCCGCGGGCGGCGATGTCGGTCGCCACCAGCACCTTGATCGCCCCAGACCGGAAGCCGGCCATCGCCCGCTCGCGCGCACCCTGCGACTTGTTGCCGTGGATCGCCTCCGCCGAGATGCCGGCGCGGACCAGGAACTCGACCACCTTGTTGGCCTCGTGCTTCATCAGCGTGAACACCATCGCCCGCACCACCTTGGGCGATTGCAGCAGCATCAGGGTCGCCGCCTTCTTGTTGCCCTCGTCGACGAACATCACCGCCTGGCGGATCCGCTCGACCGTGGTCGAGGGCGGAGTGACTTCCACCGTGGCGGGGTCGCGCAGCAGGCCGTTGGCAAGCTCGGAGATGGTCTTCGGCATGGTCGCCGAGAACAGCAAGGTCTGGCGTTCCTTCGGCAGCATCGAGACGACGCGGCGGATGTCGCGCACGAAGCCCATGTCGAGCATGCGGTCGGCCTCGTCGAGCACCAGCACCTCGACCGCGGAGAGGTCGATATGGCCCTGTCCGATCAGGTCGAGCAGCCGGCCGGGGGCGGCGACCAGCACGTCGACGCCGCGGCGCATCGCCTCGACCTGCCGGCCCTGGCCGACGCCGCCGAACACCACCGTGTGCGACAGGCGTATATGGCGCGCGTAGGTCGCGAAGCTGGCGTCGATCTGGGTGGCCAGCTCACGCGTCGGCGCCAGCACCAGCACGCGGGCGCCGCGCGGGGAGGCGGGATGGCGGTGGGCGGACAGCCGGTGCAGGATCGGCAGCGCGAAGGCGGCGGTCTTGCCGGTGCCGGTCTGGGCCAGGCCGAGCAGGTCGCGGCCCTGCATCAGATGCGGGATGGCGCCGGCCTGGATCGGCGTCGGGGTGGTGTAGCCCTCTTCGGCGAGGGCACGCAGCAAGGGCTCGGAGAGTTTGAGGTCAGCAAAACTTGTCATTCGGGGCGCCTCCTGGCGCCGAGGTTAGGCGGGAGCTTCGTCGATCGGACAGGCTGCCCAACGGAAACTTCGGCCTCGATAGGTCATGGAAAGGATGAGAGAAGCAGGGAAGACAGACAGTCGTCCGTCGTTGCGCACGCGGCTCTGGAGCCGATAACCAGTTTCGGATTTTGGTGTGCGTGTCGTTCCCTATGGCGGATCCCGTCCGCGCCAGGAAAGCCCTCTCAAGGGGACAGATCGGTGCGCGCGGCGCACCAGAACCGTGTCTAGCGACTACTCAGTCCAGAATCAAGCGTTCTGATCAAGCGGTCGTGTAGAGCGAGGCGGCGTCAGGCGACCCGATCGGCGACCTGCAGGACTGGCGCTGCCGGTGCTTGTGCCGCTGGGCGGGCAGGCTTGATCAGGGACGCGAGCTGGCCGGCCAGGAACTCCGCCTGCTGGCGGATGTCCGGCACTGCCGTCATCTCCCAGAAGGTGCCCTTGGTGACGGGGCCAACCGCGAACAGCCGGCGCGAGATCGAGCCGTCGCGGCCGAGCAGGGCGCAGTTGCCGGTCACGTCGAGCCCCAGGCAGAGCGGGTCCGGCCGCACCATGCCGTTGGCCAGCAGCGAGCGCACCAGAGGGTCGCGTATGCGGCTGTAGTCGGCATCGGGCCCGGCGCAGTTGACCACGCGCGCGGCGGTGACGTGGTCGAGCCCGTCGCCGAAGCGCGGACGGTAGACAATGTCGATCAGTCCGTCCGGACGAAGCCGGTACTCGCGTATCCGGCCGGCGCGGATGCGGAGCTGTCCGCTGTCCCGCGCGGCCGCGATACGGTCGGCGACGGGGCCCGCGACGCGATGGCGATGCACGTCCCACCAGGGCCGCATGTGACGCAGGAAGCGCGCGCGGTCCTTGTGGGACATCGCCTGCCACAGCTCGGTGGTGATCGGCCGCAGCTCGTCGATCACCGCATGCCAACTGCCGCCGGCATCGTGGCTGCGCTGGCTGCCTTCGCGCAACACACGGGCCAGCTCGTTGACCTGGGTCGGGAAACTGTCGGTCTCGGGCAGGTCGATGGCGGCCGGGGTGCCGGCATGACGATGCGGCACCAGGCCGCGACGCGACAAGGCGGTGATCGGGCCGCGATGGCCGTGGTCGAGCAGCGAGATCACCGTGTCGATTGTGGTCAGGCCGGTGCCGATCAGCAGCACCGGCAGCTCCGGGTCGAGATCGGTCAGCGTGTCCGGCGCCCAGGGGTCGGCGCGATAGAAGGGGGTGTCATAGAACGAGACATCGGCGACCGGTGGCGGCGCCGGCGGGAAATTGCCGATCGCCAGCACGGCGCGCTCGACCTCGATGGCGCGGTTGCGGTCCAGGGTGAGCGTCAGCCCGCCCCCGGTGGCGGCGATGTCGGTCACGTCGCCGCGCACCAGCTCGAGCTGGTCGCGACGCTCGGCGGACTTCATCTCGAGGTTCAGGAGCTGGCGGATATAGCGGCCGAACATGCGCCGCGGCACGAAGCTGGCGGGGGTGGCGTCGAGGCCGCACAGCTCGTCCGCGGACAGGCCCCGCAGCCAGTTCAGGAAGTCGCCGGGATGGGAATGGAAGGCGCTCATCTTGCCAGCCGGCACGTTGAGCAGATGCGAGGAATTGCCGGTCGAGTAGGCCGGGCCGCGGCCGAACTGGGCGTTGCGCTCGATCAGCACGACCCGTGCGTGCGGTGGCACCCGTTGCAGCAGATGCAGGGCCAGCAGGGTGCCGCTGAAACCCGCGCCGACGATCGCGATGCGCGGCCCGGAGCGCACAGGTGCCGCGTGGCCGAGCGCCAGATCCGGGCTGCTCATGCCAGGCTGCTCATGCGGGTCTGCTCATGCGGGTCTGCTCATGCGAGACGGCATCCATGACAGGCGATAGATATCATGATCTCGGTCTCCCGTTCGCAGCGGCAGCGACATTGTGCGGCTGTCCCGCCCTGTCAGGATAAAGGTAGATCATCTCTTGCAGATGGGGCGCTGGAGAGGGTTCTCCAAGATCAGGCGTCCGGATCGATGTCGTCGCGCATGGCGTCCAGAGGGTATTGCGAAACCTCACGAAGCAGGGCCAGCAGCCGCTCCGAGACGTGTTCCACGACCATCCGGCCCTTCTCGGCGGTGGCGAGGCTGGCGTCGCCGCAGGCGCCGGCGCGGTGCAAGTCCTGTGTCTGCCAGCCGAAGCCGATGCGGCCTTCCGCAGTCAGGAAGCGGAAGCGGTCCTGCATCGCGACCGTCCAGGGCTCGAAATTCCGCGCGCGGCTCATGTCGACCAGGTCGGGACGCAGATGCAGCATCACCGAGGTCTCCAGGTCGCCGCCATGGATGCCGTGGGTCAGCTCGTGGGCGGTGAACATCCCGTCCGGCAGCCCGAGGCGCGGCCAGGACAGGTTCACCACGAACAGCTTGTGATGGATGCGCAGGTGACGGGCGACGATGTCGAGCACCTGGGGATTGCCGCCGTGCGAGTTGAACAACAGGATCCGGCGCAGTCCGGCGCGCTGGACGCTCTCGCCGAGCTGGGTCAGGACCTGGGTGAGGGTCTCGGCCGAAAGCGTGAGCGTGCCGGGAAAGGCCAGATGCTCGTTGCTCTTGCCGACCGCCTGCATCGGCAGCGCCAGCACCTGCAGATCGTCCGGCACGCGTGCCAGGGCGTGGCGCAGGATGCCTTCGTTGATGCAGGCGTCGACCTGCACCGGCAGATGCGGGCCGTGCTGCTCGATGGCGGCCACCGGCAGCACGGCCACGGCATGCGAATGGTCGAGGGCCGTGAACTCCGGCCAGCTCAGCTCCTGCCAGAAACGGCCGCTCATGCG
>CAXSEE010000285.1:0-4350 GCA_964235615.1 uncultured Acetobacteraceae bacterium | reverse complement strand
GGCGGATCCAGGGATCCTCCGGCACATGATCCGTCCGCTGTCCGGTCAGCACCGAAAGCACGCAGATCAGTCCGAGCACACTGTCGAACTTGTCCTCGCCGTTGGCATCCGGGCCGAAGCCGTCCGCAAGCTCGATGGCCAAACCCGTCGAGGGGTGTACCCGGAGACGATCGAGCACCGTGCGCAGGTCGCCGGCGAGCGCGGCACGATCGCCCTGCCGGCGCTTGCTGCCGCGCCGGCTTCCGTTGCGGAGACGCAATCCGATCTGGTCGAGCGCTTCCGCCGGATAGGTCTCCGCAAGCAGCACTTGTCCAGCCTTTGCCGGCGTGTTGCCCCAAGCCGCGACATCGCCGTCGAACGGCCAGAGATGCAGACGTTCCGGTGCCTCGCGCAGCATCGGCAGCACAAGGTCGCGCCAAGCGGCGATCGCTGCCTTGCCGGACTGGTTGGCGCCCAGGGTCCAGAACACTGGCGCACCGGCGGCCCGCGTTGCCGTCGCCCGGTCGCAGCCGCGCGAAAGAGCCGATGCGTCCGGCAGCCCAAGTGCAGCGGCATGGCTCGCCCGGCTCATGCCACGCAGGCCGCGCTGGGGATAGAAGGGACGTCCGGCATGGACCTCGGCCAGGCTGTGGCAGACCTGCAGGAACTCCGGCTCACCGTCGAGGCGGGTCAGGAAATCCCGGAAATGGCGATGCCGGCCCGAATGCAGCCGCGCATAGGCGCGAGGCAGTCCAAGCGGACAATCGATCCCGAACGCGATCCTGCCGCCTTCCGCCTGCGCATCAAGACGATGCAGCAGCGAGCCGGTCTCGCCCACCGGTTCCGGCGCCTCGACATGCCAGGCGCCGCGGCACCAGAGGGCACGGGTCATCCATCGCTTGGACGGATGCCAGCTCCAATCCGCATGCAGGGCCAGCCGGCAGCCGAACGGGCCGGCCTCATCCATGGCAGGTCAGAGCGGCTTATGAGCTCGATCGAGCAGGCGTTTCAGCAAGCCCGGCTTCTTGGCCGGTTCGGACTTCGCGCGTTCACGACGCGCCGCATCGAGCTCGGCCTGCGCACGCTTCTGCTTGTCCGCCATCCAGCGGTCGAGGCTCACCCCGGCCTTGGCAGCGCGACGGGCCTCGTAAGCCTGCTTGCCGGGGGGCATGGCCTTGCCGGCCGGCTTGTCGGGCGCTTCTAGGGGTGGTGCCGCCGGCCTGGATGCTTCCGGCGTCGATACGGCGTTGTTGGATCTCTTGAACATGCCTCACCCTAACACGGCCCAACCGCCCCTCAGCTACGGCGAGTTGTGCCGCGCTGGTTGACCCGCTCGCGCAGCTCCTTGCCGGCCTTGAAGAACGGCACCATTTTCTGGTCCACGGCAACGGCTTCTCCGGTACGTGGATTGCGTCCGGTGCGGGCATCACGCTGCTTGACCGTGAAGGCGCCGAAGCCACGCAATTCCACCCGCGCGCCACGCGACAAGGCCGCGGTGATCTCATCGAACACCGTCGAGACGATCAGCTCGATATCCGGGGCACGCAGGTGGGGATTTGCCGAGGCAAGCTCGGCGATCAATTCCGACTTGGTCATCCTGCCCCACCCCTCGAACAGAGGGTCAAGGCTGCCAGAGCGCCAGTGGCTCGTCAAGTTCAAGCCCTTGCGATAGAAGGGTTTTCGCCGACGGCGCGGCAATCAGCCGATCGAGTGCGGCGAAGGCAACATTCTCCAGCACGGCTCCCGTCTGACGTTGCAGCCAGTTCCCCTTCGGCGGCAGCTTGAGGTCGCGCGCTGCCATCGTGGTCGGGATGTTCTTCGCTTTCGCCAGCCAATCCCGAGCGTCCTGCTCGGTGCCGATCTGATCGATCAACCCGAGCCCGATCGCCTGATGACCCGTGTAGGGCCGCCCGTCCGCCAGGCTGCGCACGCGCTCGACATCCATGTGCCGGCCAGCCGCGACCATGTCGACGAACTGGCCGTACAGATCCATCACCACGCCCTGCAGCATCGCCCGTCCTTCGGGCGAGAGCGGCTTGACCACGCTGGGCTGGCCCTTCAGCGGACCGGACACCAGCTCGTCGACGCCTACCCCCACCTTGCCGAGCAGGCCGGACACGTCGGGTGACTGCAATATCACGCCGATCGAGCCGGTCAGGGTGGCGTTCGAGGCGAAGATGCGCGCCGCCGGCACGGCGATCATGTAGCCCGCGGACGCCGCGACGCCTCGCATGACCACCACGACGGGCTTGCGGGCGGCAAACCGGACGATCGCGTCATGCAGGGCCGAGCCGCCGGCGACCGAGCCGCCTGGACTGTCGATCGACAGGATCATGCCCTTGACCAGCGGATCCTTGCGGGCGCGGTCGATCAGCGCGAGCCGTTCCTGGTCGTCGGTGATGATGCCGTCCACCTTCAGCCGGGCGAGATGCGGACCGCCAGCGGCACCACCGAACCGCACACCCCCGGCGATCAGCAGCGCCAGCACGAAGCCGACCACCGCCAGCACGCGCCAGAAAGCCAGCCGGCGCTTCAGCCGAAGCCGATCCACAACCAGGTCCGATTCGAGGCTCATGGTCCCGGTCCCACTCCAAACTCCGCAGCCAGGCTACGGCAGAATTCACCGCCGTCCAATCGCCGGCTCTACACGGACGCCTATCGCCCCTAGGTTGGCGCATGACCGACAGCCTGCAACCCCATCTCGACGCCCAGAAACGCGCGGCCCTGCTCGACCCCTGCCCGACCTTGGAGGCAAGGCGGGACGCGCTGGGGCGTCTCGAGACGCTGCTGCGCCGGAACAGCGAGGCCCTGCATCGGGCGGTCCATGCCGATTTCGGCAACCGGGCTCGCCCGGAGACCATCCTGGCCGAGATCCTGCCGGTGCTCGATGCCATCGGCTATAGCCGGGCTCGCCTCGGGCGCTGGATGCGGCCACGGCGTCGCGGGGTCAGCGCCCGCCTCAGGCCTGGACGCGCCTGGATCGAGGTCCAACCACTCGGCTGCATCGGCATCGTCTCGCCCTGGAACTACCCGATCCTGCTCTCGCTGATGCCGGTCGTGGACGCGCTCGCAGCCGGCAACCGGGTCATGCTCAAGCCGTCGGAGCACACCCCGGCCTGCTCGGCGCTGTTGCAGAGCCTGCTCGCGGATGTCTTCGAGGCGAGCCAGCTCAGGGTCGTCACCGGCGACGCCGACGTCGGCCGCCGCTTCTGCGCGCTGCCATTCGACCATCTGCTGTTCACTGGGTCCACCGGCGTCGGCCGCAGCGTGATGCAGGCCGCCGCCGCCGGACTTGTCCCGGTGACGCTGGAGCTGGGCGGAAAATCCCCGGCGATCCTGTGCGCGGACGCCGTCGCCGACGATGCCCGCCTGCGTCATGCGGCCCACAGCCTCGCCGTCGGCAAATTCTTCAGTGCCGGCCAGACCTGCCTCGCCCCTGACTATGTGCTGACCCCGCGTCATCGCCTGCTGGAGACCGCCGAGGCCCTGCGCACGGCCGCAGCCCGGCTCTACCCGACGATCCTGGACAACCCGGACTACACCGCGCTGATCAGCGATCGTCATCATCGACGGCTGCGGGCGCTGATCGACGAGGCGGTCCCGGGCTGCACCGCCGTGCTGAGACACGCCGAAGACCGGCCTGACCAGCAACAGCGCCTGACCGCGCAACGCCGGTTGCCGCCGACCATCCTGTGCGAACCCGACCCCGGTTCGCGCATCATGGAGGAGGAGATCTTCGGCCCCGTGCTGCCGGTGCTGGGCTACGACACGCTCGAACAGGCGATCGGCTTCATCAATGCTCGCCCGGTGCCGCTCGCGCTGTACTGCTATAGCACGGACGCCGCTGCTCAGCGCCTGGTGCTGTCACGGACCCGATCGGGCGGCGTCACGCTGAACGGCACGGTGCTGCACGGTGCCCTCCCGTCGCTGCCGTTCGGCGGTGTCGGTCAGAGCGGCACCGGCACCTATCACGGCCACGCCGGCTTCCTGCGCTTCTCGCACCAGCGGGGCATCTACCGGCCCGGGCGGTTCAGCGGCTTCACCTGGATGAGCCCGCCACATGGCGCGATGACCCAGCGGGTGTTGCGGTTTATGTTGAGGCACAGGCACCGCCTTTGACCCCTCGTGCGAAGCACGTCTTGGCAATGGTAGTGTCTCAGTTTGGATTAGGCGATCTGTTAATTGATGAAAACTATTATACTCAACCTATGGATCGTGAATCACGGAAAATGTGGCTGAACTGATCAATCGCTAGTGGAACTGGTAAGGACCGTAAGCCCTATAAGAAGGCCAATCAATCGGCTTTTGGCTTATTGTGGGGAAGTGCTGCACAGAGTTTTGTAGCTGCAACTCTCAGTGGTTCCGCCTCGA
>CAXSEE010000284.1:0-4358 GCA_964235615.1 uncultured Acetobacteraceae bacterium | reverse complement strand
GCGCATCCATCAGCTCCCTTGTGCGCGCGAGCTGCATCTGCAGTTCAGGCCGGGTAGCCAGGATCGCGCTTGTCCACTCGTCATGGATAACCACCGACCATCGCGCCCGAAAAAGGTCTGTGGTCGCCAGGCGCATCAGGAGATCACGGAGCGGTGCCGGGTAGAGAACGCAGGCGTCGAACAGCGTGGTTAGTGCGGCCATCAGCGCGCGCTCGTCAGTAATCCAGGCCGAGTTCCTGTCCCTGACGAGCTAGTTCATCGAGAGCATGGTGCCGTCAGGCTTGGTCCGAACAATGGCCGGCACCGTCCGCAGCGCGTCCCAGTCCAGTCTGGAACATCCCGGACGAGTGTGGTTCCCTGCTTCCAGTCCGGAAGAAACCAGATCCAGAGAATGGAGTATTGAGGCGTCATGACCCGCGAGTTGTCCCACTTCATCGGCGGCCGTCACGTGGCCGGCCAGTCCGGCTCCTTCGGCCGCGTGTTCGATCCCAACACCGGTGAGGTCCAGGCGCTGGTGCCGCTGGCCAGCACCGCCGAGGCCGCTTCAGCCATCGCCAACGCGGCGGAAGCCCAGCCCGCTTGGGCGGCGACCAACCCGCAGAAGCGCGCGCGGGTCATGATGAAGTTCCTCGAGCTCGCCAATGCCGAGATGGACAGCCTCGCGCGCCTGCTCTCGTCCGAGCATGGCAAGACGGTGCCGGACGCCAAGGGCGACATCCAGCGCGGCCTGGAGGTGATCGAGTTCGCGATCGGCATCCCGCACCTGCTCAAGGGCGAATATACCGAAGGCGCCGGACCCAGGATCGACGTGTATTCGATGCGCCAGCCGCTCGGCGTCGTGGCCGGGATCACGCCGTTCAACTTCCCGGCCATGATCCCGCTGTGGAAGATCGGGCCGGCGATCGCGTGCGGCAACGCCTTCATCCTCAAGCCGTCCGAGCGCGATCCGTCGGTGCCGCTGCGCATCGCCGAGCTGTTCCTCGAGGCCGGCCTGCCGAAGGGCGTGCTGAACGTCGTCAACGGTGGCCGCGAGGCGGTCGACGCCATACTGCACGACCGCCGCGTCAAGGCGGTGGGCTTCGTCGGTTCGTCGGCGATCGCGCAATACATCTATGAGACCGCGGCCAAGAACGGCAAGCGCGCGCAATGCTTCGGCGGGGCCAAGAACCATGCCCTGATCATGCCGGATGCCGATCTCGACCAGGTGGCCGATGCCCTGGTCGGTGCCGCCTACGGCTCGGCGGGCGAACGCTGCATGGCGCTCTCGGTCGCGGTGCCGGTCGGCCAGAAGACCGCCGACGCCCTGATGGCCCGCCTGGTGCCGCGCGTGGAAGGGCTGAAGATCGGCCTCTCCAACGACGACGGCGCCGACTATGGTCCCCTGGTGACCGCCGAGGCGCTCGCGCGTGTAAAGGACTATGTCGGCGTCGGCATCGAGGAGGGTGCGGATCTGGTGGTCGACGGCCGCGACTTCCGCATGCAGGGCCACGAGAACGGCTTCTTCATGGGCGGCTGCCTGTTCGACCGCGTGACGCCAGCGATGCGCATCTACAAGGAGGAGATCTTCGGCCCGGTGCTGACCGTGGTGCGCGCCGACGATTACGAGGCGGCGCTGAGGCTGCCCAACGAGCACGAGTATGGCAACGGTGTGGCGATCTTCACCCGCGACGGCGACACCGCGCGCGACTTCGCCAGCCGCGTCGAGGTCGGCATGGTCGGCATCAACGTGCCGATCCCGGTGCCGATCGCCTACCACACCTTCGGTGGCTGGAAGGCGTCGGGCTTCGGCGACCTGAACCAGCACGGCCCGGATTCGGTCCGTTTTTACACCAAGACCAAGACGGTGACCTCGCGCTGGATGACCGGGGTGAAGGAGAACGCCTTCGTCATCCCGACCATGGGCTGAGCATCATCATATGAGCAGGATCGGGTTTATCGGTCTTGGCAACATGGGCACGCCAATGGCTGCCAACCTCGCCCGCGCGGGACATGAACTGCTCGGCTTCGACCTCTCGGAAGCCGCCTGCCAGGGCGCGCGGGACGCCGGCATCCGGGTGGCCCCGGACATGGCCGCCGCCGCCCGCGAGGCGGACATCGTCATCACCATGCTGCCCAACGGCGGGCTGGTGCTGGGCTGCTACGGCGGACCGCGGGGATTGCTGCGGGTGACGGCGCCCGGCACGCTGCTGATCGACTGCTCCACGATCGACGTCGCCGACGCGCGGGAAGCCATCGCACTTGCCGTCGAGGCCGGGCGCCCGGCGCTGGACGCCCCGGTCTCCGGCGGTGTCGGCGGCGCGGCCCAGGCCACCCTGACCTTCATGGCCGGCGGCACCGAAGAGAGTTTTTCGCGTGCGAAGCCGTTGCTCGAAGCGATGGGCCGCAGGATCGTGCATTGCGGCGAGGCCGGCGCCGGGCAGGCGGCCAAGATCTGCAACAACATGATCCTCGGCATCTCGATGATCGCCGTCGGCGAAGCCTTCGTGCTGGCGGAGAAGCTCGGTCTCAGTCACCAGGCCCTCTACGATGTCGCCTCCACCGCATCCGGCCAGTGCTGGGCCTTGACCACCAATTGCCCGGTCCCGGGACCGCTTCCATCAAGCCCCGCCAACCGCGACTACAAGCCGGGCTTCGCGGCCAGCCTCATGCTCAAGGACATGAGATTGTCCCAGGCAGCCGCGGCCAGCTTCGGCGCGGACACCGTCCTGGGCCGCGAGGCGACGGCGCTGTTCGAGCGCTATGTCGGCGCGGGCGGTGCGGGGATGGACTTCTCCGGTATCATCCAGGACATCAGGACCCGTTCGGAAGGCCAACATGACTGACGACATGATGCCCGAATATGCCACACTTCTGGTCGAAACCCGGGCGGCGGTCGGGCTCGTCACGCTCAACCGCCCCAAGGCGCTCAACGCGCTGAACACCCAGGTCATGCAGGAGCTGGTCGCCGCCCTCATGCGCTTCGACGCCGATCCGGCGATCGGCTGCATCGTGCTGACCGGATCGGAGCGCGCCTTCGCCGCCGGCGCCGACATCAAGGAGATGCAGTCCCGCGAATACAGCGAGATGTATGCTTCCGACTGGTTCGCCGGCTGGGAGGCGATCGTGCGCATACGCAAGCCGATCATCGCCGCCGTGTCGGGCTTCGCACTCGGCGGCGGCTGCGAGCTGGCCATGATGTGCGACATCATCCTGGCCTCCGACACCGCGAAGTTCGGCCAGCCGGAGATCAAGCTCGGGGTGATCCCGGGGATGGGCGGATCGCAGCGCCTGACCCGCCAGGTCGGCAAGTCCAAGGCGATGGAGATGTGCCTGACCGGGCGGATGATGGACGCGGACGAGGCCGAGCGCTCCGGCCTGGTGTCACGGGTGCTGCCTGTGGCGGGCCTGCTGGACGACGCGCTGGCCACCGCGGCCACGATCGCCGCCATGTCCCACCCGGTTGCGATGATGGTCAAGGAGAGCGTCAACCGGTCCTACGAGACGACGCTGGCCGAAGGGGTCCGCTTCGAGCGCCGGGTGTTCCACGCCGCCTTCGCGACGCGCGACCAGAAGGAGGGCATGGCCGCCTTCGTCGAGAAGCGTCCGGCCGCCTTCACCAACCGGTAGCCGTTACAGGAAACTGGGGTCGGGTGCCCCGATCGCCTGCAGGAAGCTCAGCTCGCCGTCATCGAGCCTGGCCGCGGTCAGGATCCCGGACCGGTAGGCCCCGGTATCGATCGATATCCGGTTCGGCGTGACCACCGGCAGGTCGCCCATGATCGTATGGCCATGCACGACGCGCCTCGGCAGCGGCAGCTCGTATTCCAGGAACTCCTCGCGTATCCAGATCAGGTCTTCTTCTTCCTGTTCGTCGAGCGGGACTTCCGGCCGGATGCCGGCATGCACGAACAGATGGGTGCCGTCGTCATGGGTCAGCTTCAGCCCGGCGAAGAACCCGACATGCCGGAGCAGGGCGCCCTTGTCCGCGCTGTAGCTCTCGACGGTGTATTCGAAAAGCTGCCAGGCCCAGTCGGGCACATCCTCCCTGGTCGTCACGGCCTTGATGAAGAGGTCGTCATGGTTGCCGCGCAGGCAGATGAACTCGTCTATGGCACGCGCCGGACCGGCCATCAGCCGCTCGACCACGCCATACGAGTTTGGTCCGCGATCGACATAATCGCCGGTGAAGACGATCTTCGACCTGGCACCGCGGCTCGCCGCGTCTACCTGAATCATGCTCAGCAGCCGGTCCAGCAGATCGCTTCGGCCGTGGATGTCGCCGATGGCGTAGGTGACCGTTTTCATTTGGCGATCCTTAGGCAAGAAGACCAGGGCTCTGCCCTGGACCCGCTCAAGGCGAAGCCTTGAGAATCCAATCA
>CAXSEE010000283.1:0-4454 GCA_964235615.1 uncultured Acetobacteraceae bacterium | reverse complement strand
CGTTCAAGCCGACGATCCTGATCGGCGTGAGCACGAAGCAGGGCCTGTTCACGCAGCCTGCCGTGAAGGCGATGAGCCGGCTCAACAAGCAGCCGGTCATCTTCTCGCTGTCCAATCCGACCGAGAAGACCGAATGCCTTGCAACGGAAGCCTACACCTGGTCCGGCGGGCGGGCGCTGTATGCGGCCGGCGTCCAGTTTGACAACGTGACCATCGGTGAGCGGACCTTCCACCCGGGCCAGGCGAACAACTTCTACATCTACCCGGCGATAGGGCTCGCCACGCACGTCGCAAGGCCGAAACTGCTGACCGACGAGTGCTTCATCGTCGCGGCCCAGGCGACCGCCGACCAAGTGGGCGACGAGCAGCGTGCCGCGGGTCGGCTGTTCCCCAGCCAGTCGAACATCCTGGAAACCGAGGTCACGACGGCGGTCCGGGTGGTGGAGTTCATGTTCGACCAAGGCCTGGCCCAGGTCGAACGCCCAAGCGACATCCGTTCCTGGATCGAGGCGCAGCTCTACGTCCCGAAATACGCGTAGCAGACCGTGACCTATAGAAAACAACGTGCCTGATCACGCCCAGCCTGCCGTTCCGGAAGGCCTGACGGCAGGCGAGGCAGGTCGCAGACTCCAGCAGTTCGGTCCGAACGCAACGCCCGACACGGCGGACCCGGCGTGGCGCCGGGTCACGGGGAGGTTCTGGGCGCCGGTACCGTGGCTGCTCGAAGCCGCGGTCCTGCTGCAACTCGCGCTCGGCGCCTATGCCGGGGCCGGGATCATTGCCGCGCTGCTGGTGTTCAACGCCGTGCTCGGGATCGTTCAGGAAGGGCGTGCCCAGGCAACGCTGACGGCGTTGACGGCGCGGCTCGCCATGACCGCGACCGTCCGGCGCGACTCCGCCTGGGCCACGGTTCCGGCGGCCGCGCTCGTCGTCGGCGACGTGGTCAAGCTCTCGCTAGGCGGCGTGGTTGCCGCGGACATGCGCATCACCAGCGGGGAAGTCCTGATCGACCAATCCATGCTCACCGGGGAGTCGGTGCCGGTCGAGGCGGGCGCCGGGCTGCAAACCTATGCCGGCGCGTTGGTCAGGCGGGGCGAGGCGACAGCGGAGGTTACCGCGACGGGCAACCGCACCAAGTTCGGCCGCACTGTCGAACTGATCCGCACCGCCAAGGTCGTCAGTTCGGAGCAGAAGGCGGTGTTTCGCGTCGTCCGCAACCTCGTGCTGTTCAACGGCGTCGCCGCCGTCCTGTTGGTGGGATACGCAACCATCCTCGGATTGCCTGTTACCGAGATCATCGGCCTCGCCTTGACGGCCCTGCTGGCTTCGATCCCGGTGGCACTGCCGGCAACCTTCACGTTGGCGGCGGCACTCGGAGCTCGCGCCCTGACCCGGCAAGGCGTGCTTCCGACACGCCTGTCGGCAGTGAATGAAGCGGCCATAATGGATGTGTTGTGCGCCGACAAGACAGGCACATTGACGAAGAACGAGCTTGCGTTGAGCAGCGTGCGCGCGATGCCCGGCTTCAACGACGCGCGCGTGCTCGCCCTTGCCGCCCTCGCCAGTTCGGAAGGGGGGCAAGATCCGATCGATCTCGCCATCCGCGCGGCCGCCGGGCGGCAGGCACCCGGGGCGGCCGAACGCCTTACGTTCGTGCCGTTCGATCCAGCGACCAGGATGTCGGAAGCGACGATTACCCAACCAGACGGGCTCACGCAGCGTGTCGTGAAGGGAGCCTTCGCCGTTGTCTCTGCGATGGCGCGCCCGTCGACCGGGGCCGAGGCGGCGGCCAAGAACCTCGAAGAGCAGGGTTGCCGGGTGCTGGCGGTGGCTGCCGGGCCACCGTCGGCGCTGCGGCTGGCCGGGCTGATCGCGCTGAGTGACCCACCGCGCGAGGACTCCGCCCGGCTTGTTTCCGAATTACGCACCCTCGGCATCCGCACCGTGATGGTGACCGGCGATGCGCCCGCAACCGCGGGGATCGTGGCCCATGCTGTTGGGCTTCAAGGCCCCATCTGCCCGCCGGGACCGCTCCCGGGCGCCGTCCGGTCCGAGACGTTCGCCGTCTTTGCTGGGGTGTTTCCGGAAGGGAAGTTCCAGCTCGTCAAGGCGTTTCAGCGGAGCGGCCACACGGTCGGCATGTGCGGCGACGGAGCCAACGACGCCCCGGCGCTGCGCCAGGCGCAGATGGGCATCGCCGTCTCGACAGCGACTGACGTCGCCAAAGCGGCGGCAGGCCTGGTGTTGACCCAGTCCGGCCTGCAGGGCGTCGTGGCGGCGGTTAGGGAAGGAAGGATCACGTTCCAGCGGATCCTGACCTACACGCTGTATCTGATCATCAAGAAGATCGCGATGGTCTTGTTCCTGATCGTGGGTCTGGTCATGACCGGACACGCGATCCTGACGCCGTCGCTGATGGTGATCGTGATGATCACCAATGACTTCCTTTCCATGGCGCTGACTATGGATACCGTCGGGCCTTCGCCGGCGCCGAATGTCTGGCGCATCGGCAAGCTCACGCTCGCCGGCGTGCTGGCCGGCCTATGCCTGCTGGGCTTCTGCGTCTGCATACTTGCCGTAGGTGACTTTGCATTGCATCTCGGCATCGCAGGATTGCGCACCCTCGCCTTTATCGCGCTGGTGTTCGGCAGCCAGGCGATGCTCTACGCGGTGCGTCAGCGCCGGCGCTTCTGGGGCGACCGGCCAAGCCCTTGGCTCATCCTCTCCTCAGTAGTCGACATCGCCATCGCGTCCACCCTGGCGGTCGGCGGCGTTGGAATGACGCGGCTTCCGGCGTCGACGGTGGCCGGCGTGCTCGCGGCGGCGGGCGTGTTCCTGCTGACCATCAATCTGGTCAAGTTGCCGATCTTCGCGCGACTCGACATCGCGTAATGGAGTTCACCCATGAACCTGCCACTTCTGTTAGCGGCCATTGCTCCCGTCATCCTGGTCCTTGCCCTGGGCTTTGCGGCTGGCAAGCATCATAGCTTCGACTCCGACCAGGCGCGCGGCCTGAGCAAACTCGCGCTGCAATACGCGCTTCCCGCGGCGCTGTTCCTGGGCATGGCGCATTTCAACCGCGCTTTGCTGCTGCAACAGGGCCTGGTCATCGTCGTCATGCTGGTCGGCTATTCGGCGTTCTTCCTGGCCGCCTATTCGATCCTGCGCGCCTGTCACATGGATCGGCTGAAAGCCACGCTGCTCGGCTACGCGGTCAGCTCGACGGCCGTGCCAATCTACGGGCTCACCGTCCTCGTCCCGATCTACGGGCAGCAGGTTGGCACCGGCGTCGTGGGGCTTGCGGCGCTCGTCACGAACCTCGCGCAGGTCTCTGTCGCGATCTACCTGCTCGAGTCCGCTTCGGCCAAGCCGGGGATCTCCGTTTCCGTCCGGAGCACGCTTGGCCATGCGGTGATCAATCCCCTGGTCTGGTGCCCCGTCCTGGGCGCTGCCTTTGCACTGACTGGCTGGAACCTTGCACCCTTCGTCTCTACGGCACTGTCGCCACTATCAGTCTCGGCAGCGGGAGTTGCGATCTTCGCGAGTGGCGTCGCACTGGCCGCCTACCCGATCAAGCTGCTTTCGCGTACGGTGATCCTCGGTTCGCTCGTGTGCATCGTCGTCCAGCCGGCGGTGTTCTTCATCATGGTCAGGCTGTGCGGATTGACCGGGGCGATGGCCAGTGCCGTGTTCGTGTCGAGCACGATGCCGACCTCGACGCCGTCCGTCCTGTTCGCGCAACAATACGGCATGTTCGAGGCGGAAACCGCCAGCATTATGCTTGTCACGACGGTGGCCATGATCGGGGCCATACCGGCGAGTATGGCGCTTTGCGCCTATCTCTAGGACGTGAAGATTATTCAGTTGCGAGGAATGACTGCATGAACTGGGCATACGTTCGGCCGGGTCAACGACTTTAATCGTGCGCGTTGCCATCTATACCGATAGTGGCATGGACAAGACGTGGCGCTGGAGTGATTCAAGCCGCCCCGTACGCCGGAAGCGACCAGCTGCCACGTCTAACTTACCCGCAGTTCGAGCATCTGGGCCTCACTGTAAACTCCGATCTGCCACCGGTCATGGCAGCCAGTGCAAAACAATCATCAGGTGCTAAACGAAATATTCCGATGTTGGTCATGTCACGCTGTTGCAATGCAGCCAAAACGCCGGAGGTGAGAATCACGAGAGCCGGGATCGTGTCCGTCACCGTTGTGGAAATTGGGGTATTGTTGTCCTTGGATCAGAGTTGCGTTTCGCACCTCAACCCTACCCAGCGCCGTCACGGTGACCACCGCCGTGGATAAGTCGCCCGCCTACGCCAGTTTCATGGCGGGCGGATTTCGCCGCCATGGCGCGGGTGCGGGCATCTTCGCCAAGCGCGTCGAGGATCCGGCGGAGCTGGAAGGCGCCATGCGGGAGTGGCTGGCGCATGACGGCCCGGCGCTGCTCGACGT
>CAXSEE010000282.1:0-4463 GCA_964235615.1 uncultured Acetobacteraceae bacterium | reverse complement strand
GAAAATCATGCCTTCGAAGAAGACAATCATCCTCGGCTGCGCCGACCCACGCGTCGATCCCGCCGTAATATTTGGATTAGTCCCCGGCGAAGCCGCGGTGATCCGCAACGTTGGCGGACGGGTCAATCCAGCCGCTCTCGAAACGATGGCGCTGCTGCGATCGGTGGTTCAGAATCGCGGTGGCGATATCGGTGCCGGATGGAACTTCGTCGTTCTCCATCACACGGATTGCGGCATCGTAGACTGCCGCAACCATGCGCCCAACCTGCTGGCCAAGCACATGGGCGTCCAGCCTGCCGCGCTGGCCACCCTGGCGATCGACGACCCCTACTCGTCCGTGGTCCTGGATGTCGCGGCGCTCAAGGCGAACCCGAACCTGCCCGGTGAAATCGTCGTCACCGGCCTTGTCTACGATATCGCCACCGGGCTGATGCGGACGGTCGTCCCCTCGGCTCCATTGCGGGCATAAGGTGCCGCCTGACTTCGCGCCCTGGAAATCGACTGCGCTTCGCCGGACAGCTCACACCAGCCAGCCGCCACCGTCCACGGGAAGTATCTGTCCGGTCGCGTAGCTGTTCAGCATCAGATAGACATAGGCTGTGGCGGCCTCCATGGGCGACGCGGCGCGTGGCAAGGAGCGCCTTGCCTGGGACGATATGCGAGCATGCCGCTCGTCAGAATGATCGACCCGTTCGGAGCAATCCTGCGGCTGTCGTGCTTGACCGCGGCAAGCGCGCCCCAGAAGCGGGATACGCTGGCCTCGTCCCGCAGATCGACGGTGCCGTCCTCGGCGCTACTGAGCGAAATAGGCTGGGTCATCCATATCGGCGATGAGCCCGGGTCCAACCGGCTCCCAATCGAGCGCCGCCCGGGTGCGCGCACTCGATGTCACGGCGTCCATGCCTATGAACATCGCGAACCAGCCGAAATGCTCGGCCGCCTCCTCGGGCAACTTCGAGACCACCGGAATGTTCAGGCGGCGGCCGATTATCTCTGCGATCACTTTGACCGGCACGCCTTCTTCGGCGATGCCATGGAACGGGCCACCGGCGCCGCCCCGCTCCAGAGCGAGCCGGTAGAGGCGGGCGGCGTCGAGCTGATGCACGGCCGGCCAGCGGTTGAGCCCATCGCCGACATAGGCGGACACGCCCTTCTCGCGCGCGAACTGGACGAGGTGCGGAACAAAGCCGTTATCGCCATGGCCATGGACCGTCGGCGCGAGCCGGATGGTCGTTGCCCGCACGCCGCGCGCCGCCAATGCCACCGCCGCCGCCTCCGACTTGCGGGGAAAGGAGGAAGACGGCGCGTCCGCCTCGGTCGCCATGCGGCCAGGGGCGAGGTGCGCCACACCGGACGTCACCAGCAGCGGACGGTCGGAGCCTTCGAGCGCGGCGCCGATTGCTTCGATGGCGCGCTGGTCCTCCGCGCAGTTCTCGGCGAATTTCGAGAAGTCGTGATTGAAGGCGGTGTGGATCACGCCGTCCGTTTGGGCAGCGCCGCTCCTGAGACTGTCCAGGTCATCGAGGGTGCCACGATGGACCTCGGCGCCTGCCGCGGCCAGCGCCTCCGCCCCCTTGTCCGAGCGGGTAAGACCGAGCACCTGATGGCCAGCGCCGATCAACTCCTTCACGACGGCGGAGCCGACCCAGCCGGTGGCTCCAGTGACAAATACACGCATGCGCGCAATCTCCAGCTTTCGTTGCAAACAGATATCCGCTCGGTCGCTATCGTGGTAAAGTAGTGAGATTATCGTGGTATAATGGATAACAGGATGGGCGTCTCCGTCACAACCGAGACCAGGCTGGGAAGCTACCTGAAGGACCGCCGGACAAGGCTCGATCCGGCCGCATTCGGATTCTCCTCCGAGCGTCGCCGCACGCCCGGCCTGCGTCGGGAGGAAATAGCCCAGCGCGCCAATATCAGCCCGACCTGGTACACCTGGCTCGAGCAGGGACGCGGCGGCGCGCCTTCGGCAGACGTGCTCGACCGGATCTCGCGCGCCCTGATGCTGACCGATGTCGAGCGCGAGCATCTCTTCCTGCTCGGCCTCGGCCGCCAGCCCGAGGTACGCTACCGGAAGGACGAAGGCGTCACGCCACGGCTGCAACGCGTGCTCGACGCGCTGGAGCCGAACCCCGCCCTGATCAGGACCGCCACATGGGATGTCATCGCCTGGAACCGGGCGGCGACCGTGATCATGGCCGACTATGGATCGATGCCGCCGGATCAGCGCAATGTCCTGCGCTTCATCTTCCTAGATCCTCGCGTCCGCGCTGCCCAGTATGATTGGGAAAGTGTGGCACGGTTGGTGGTGGGCGCATTCAGGGTGGACGCGGCACGCGCGGGAGCGGCGGCCGAGGTGCAGCCTCTCGTCGATGAACTCTGTCGGCTCAGCCCCGAGTTCGAGGCGATGTGGCGCGACAACGACGTTCGCAGCCATAGCGACGGCATCAAGCACATACGGCATCCGGTTCTCGGCGCGCTCGCCTTCGAGTATTCGGCATTCGCGGTCGATGGCCGGCCGGATCTCAACATGGTGGTCTATAATCCAGTGACGCCTGCCGACGCGGACAGGATCAGGTCGCTGATCGGATCCGCGCCCGCGCTCGAACGCACTTGATCGCCGCTCCGTCGTTTTACTTCCAATACAACCAGCCGGAAATCAAGGGATCGCTCGACGGGATCGCAGCTTTGCTCACCATCGACACCGGATCGCTCGATATCCTTGCGCCCTTTGCGCGTCGCTACGATCTTGTGCGCCGCTACCATGCTGAAGTTACTCCTCCTGGGCCTCCGCTACGCTGCAACCCGCATTTGGCCTACGTCTTTGTTCCCGGTCCGACGTATGGCGTTCGATGACTCCGGAGTCCGATGAAGACGTTTTCAAAGTCCGTAACGGCGTGGAGCAGTTTGACGTGGACGCGGGCAAGCTTCTGACCCCCGAGGGCCTCGCTGACCGGTTGCCGAGCCGCCCCTTGCTGACAACAGCAGGCACCGGATCTCCGGGCCTCACCTTGCAACGCTTTCGTCATCCGCCAAGTGTGATCGATGTGCCGGGCCTGCGCGATGAACTGCTGGTCGATCATCTGGTCGGGCCAGTCCTGATCGAGGAGGATTATGGAGTAGGGAAACCCGAGCGTCGTTGGACCGGCCCCGGCCAAGTGACAATCACCCCAGCCAGGCATCCGGTGCGCCGCATCCTGAAGGGGCGGTCCGACGTGGTCCTGCTCCATCTCGCACCCGAACTCCTGCATGATGTGGCCCGGGAGATCTACGGCCAGGATGAAAAGGCGGCAGCACTCGCGCACCGCCTTGCAGTGCCCGATCACGCCGCCGACCAGATGGTCAGGCTGCTGCTCGCGGAAGCAGCAATGCCTGGACCGACCTCGCGCCTGATGATGGAAACGCTCGGGCGGGCCTTGGTCATCCACCTGCTGCGGTTCCACTCGACCCTCGCCACGGAGCGACGGGTATCCGCAACCAGCGATCCGGCCCCACGCATCCAACGTGTCATCGAACAGATGCGGTCATGCCTGGAGGACGACCTCTCCCTCTCTCAGCTTGCTGCGACCGGAGGACTAAGCCAGTCACAACTCGTGCGGGCGTTCCGCGATGCCGTAGGGGTGCCGCCTCACCGCTATCTGAGTGGCCTGCGGATCGAAAAGGCGCAGCGGTTGCTGGAAAAGACCGACCTGCCAGTGATCGAGATCGCATTGAGCTGCGGCTTCGGGCAGCCCAGCCATTTCGCGACGTCGTTCCGCACAGCGACCGGGCTCAGCCCGCGCGCCTGGCGTCAGGCGCGACGGTTCTGACTCCGTCAACAGCCGAACGCGGCTCACGGTGCGCATAAACCGAAAGTCCCGACCGGTTGGCGTAAGACCTGTGCGCCACGTCGAGCCATCATGGCGGCTTCCAGCAATGAGGCACAGCAACATGACGGACGCATCAGATTTCGGGACCTTCGGCCGCTACCACGAGGTGCCCGTCGGTGAAATGCCGCCGGAGATGAGGAACGCATATGACACGACGATGGGGTTGCGCGGTCAGGTGCCCGGCCCGCACAAGATCTGGCTGGCCAACCCCGCCATGTCCAACACGTTCGTGCCGGTCGGCGCCTACTACCAGACCCGCTCGACGCTGACCAAGGCGGAGATCGAGATCGCCACCAACCTGGTCAACAGTCGCTGGCGGGCAGCCTACTCCAACTACGAGCACGAGAAGATCGCCGAAGGTGCGGGCGGCCTGCCGGCGGACAAGGTGGAAGCGCTGATTGCCGGGCTGCCGGCCAGCTTCGACGAGCCCCGGCAGCAGGTGGTCTACGAGCTGGCTTCGGCTCTGGTGGCTCCGCGCGTGGTGCCAATGGGCCTGTATCGCCGCGCGAAGGCGCTGCTCGGAGATGCCGGGATCGTCGACGTGACCATGCTGCTCGGCTGGTTCACCGGCGTGTCGCTGACGCTGGCCGC
>CAXSEE010000281.1:0-4499 GCA_964235615.1 uncultured Acetobacteraceae bacterium | reverse complement strand
CGCTGCAGGTCGAGCGCCTCGGCCGCGGCTGCGCCTGGCTCGACGCCGGCATGCCCGACAGCCTGATGCAGGCCGGCACCTTCGTCCAGACCATCCAGTCCCGGCAGGGCATGCTGGTCGGCTCGCCGGAGGAGGTCGCGTTTCGCATGGGCTTCATCGACGCCCACACCCTGCGCGGCCATGCGCGCGGCCTGAGCAAGACCGAACTCGGACGCCTGCTGCTGGAGCTGGCGGACGGGGTGCATAGTTGAGCCCAGCCCCGACCTGGATCGAGATCTTGGGTCAGGTACCTTGAGATGAGGAGAAATCCATGAAGGCAGAGCGTCTCGAGATCCCCGACGTCATCCTGGTCACCCCGCCACGGTTCGGCGACAGCCGGGGATTCTTCTCCGAGACGTATAATTCCCTGCGCATGGAGGAGGCCGGCATCGCGCTGCCGTTCATCCAGGACAACCACAGCCTGTCGAAGCAGCGCGGCGTGGTGCGCGGGCTGCATTGCCAGCTGGCGCCGCATCCGCAGGGCAAGCTGGTGCGCTGCGCGCGCGGCGCCATCTACGACGTGGCCGTCGACGCCCGGGTCGGCTCGCCGAGCTACGGCGCATGGGTCGGCGCCGAGCTTTCCGAGGAGAACTGGTCGCAGCTCTGGGTGCCGCCGGGCTTCCTGCACGGCTTCTGCACCCTCACCGACGATACCGAAGTGCAATACAAATGCACCGACGTGTGGAACAAGGACGCCGAGCGCGCGGTGATCTGGAACTCTGCGGAGATCGGCATCCGCTGGCCGATCGACGAGGACGAGGCGGTGCTGTCCGACAAGGACAGGCTGGCGCCGGAGTTCTCGGCCGCCCATGGCTGGTTCCACATCTGATGGCCGCCCTGGCTGAAGGCGGCCCGATCCTGGTCACCGGCGGCGCCGGCCAGCTCGCGGCGTCCCTGGTCGCCTGCGGCGGCCCGCGCATCCACCTTGCCGGACGCCCGGAGTTCGACTTCGACCGGCCCGGCAGCCTCGGCGAGACCTTCCGGCGCATCTCGCCCGTCATGGTCGTCAACGCCGCCGCCTGGACCGCGGTCGACGCCGCCGAGAGCGATCCGGACGGCGCCGCCAGGGCCAACCGCGACGGTCCCGCGCTGCTGGCCGCATTGTGCGCCGATGCCGGCATCCCGCTGATCCATGTCTCGACCGACTATGTGTTCGACGGCGACAAGGGCGAGCCCTATGTCGAGACCGACCCGACCTCGCCGACCGGGGTGTATGGCCGCACCAAGGCGGAGGGCGAGCAGGCCGCGCTAGCCGCCTGCGCGCGGACCATCGTGCTGCGCACTTCCTGGGTCTATTCCGCGACCGGCAAGAATTTCGTCCGCACGATGATTAACGCGGGGGCGAAGAACCCGACCCTGAAGGTGGTCGGCGACCAGTGCGGCGCGCCCACCAGCGCCGACGACCTGGCGGCCGGGATCATCGACATCATCGCCCTGATCGAGGCCGGCGGCTGGCGGGACAGCTACGCCGGCATCTATCACGCCGCCGGCACCGGGGAGACTACCTGGCACGGGCTGGCCGTCGCCGCCCTCGAAGCGGCCTCGAGGCATGGCCGCAGGATGCCGGAGGTGATCGCGATCCGCACCCAGGATTGGCCCACGCCGGCACGACGCCCGGCAGACTCACGGCTCGATTGCGACAAGCTGGAGCGCGTGTTCGGGGTCCGCCTGCCTGCCTGGCGACGCAGCCTGGAGCCCATCGTCGAGCGTCTTCTCGCGCCGCCCGCTTTCTGAAGACGGATGCGGCGTGGACCAGTTCGAGGCGGCAGCCAAGCATGCTCCCAATCATGCTCCGGGACCCAATCACGCTCCCGGGCATAGGACAGGATATCTCCGCGCCGCTCCTGTCAGCCTGTCGAGGCCGGACTGCATCCCGGTCGCGATCCTGCTCTCGACCTATGACGGATCGGCCTATCTCGCCGAGCAGCTGCATAGCCTGCTTGCCCAGACCCACCGGCGCTGGACGTTGTTCTGGCGCGATGACGGCTCGACCGACGGCACCGTCGCGATCATGACGCGGTTCGCCGAGGGGCCTGGCGGCGGACGCTGCTTCCGCCTCTCGGACACCACCCATCTCGGCATCACCGCCTCCTTCCTGGCCCTGCTGCGTCAGGTTCCGGACGATCACGTCGTGGCCTTCGCCGACCAGGACGATGTCTGGCTGCCGCAAAAACTCGAGCGCGGGCTGATCGCGCTGGGCGATCCGCGCCATGCGCGGCCGGCGCTGTATTGCGCCCGCCAGACGTTGGTCGACGGCTCGCTCAACCGGCTGGGACTGTCGCCACGGCTGGCCCGCCTGCCGTCGTTTCCCGCCGCCCTGACCCAGAATATCGCGACCGGCTGCACCGTCATGCTCAACCCGGCGGCCAGGAGCCTGATCGCCGAGAGCCATCTGCCGGGCGGCACGCTGCATGACTGGTGGTGCTATCTGCTGGTGGGTGCGGCGGGTGGCAGGCTGATCGCCGACCCGGTGCCGGTGGTGCTCTACCGGCAGCACCAGCGCAACGCGGTGGGTGCGCCGCATTCGGTGCTGCGTCGTGGCCTGATGGCGCTAAGGCGCGGGCCGGCCGCCTTCATGAACTTGTTCCGCCTGCATGTGGCGGAACTGACCGCGCAGGCCGGCATGCTGTCGCCGCAGGCACGTGCCGATCTGGCACTGCTGCAGGCATCGCTGCGCGGCAACCGTCTGGCTCGGCTTCGCGCTCTGCTCCGGCTGCCGCAACTTTCCCGCCAGACCCGGCTCGAGACCCTGCTATTCCGTTTCTGGTTCCTGATCGGCTGAGGAAGGAGAACCTCGATGTCCCGTAACGCCGTGCTGCTGATCTGGGGGTTCGGGGCCTTGCTCGCCCTGGTGCTGATCTTCGCCGGGCCCAACCCGGTGGAGCGCGCGCTGTCCGATGCGGTGGCCCAGCTGCAGATGCTGGCCGACCGGCTGGATGGTCCGACTATGGCTGCCGTGCGCGGTGTGGCGATCGCATTGTTCTGCGTGTTCCTGGCCCTCTGCGTCCTGGCCCTGCGTCGCGGCCAGCCGGCGATCGGGACGGCGATCGTGGTGTCCCTGCTGTTCCTGCTGCTTGCCGGACATGTGTTTGCTTGGGTGATCTACCTGCATCGTCCGCACTGGGTGCTGGCGTTGCTGCTGGCGCTGTTCGCCGCCCTCGACATGACGCGCCGCGTGCTCTCGCCGGCCCCGGTGCCGATGCGGCGGTAGGACAGGGGCATTTCCCCATGGGCTTGGCCATGGGCGACTGGCAACTCGACATCCGCAGAAGTGCGGGGCTATCGCATTCGGGTCTGGCCGAACGACGGGTTGAAGGGCTTCTCAGGGACGATCGGCGCGGTCTTCCCGGCTCGGCTGGCATCGCTTGATACCGCTGCTTATCCTGATACTCGAAGCTCCAATAGCCGCGCCTGAAGGTCTCGGGCTATAACGTCGATACACGGCTTCATAAATAACGATATGTGATTTACATCCAATCTAACCACCTCAGCTTGGCGTGCAACCTTCCTCCACACAGCACCCACTTGCCGCAGATGATCAAGCGGTTGGGTTTTAGCTTCATAAACGACAACACGTCCGTCGTATGGGGCAGGAACATACAAACGCAGTGCATTATAGAGGGCAACTACAAAGTCTGCTTTGTCGCCTCTCCATCCCGGCATACCTAACAGGCCTTGCACCTCCCTGCCGTCTAATGTCTGTTCATTGCGCAACGTCGAGGTGGCCATCTTCATACGAAGCAAGACTTTTTTTATTGCCCGTTTGAAAATAACCTGGAAGGAAAGGCTGCCTTGTTTTTGATGCTTCACCCAGCCTGGAATATTGCAAATGAGCCCCAGAGCGTAGAGGGGATTCCATTTGCCCATGCCTGCTCCCGTATTGCAGGGAGCACCATCGAATGCCACTAGGAGCGGGACCTCACGACCGATAGCACGGAGTTGCTGCGCCATTTCCAGCGCGATGATTGCACCCGCCGACCATCCACCAAGCACAATCGCACCATGTGGCTGAAAAGCGATAATCTCTTTAACATAGCGTTGCGCTACAGCTTCGATAGAAGAAGCGAATTCTGGTTTCATGTGGATACCAGGGACTTGTATACCATAGAACAGCTGTTCGGGTCCGAGCGCTTCCGCTAAAGGACGGAAACTCGTAACATCCCCGAAAATTGGATGTACGCAGTACAGAGCCGAGCCGGAACCAGCTTTGTTAAAACTGGCAATAACTCCTCCACGTCGCAGAACGAACCGCCACAACGGGTCATGAACCTGGCCGGACATGACACGGTGTGTTACTGAGTCTTGGTTATGTTCTGCGCCGATCATCTGACTATCCTAAAATTTTTAGTCAAAATCAGTATCGCTAACCATACGCAACCGCCTTGCACCTCGGCCACGTCGGTATCAGACGGAACTCACCTATCGGGCTGCTTCGAGTTTGCCAGAGGCCGTTCTCGGCT
>CAXSEE010000280.1:1535-4524 GCA_964235615.1 uncultured Acetobacteraceae bacterium | reverse complement strand
GGCAGGAGTTGCGGGATCTGCTCGAACAATCATCCGCTTGCCTTGCTGCCGGCTTGCTGACAATCAGGGCATCCAGCGAGGTCGATCATGCGGGAACACCGGCTTGCCTGAAGTGATCGTCCGGGCCAGCAACATCGGCAAGTCATTCGACGGCGAGCCGGTGCTGTCCGACATCTCCCTGGCCGTAGAGGAGGGCGAGCTGGTCTCGATCATCGGGCCGTCCGGCTGCGGCAAATCCACCTTGCTGCGTTGCCTGAACCTGCTGGAGCGGCCCGATCGCGGCACCGTCACGGTCGCCGGAGTCGCGGTCTCACGCGAAGCCGGGCGGAAGTGGAGCCGCGAGGACGAGCGGCTGGCGCATCGGCTGCGCGGCGCGGTCGGCATGGTGTTCCAGAGCTTCAACCTGTTCCCGCACCGCACCGTGCTGGACAACATCATGCTGACGCCGATGGTGGTGAAGGGCGTCGCCAGGCCCGAGGCGAGGGCGCAGGCGATGGCCCTGCTCGACAAGGTGGGCCTGGCGGCAGTGGCCGACCGCTATCCCGTCACGCTGTCGGGCGGCCAGCAGCAGCGTGCGGCGATCGCGCGCGCGCTGGCGGTGGAACCCAAGGTGATGCTCTATGACGAGCCGACCTCGGCGCTGGACCCGGAGCTGACCGACGAGGTGCTGTCGGTGATGCGCCAGCTCGACCGCGACGGCATGACGCAGATCGTGGTGACGCACGAGATGCCGTTCGCGCGCGCCGCATCGGACCGGGTGGTGTTCATGCAGGCCGGACGGATCATCGAGATCGCCGACCCGGACATCATGTTCGCCAACCCCGTTGCGATCGAGACGCAGCGCTTCCTCAAGACATATCTGTGAAGTTCCTGCTTCTGTCCGGGATGCTGCTGTTGCTTGGGGGGTCCGTCACTGCCGCCGAGCCGTGGCGCTGGGGTGCGGATGCGCAGTCCGGGGCGCCCTATGTGTTCCACGATCCGGCCGAGCAGTCGCGCGTCACCGGCTACGAGACCGAGATCATCGAGGCGGTCGCGGCCCGTCTCGGCCGCCGGCCGGTGCTGGTCCAGAACGATTGGGACGCGCTGGTCCCCGGCCTCCAGCGCGGCCTGTACGACGCCGTGATCGACGGCATCGAGATCACGCCGGAACATCTCCAGGTGGTCGATTTCTCCCGGCCCTACTACCGCACGTTCGAGCAGATCGTGGTGCGGCGCGAGCAGGCCGGCCTGGATAGCCTGGCGCTGCTGCACGGCCACGTGGTCGGGACCCTGAAGGCCAGCCTGGCGGACCGCATCCTGCAGGCCGAGCCCGGCATCTCAGTGCGTTATTACGACGAGGAGACCAACGCCTATGCGGACCTCGCCTCGCATCGCCTGGATGCGGTGCTGCTCGACTGGCCGATCGCGCTCTATTACGCCCAGCCCGACCGGCGGCTGAAGCTGGTCGGGGCGCCGGTGGGCGAGCTCTCGTACGGCATCGCCATCGCCAAAGGCCAGGACGCGCTGCGGAACCGGATCGATACGGCCCTGGATGCGATGCAGCGGGACGGCACGCTGCACCGGATCCTGTCCCGCTGGAACTTGTGGAACGGCACCATGGCCGCGGCTCTCGGCGACAGCAGCGCTCCGGGACCGCCGGTCGCCTGGCAGCGCTACCTCGACGAGACCGCCCCCATTCCGGCCTGGCGCGACCGGCTGCGCCGCTATGCCGGCTTCCTGCCGCTGATCGGGCGGGGGGCGCTGCTGACCTTGGCGATCTCGGCCTGCGCCATGGTGCTGGCGGTCGCGGCCGGGCTGCTGCTGGCGCTGGCAAGGCGATACGGGCCGCGTCCGGTCGGGATCGCGGCGATGCTCTATATCGAGATCGTGCGCGGCACGCCGCTGCTGATCCAGATCCTGTTCATCTTCTACGGCCTGCCGGGCCTGGGCATCCGGCTCGACCCGTTCCTGGCCGGGGTGATCGCGCTGGGCCTGAACTACAGCGCCTACGAGGCGGAGAACTACCGCGCCGGGCTGCAGTCGGTGCCGCACGGCCAGATCGAAGCCGCGGTGGCGCTGAACATGACCCAGGCGCAGGCGCTGCGCCACGTGGTGGTGCCGCAGGCGTTCCGCTTCGTCGTTCCGGTGATGACCAATGATTTCATCTCGCTGCTCAAGGATTCCTCGCTGGTCAGCGTCATTACCCTGTCGGAGCTCAGCCAGACCTATGTCCGGCTCTCGACAACCTACTATGATTATTTCGGCACTGGTCTCATGATCGGAAGCGCCTACCTGCTGCTCGGGTTGCCGTTCGTGCATCTGGCCCGTCTGGCGGAGCGCAGATTATCGGCCGGGCGGGCGCCGGGGCGTCGCTAGTATTCGAATACGGAGGCTTCCATTGGCTATGGCGGACCCGCGGCAGACGATCCTGTGGCTTCGCGAGGCGCTCGAATTCGAGGCCGCCGGCGATCCCGGGTCGGCCACGGCGCGTGTCGCGCGGCTTCTCGCACTCGGGCCGCCGCCGGCGGACGCGCTGCTCGCCGAGTTCGGCCGGATGCTGGCCAGCAGCGATCCGGGCGTGGTGGCGGGCCTCGCCAACCTGCTGCTCCGGCGCGGTTTTCGCTGGGAGGCGGGGCTGCTGTTCGCGCGCTACGTCAGCCTGGCGCCGGACGTGGCCGACCACGAGGGAGCGTTCGACATGCTGGACCGGCTGTCGGCCGAGCAACTGCTCAACCTCGCGATCGCCCAGCAGGAAGTGAAGCAGCAGGTCCAGGTGGACCGGTTGCTGCGCCGTGCCCTGACCCACGATCCCGGTCCGGAGCGGCTGCAACTGGGTTCCCTCGGCCCCGACCTGCTCTCGCTCGGATCGATCGCCGCGATCCTGAAACAGGTGCGCCACCCATCGACGGTCTATTGCCTGCGGGCCCTGTGCCGGCTGCGCAACGCCACCGAGGCGGCCGGCCTGTGCGAGGTCTGGCTGCGTCCCTACGCCGCTGGTATCTGAGCCGGC
>CAXSEE010000280.1:0-1435 GCA_964235615.1 uncultured Acetobacteraceae bacterium | reverse complement strand
AGCCCCGATTATCTAGGAGAGCTTGGGCGACGGGCTTGCCTAGCGGATGCGCTGGGATTACATAGCCATTACACTTTAATCTTCCGTTTGGGGGGTGGCCGTCATGGGCCGCCTTTTTGCTTTTGGACGCTGATCTTCCCCATCTGGCCGGGCTCGAGGCCCGCATCGCCAGCCTGATCGCACCGGCGGTCACCGATCTCGGCTACGAACTGGTTCGTGTCGCCGTGCTCGGCCGCGACCATCCGACGGTGCAGATCATGGCCGACCGTGCCGACGGCACGCTGATCGGCGTCGATGATTGCGAGGCCATCAGCCACGCGGTCAGTGCCGTGCTCGACGTCGAGGACCCGATCCCGGGCGAGTGGAACCTGGAGGTCAGCTCGGCCGGGATCGACCGGCCCTTGACCCGCGCCAAGGACTGGGTTCGTTTCGCCGGCCATCAGGCCAATGCGGAGGTCAACATCCCGATCGACGGGCGCAAGCGATTCGCGGGGATCGTGCTGGGAGCCGCGGACGGTCATGGCCGCATGCGGCTCGAGGATGGGTCCGAGGTATCGCTCCCGCTGGCCGAGATGCGAAAGGCGAGGCTGGTCCTGACGGACGCGCTGATGGAGGCGTCGGCGATCATGATGGGTGCGAAGCCGACCGAGACGGACGACGACGCGGAGGCGCCTCCTGCCGGCAAGCCGGCGTGGGGACACAAGCCGAACCCAAAGACGCACTAGAGAGACCTGAGGATCATCATGGATACTGCCGTCTCACGTCCCGAGTTGCTGCTGGTCGCCGACGCGGTCGCCCGCGAGAAATCGATCGATCGCGAGGAAGTGCTGGAAGCGATGGAGCAGGCCATCCAGAAGGCCGGCCGCGCCAAATACGGCCATGAGAAGGACATACGCGCGACCATTGACCGGCGCACCGGGGACGTGCGCCTGTCGCGCTGGACCGAGGCGGTCGAGACGGTCGAGAACGAGGAGACCCAGATCCCGGTCAATATCGCGCGCAAGTTCAAGCCGGACATCAATATCGGTGAGCATCTGGTCGATCCGCTGCCGCCGATCGATTTCGGCCGCATCGCCGCCCAGACGGCCAAGCAGGTGATCGTCCAGCGCGTGCGCGAATACGAGCGCAAGCGCCAGTACGACGAGTTCAAGGACCGCATCGGCGAGATCGTCAACGGCACCGTCAAGCGCACCGAGTACGGCAACCTGATGGTCGAGATCGGCCATGCCGAGGCGCTGCTGCGTCGCGACGAGCTGATCCCGCGCGAGAGCTTCCGCAATAGCGACCGTGTGCGCGCCTATATCTACGATGTGCGCGACGAGCCGCGCGGGCCGCAAATCTTCCTGTCCCGCACCCATCCCGCCTTCCTGGCCAAGCTGTTCGCCCAGGAAGTGCCGGAGATCTACGACGGCATCATCGAGATCAAGGCGGTGGC
>CAXSEE010000279.1:0-4525 GCA_964235615.1 uncultured Acetobacteraceae bacterium | reverse complement strand
GCGCCGGAAGGCAGGGTCGCGATCCTCCGGAACATCGAAGATCGGCTCGAGCGGCTCCTCGATCGACACAAAGGCATAGCCGTAGCGGGCGACGCACCAGTAGGCCTGCACGCTGTGCTGCGGCAGCCGGGTCTCGTCGTTGAGCTGGGGCACGCGCACGAGCTTGCCGGTGCCGTCATAGGTCCAGCCGTGATAGCCGCAGACGATGTTGCCGTCCTCGCACCAGCCCTTCGACAGTTTCGCCGTGCGATGGCAGCAGCGGTCGCGCAACGCGCGCGGCTCCCCCTGCGCATCGAGGAACAGCACGATGTCGACGCCCATCAGGCGGAACGGCTTGGGTCCGTCCTGCAGGCTGTCGATTGGCAGGATGGCATGCCAGAACTTGCGGAAAAGCTTTTGTTGCGTGGTGAGCATCGAGGGTTCCTCTGGAAATTCCGTTACGCCGGCAGGATTTTCAGCTTGTCGATGAAGCGCGTGTCGAAGGCCGAGTGCCAGTCGGTCGAGGGCGAGAGCAGCGCGCTCCGGCGCAGGAAGTCGGCGGTCTGCTTCCAGCGCGCCTCGGTGATGATGCCGATGCCCCGTGTTGCGGCGTCACCGCTTCCGAGCAGGTTGCGCAGCCGTATCTGCCCGATGGCGTAGGCGATGCGTGCCTCGGTCATCCTCGGGTTGTATTGCAGGATCAGCCTGTTTCCCGGCGCCGGGTTCTGCAGATAGTCGCGCCAGCCGAGCATCGTCGCGCGCAGGAAGCCCTCGATCTGCCCGGGCCGCTGGGCGATCATCTCCCGGGTGGTCACGACCGGGTTGCCGTAGGGAGGGTAGCCCGCGTCCGAGAAAGCGAAGAACCGAACCGCGGTTCCCCGCGTGCGGGCCTCGAACGGCTCGGAGGTCGAATAGGCCTGCACCGCTGCCTGCGGATCGAGCAGAAAGGGCTGCAGGTTGAAGGTGTAGGGTGCTGCCTGCTCGTCGGTGAAGTGGAAACGCTGACGCAGCCACGGCCAGAAGGTGGTGCGCGCCGCGTTCGAGATCAGGATCTTGTGCCCGGCAAGGGCGGCGATCCCGTCGATGTCCGGATGCGTCATCAGCCCCTGCAGGTCGGACTGGAAGGACGAGGCGACCGACACCACCGGCAGGCCGTTCTGCACCGCCATGAGCAGCTGGATGTCGTATCCCATCAGCAGGTCGGCATTGCCGCTGACCAGCAGTTGCAGCCCGTTCACCTGCGGGCCGCCCATGTCGATGCTGACATCCAGACCCTCGCGGCCGTACAGCCCGGTAGCCAGGGCCTGGTAGAAGCCGCCATGCTCGGCCTGGGCGAACCAGCTGGTCAGGAAGCGCAGCCGGGTCGTGCCCGCCCGTGCCCGTGCCGGCAGCAGCGCCGGAGCCGCGAGGGCCGCGATCGCCTGTCGTCGTGTCAGCCCCTGCATCCGTACGGTCGCTCCCCCAACATCCGGTTCCCATCAAACATCATCGCCCCCAGGCTTTGGAAGCATCAACAGGCTTTGGAGGAGTTCAAAAAGAGACGGTATCGTGCGCGGCTACGGATCGCGCGCGTTCCGGGCGCCAGGACCGGTCAACCGCGATTTTCAAGATCCGCCCCTATCCGTGCTACTTCACCGCCCATGGAGACCAAGCCCCCGATCCCGCTCGCCATCCTCGTCGGCATCCAGATGCCGGACGTCGATGACGTCGCGCATGCAGCCAGCCTCGAGGAGTTGGGGCGCCTGGTGAAGACGCTGGGCTATGAGGTGGCCGGCACGGTGTCGCAGAAGCGTGACGGCACCGGAAGTGCTGCACTGCTGGGCAGCGGCAAACTGGCGGAGTTGGCGGCGCTGACCGGCGGCACCGGCGTGGTCGGCTCGATGGCGCCGCCGCCGAAGTCCAAGGCACGACAACGGTTCGAAGGCGCCGTCGAGACCGCCGATCCGGCCAAGATCGATCCGGACGCCCGCCGCAAGCCCGAGTTCGTCATCGTCGACCATGAAATTTCGCCCAGCCAGATCCGCAACCTGGAGCGCGCCACCGGCGCCCAGGTGCTGGACCGCACCGGCGTCATCGTCGAGATCTTCCACCGCCACGCCAACACCCGCGAGGCGAAGCTGCAGGTGGAGATGGCGCGCCTGAAATACGTGGCGCCACGCATGCGTGAGTCCTCGGCCGGCGGCGGGCGTCAGCAGGGCGCGGGCGCCGGCGAAACCGCCTTGGCCCTCGACCGACGCAAGATACGCGACCGGATCTCGGAGCTGAAGGACCAGTTGGAAGCGGTGCAGCGCGACGGCGACCAGCGACGCGCTACCCGCCGCGACCAGCTGCGGGTGGCACTCGTCGGCTACACAAACGCAGGCAAGTCCTCCTTGATGCGGGCGCTCACCGGCAGCCAGGTGCTGGTGGAGGACAAGCTGTTCGCCACCCTCGACACCACCGTCCGCACCCTGCAGCCCGAGACCCGGCCCCGCGTGCTGGTCTCCGACACGGTCGGCTTCATCAAGCAGCTGCCGCACGACCTGGTCGCCTCGTTCCGCTCCACCCTGGCGGAGGCGCTGGAGGCCTCGCTGCTGCTGTTCGTGGTCGACGCGTCGGACCCGACCCATGAGGCGCAGCTGGAGGTGAGCCGCAGCGTGCTGCATGAGATCGGGGCGGATGCGGTGCCGTCCCGCCTGGTGCTGAACAAGCTCGATCGGGTGGACGCTGCCGGGCGCGCTGCCCTGATCGAGAAGCATCCGGACGCGATCCTGCTCTCCGCCCACGCAGCGGAGGATGTGAGCGGGCTGCGGGACACCATCATCGCGTTCTTCGAGGCGGAGATGGTGGAGGATGTGCTGGTGCTGCCCTATGCGAAACAGGGGCTGATCGGCGAAGTGTATGAAAGCGCGCGGGTCTTGTCGGAAGAATACGACGAGACCGGGCGGGTGCTGAAGGTGCGTGGCCTGCCCGGCGCCATCACGCGGCTGCGGCAAAGCCTGGCCGCGCACTGAGAACTTCGGCATCTGCCGATGCTACTGATCGTGTCTGACGAAAAGGATTATGGCGCCTCGGCGAGCGCCTGCTCTTCCGCGGCGATCTCCGCCTTGCGGCCGGCGATGGCCTGGCCGACTGGCGGCCCGGCGAAACGGCGGCGCTCGACCAGGAACCAGCCGGCAACGAGAAGCACCAGCAGCGCGATCGCGTAATTGTCGAGGATGTCGTTGGGCGGCCTCGTGCCGATCCAGAGCAGCACGACGGTGCCGAGCACGGTGACGACAGCGAACGGCTTCGACAGCACCCCGAGGCGGAACGGGCCGAACAGGGTCCAGCTCCTGCCCTCGGCGAAGATGCCCGCCGCGACCGGCATGGCGTAGGAGATATACAGGAACACCGCGCAGCCCGCAGCGAGGGCGGCGAACGCCGACGAGTACAGCGTCGCGGCGAACGACAGGAAGGCGACCAGCCAGATCGCATAGGTCGGCGTGCGATAGGCCGGGCTGACATGCCGCCACACGCGCGAGGCCGGCAGTCCGCCGTCACGGGCAAAGGCGTAGACCATGCGCGAGGTGGAGGTGACGGCGGCCAGGGCGCAGAGATAGTTGGCAACGACGATGGCGACGTCGAGCAGGTCCTTCAGGGCGAGCGGCACCGGCAGGCCGCCGAGCAGGTTGAAGAACACGTTGGCGCCATCCTGCGCGGACGCGGCGGGATCCTTCATCGCCAGCACGAACGAGCAGACCATGACCAGGCCGAACACGGCGGAGACGACCACGGCGGTGATCATGCTCCTGGGCACGGTGCGCCGCGCGTCGATCGTCTCCTCCGCGGTATGCGCCGAGGCGTCGAACCCGGTGATCGTGTAGAGCGGCAGGATCAGGGCGAGGCAGAAGGCATAGGCAAGGTTGCCGGTGTGCGGGAACACGCCGCCGCCCGGCTTGCCGGTAAAGTTGGTGACGGTGGTGAGCCGGCCGAGGTCGAGATGGCCGATCGAGGCCAGCATGGTCACGGTGAGCACCGCGGCGGTGACGAGGATCAGGCTGCCCGCGAAATCGGTGAGCCTGGTGGTCAGCCGGATACCGAAATGGTTGAACAGGGCCTGGGTGAAGCTGATCAGCGCGACGCCGGCCGCCTGCTGGGTCAGCCCCCAGGCGGAGACGTCGAGGTGGAGGATGTTGCCGAGCACGAGCTGGTTGAACAGCAGATAGACGCCGACATTGACCGAGGCGATGACGAAGACCAGGCCGAGCAGGTTGACCCATGCCGTCGCCCAGCCCCAGCCGCGGCCGCCGAGGATGGACGACCAGTGATACAGCCCGCCCGCCGTCGGGTAGGCGGAGGCGATCTGCGCCATCGAGCAGGCGACGACGAGAGCAAAGACCGCGCCAACGATCCAGCCGATGGCGACGCTGAAGCCGCCTAGAGACGAATAGCCGAGCTGGAACGAGGTGATGCCGCCGGCGAGGATGCAGATGATCGAAAAGGAGATGGCAAAGTTCGAGAACCCGCGCATCCGGCGCGAGAGCTCCTGCGCATAGCCCATGCCGTGCAGCACGGCGACGTCATC
>CAXSEE010000278.1:0-4599 GCA_964235615.1 uncultured Acetobacteraceae bacterium | reverse complement strand
GCGGCGAGGTCGAGCGCATCCTGAACATGGTCGATGGCGCCATCGTGCTGGTCGACGCCGCCGAGGGCGCGCTGCCGCAGACCAAGTTCGTGGTCGGCAAGGCGCTCGCCCGCGGCATCCGGCCGATCGTGGTGGTCAACAAGGTCGACCGCCAGGACGCCCGTCCCGACGAGGTCCATAACGAGGTGTTCGACCTGTTCGCCGCCCTGGGCGCGGACGACGACCAGCTCGATTTCCCGATGCTCTACGCCTCCGGCCGGCAGGGCTGGGCGGACGCCGTGCTCGAAGGCCCGCGCAAGGACCTGTCGGCGCTGTACGACCTGGTGCTGAGCCATGTGCCGGCGCCGAAGCTGAACACCGAGGCGCCGTTCGCGATGGTCGCCTCGATCCTGGAATACGACACCTTCCTCGGCCGCGTGCTTACGGGGCGCATCGAGCAGGGCCGGGCCAAGCTGAACATGCCGGTGCGCGTGCTGCGCCTCGACGGCACCGTGGTCGAGACCGGACGCCTGACCAAGCTGCTGACCTTCCGCGGCCTGGAGCGGGTCTCGGTCGACGAGGCCGGCACCGGCGACATCATCGCCGTCGCCGGGTTGTCCGACGGCACCATCCCGGACACCATCGCCTCTCCCGAGGTGACCGCGGCGCTGCCCGCCATCCCGGTCGATCCGCCGACCTTGACCATGGCCTTCCGGCTCAATGACGGCCCGCTCGGCGGCCGCGACGGCAAGAAGGTCACGTCGCGCCAGATACGCGACCGGCTGCTGCGCGAGACCGAAGGCAACGTCGCGATCCGCGTGACCGAAACCCCCGATAGCGAGGCGTTCGAGGTCGCGGGCCGTGGCGAGCTCCAGCTCGGCGTGCTGATCGAGACCATGCGGCGCGAGGGCTTCGAGCTGACCATCGGCCGTCCGCGCGTGCTGACACGCACCAACGAGGAGACCGGCGAGCGCGAGGAGCCGTTCGAGGAGGCGCTGATCGACGTCGACGAGGCCTATTCCGGCGTCGTCGTCGAGAAGATGAGCATGCGCCGCGGCCAGATGCAGGACATGCGCCCGTCCGGCGCCGGCAAGGTGCGGCTGACCTTCCTGATCCCGTCGCGCGGCCTGATCGGCTACCACGGCGAGTTCCTCACCGACACACGCGGCACCGGCATCATGAACCGGCTGTTCGCCGGCTACCAGCCCTGGGCCGGCCCGATCGAAGGCCGTCGCAACGGCTCGCTGATCTCGTCCGAGGACGGCATGACCGTGCAGTATGCGCTGTGGTATCTCCAGGAGCGCGGCACACTCTTCGTCGATCCCGGCGAGAAGGTCTATGTCGGCATGATCCTGGGCGAGCATTCGCGCGGCTCGGACCTAGAGATCAACCCGATCAAGGAAAAGAAGCTCACCAACATCCGTGCCGCCGGCAAGGACGACGCGATGCTGCTGATCCCGCCGCGCAAGATGTCCCTGGAACAGGCGATCGCCTACATCGAGGACGACGAGCTGGTCGAGGTCACCCCCTTGGCGATCCGCATACGCAAGCGCCATCTCGATCCGAACCAGCGCAAGCGCGCCGAGCGCAAGGCCGATACCAACGCGGCTTAGAGAGACGAGGATTCGGTTCTCGATCCGTTGCCGCTGGATTGACGCCCTGAAATTGACACAATACGTCATACTCCTGGCGTCGGATTGTGTTGGATTTCAGGCGGATTTTGTAAGAAACTCGTAAGAGTGGATGAACTTTGACCCGCGACGCGGCGGGTCGTGCATGCTAATAACGTTGCTGCAACCGGCGTCTTACGGAAGCCGGGGCTGCATCATGCAATACTTCTCCCAGGATTGGAGACATCCATGACCTTCACCAGTAAGTTTCTTTCCACGGTCTCCACCCTAGCTCTGCTGGCGTCGGCAACTCCGGCTTTCGCGCAGACCACGACGACTCCGCCGAACACCATGGCGGCACCCGGCACGACGATGCCTGCGGCCCCGTCGATGCCGGCCGCCCCGTCGGCACCAGCCGTTCCCTCGGCTCCGGCTGCTCCCTCGGCGCCCGCTGACACGACGCCCCCGGCTGCCACCGCGGCGCCGTCCGACACGACGCCCTCGACGGCGCCGGCCAAGTCGACCATGAAGAAGCACCACGCCAAGCACCACGCCAGGCACCACAAGGCGAAGACGATGACCACGCCGGCTCCGGCTCCCGCGCAATAGTCCAGTCCCGCCTGCAGGGGATGGGAGCATGGGGAATGGGCTCACGCCCGGACCGCCATGCTCCCCGAACCTGACGCCCGCCTGATGGCGGCCGAACCGGCGTCGGGCGGATCGGCACCTCTCGTCACGATGGGCCTGCTCGGGTTCGCGTCCGGCCTGCCGATCCTTCTGACCTTCTTTACTTTGCAGCAATGGATGAGCGAGAGCGGCGTGTCGCTCAGGGCGATCGGCCTGACCGCCTCCATCGGGCTGCCCTATCTTCTTAAATTCCTCTGGGCGCCGCTGCTGGATCGGCTGCCGCCTGGCTCCTTGCGCGCGCTCGGCCGGCGTCGCGGCTGGCTGCTGCCGGTGCAGGCGGCGCTGAGCCTGTCCATCGTCGCGATGGCGCTGTCCGATCCGCATGACCGGCCACGCGTGCTGGTGCTGGCCGCCCTCTCGCTCGCCTTTTTTTCCGCCAGCCAGGATGTCGTGATCGACGCCTGGCGCATCGAGAGCTTTCCCGCCCGGCTGCAGGCCGCGGCCCTTGGCTGCTATGTCTGGGGCTACCGTATCGCGATGCAGGTGTCGGGCGCGGGCGCGATCTGGCTGGCCGGCCGCCTGAGCTGGCATGGCGCCTATCTGGCGATGGCGACGCTGTCGCTGCTGGGGCCGCTGACGGTCATGTTCGCGCGCGAGCCCGTGCGGCTCCCGGTTCCGGCATCCCCAGTTCTGGCATCGGCGGCGCCGCGTCACGGCTGGAGCCACGAGCTGCACGCGCGCGTGCTGGCGCCGCTCCGGGATCTGCTCGGACGGCCCGGCGCCGGCTGGGTGCTGGCGTTCGTGCTGCTGTTCAACCTGGGCACGCAGCTCGCCGACACCATGGCCGCACCGTTCTATCACGTGCTCGGCTTCACGCGGAACCAGGTGGCGCTGGCCAATGGTCTGCCGGCCCTGGCGGCGGCATTGGGCGGAGCCGCCGCCAGCGCGATCCTGGTGGCGCGGCTCGGTGGCAGCCGCACGCTGATCCTGTCCGCCCTGGTGCAGATGAGCTCGATGGGGCTGTATCTGGCGCTGGTCCACGCCGGTCCGGCAACTGGGATGCTGCTGGCCAAGGTGACGCTCGAAGGCTTCGCCGAGGCGTTGGCGCAAACGACGTTCCTGACCTATCTGTCCCGGCTCTGCTCGTCGGAATACACCGCCACGCAATACGCGCTGCTGTCGTCGATGGCGCCGGTGGCCTGGCGGACGCTGGGCGGCGCCACCGGGCTGATGGCGCAAGGGCTGGGCTGGCCGGTGTTCTTTTCCACCACCATCCTGTGCGCGCTGCCCGGCATCCTCATCATGATCTATCTGATGCGCCGGTTCCCTTCCGGCCTGCCGCCGCGTGTCTCTGCCGGATAGGGAGCGCTGAATGGTCATCCTGCATCCCTGGCTGATCCTGTTCGGCGTCACCGCCCTGCTGCTGCTCATGGGGGCGACCTCGGGGCTGGTAAATTCCAGGCTGTGGATCTCTGAACCGCTGGCTTGCGCGATGTTCGGCGTGCTGATCGGACCTTTGGCGCTAGGCCTGCTGACCCTGGACCCCGCGCATGACCCGCAGGCGCGCGCGTTCCTGCGCGAGGCGGCACGGGTCACGCTGGCCATCACCGTGCTCGCCGCCGCCATCCGCCTGCCGCGCGGCTGGATGCGCGGGCATTGGCGCGGCTTGGGCGTGGCGCTCGGTCCGGGGATGCTGCTGATGTGGGCCGCCGGCACCCTGGTCACGGCATGGAGCTTCGGCCTGCCCTGGATGGTCTGCCTGCTGGTCGGCGCCATCATCGCCCCGACCGACCCGGTGCTGTCGGCGCCCATCGTCAGCGGCGAGTTGGCGCAGCGTGCGGTCCCGGCTGGCCTGCGTCACGCGATCACCGCCGAAAGCGGCATCAACGACGGCCTGGCCGGTCCGCTGGTGATGCTGCCGATCGTCCTGCTGCAGGGGTCCGCAGCGCAGGACCCGTGGCGTGATATCGGGCAATGGCTGCTGCATGCCGTCCTCTGGGAAGTCGGCAGCGCGGTCCTGCTTGGCGCCGGCGCCGGCTACCTCGCGGGCCGGATGATCGGTTGGGCCGCGCGGCAGCCAGGGGCGGAGCGGTCCTCGCTGCTGACCATAGCGCTCGCCCTGGCGCTGGCGACGCTGACCGGCTTGCAGGCGATCGGCAGCAACGGGGTGCTGGGCGCCTTCGTCGCCGGTGCGGTGCTCAACCAGGTCTTCGAGGACGAGTATCTCGAACATCAGGAGCATTTCAACGAGGCGATCACCCGCTTCTTCGACCTGCCGATCATGATCCTGCTCGGCGTGGCGGCGCCCTGGTCGGCCTGGATGGACATGGGCTGGAAGGCCGTTGCCTTCGTCGCCGGCATCCTGTTGCTGCGGCGCATCCCG
>CAXSEE010000277.1:0-4650 GCA_964235615.1 uncultured Acetobacteraceae bacterium | reverse complement strand
TGGGCGAGCAGGCCAAGAAGGGCGACGAGGGCGTCCAGACCGGCGCCATGGACCCTGCCGACGTTGGTCGCGCGATCGTGGCGCTGGTAGCCACGCCCTCCGGGAAGCGCCCGTTCCGGGTGACCGTCGATCCCACCGACGGCGGCGCCGAGGAGATCAACAAGATTGGCGACCGGGTCCGCGCCGCCTACCTGGAGCGCGCCGGCATGGGCGATATCCTCCACCCCACCAAGGGAAACTGAGCGATCGTCGAGACGCGCAAGGCCGGTTAGTGAGTGGCGGAATTAGCGGCGAGATGCCGAGCATCATTCGAGGGGCGGAAAGATCATGGTGATGACATGATCCGCAGCTTAGCGTTGGATCAAGAGGCCAACTGCTCGGGTTCCATGTCGTAACAGGCCTGGACTTGCTTATGCCGTGTTCCGAGGCCGTCCTTGATCTTCTTTGTCCAGACGGCTTCCATGTTTTTCTTGGCCTCGTCGATCATCGATTTGGGTTCGAGATTGCGGAACGTCTCGACCTCGCCCGCGGCGACCGCGGTCAAGGTGGCGTAGACCGGCTCGGGGTCGAACTGCGCCCTGGGGAAGGCCAGCTTGGAGTAGTCGAACAGGCGCTGCGACCGGTCGTCCAACCAGCTCTTCTGGACGTCGAAACCGCGATCGTTGAACCCGGTCAGGAAGGGACCCGGGTTGACCGTCGCCACCTCGATCCCGAACTCCTGCAGTTCTGCCGCCATCGTCTGCGCGATCGCCTCGATGGCATGCTTGGAGCCCGAATAGATGCCGGTAAAGGGATTGACGTTGATCCCCTCCCGTGACGACACCCAGACCACCCGGCCTGTCCCGCGCTTGACCATCTGCTTGACGATGCCCTGGGTCAGCAGAAGCGGGGCTATGACGTTGACTTCGAACTCATGGCGCATGTTGTCACCGGGAATATCGATGACTGATCCGCCTTCCAGCATGCCCGCGTTGTTGACCAGGATCTCCACATTCCAGTCTAGCGCTTTCCTGCGGTCGCCCTCGTTGGTGACGTCCAGCTTTTCGATCTTGAGCTTGACACCCCGCTCCTTGGCCTGATTTTCCAGTACCTCGATTTGCGGGTAGATCTCGACCGTAGCGATGACGTCGAAACCCTTCTCGGCCAACCTGAATGCAGCTTCGTTGCCAAAGCCGGTGCCTGCGCCTGTGATCAATACGGTCTTCATATGCTTATTCCTGGTTCTTCAACGACTGTGGCTGATGTTGATAGCGTTCGGCTGTCCGGCGGTTACGGTTCAGGTCGCCGCAAGTGCCTCCATGGCGGCGATTGCGGAGGCATAGTCCTCATCCGGATGAACCCTGCCGGCATAGGCATACATCTGCGCCGCGGCAGCCATGGTCGGCATCGACGCGCCCCGCTCGCGTGCGTCCGCGAGAAGCAGTCCCATGTCCTTGGACATGAGCCTGCTCGGGAACTCAGCCGGGTATTTCGCAGCTTTGGCCATCGCCAGCTTGTGCTTGTGATGCTCCGAAACGAGAATGAGGTCTGACAGGACGTCGATAAGCACGTCGCGATCAAGGCCAGCGTGGGCGCCATACGAGAGGCCCTCCGCCAGCGCGGCGGTGCCGAGCGCCATGACGCCGTTGACGATAAGCTTGGTGGCTGCGCCATCGCCGACGGCGCCGACGTGGACAGTTTTGCGCCCGATGACATCGAGGATCGGCATCGCTGCCGTCACGTCGTCGTCAGAACCTCCTACAAGGAAAACGAGTTTACCCGACTCCGCCTCGTGCGTGCTGCCCGATATTGGTGCCTCGACATAGCCGATGCCCTTGGCTGCGGCGGCCTCGGCGAGCGCCTTCGACGCGCCTGGTGAAACGGTGCTGAAGTTGATGATCACCTGTCCCTCATGCGCGCCCTCAAGCGCGCCGCCTGGCGCGATCATCGACTGGTGGAGCGCCGCATCATCGGGCACGGCTATCAGGATCGCATCGACCTTCCCCGCCAGCGATGCGGGGCTGTCGGTCAGCGGAAATCCGTCGACTTCGCCACCGGCACGGGCGACGTCGAACGCGATCACGGGGTATTTGGCATCACGCAAGCGCGCCGCCATTCGGCGGGGCATCGCGCCGAACCCAACGAAGCCAAGTCTGAGATCATCTGGCATGTTGTTTCTTTCAATGGGGGGCAGTCTGTCCACCGCCGCTCGCATTCCCATGCGGGGCGGCAGGAGCGGGCCGGTCAGCCGACCGTCTTTTCCCAGACCGCCTGAGCATTGGTGAACTCGCGCAGGCCGAAATGCGACAGCTCGCGGCCGTAGCCGCTTTTCTTGACGCCGCCGACTGGAATGCGCGGGTTGGAGGCGGAGAAGCCGTTGATGAAGACGCCACCCGCTTCGATCCGCCGCGCCAGCGTGCGCGCCTTGTCGAGATCGGTCGTCCAGATGTTGCTGCTGAGCCCGTACTCGTTCGCATTCGCCAGCCTAATGGCGTCGTCAGCGTCATCAGCGACGACCAGCGCTGCGACCGGCCCGAATATCTCCTCGTCGAATGCCGCCATGCCCGGCCGCACGTCCGCCAGCACGGTAGGCTGATAGAAGAAGCCGGGACCCTCGGCCCTATCGCCGCCGAGGATCAGCGTGGCGCCCGCTGCGATCGACCGCTCGACCTGATCGTGGATGCCGTCGCGCAAGTCGTCGCGCGCGATCGGACCGATCGTCGTGGCGGGATCGAGCGGGTCGCCGGCCCTCACCTTCCGGACGGCCTCGACATACTTGCGCGTGAACGCCTCGGCGATCGGCCGCTCCAGGATGAAGCGCTTGGCGGCGAGGCAGACCTGCCCCGCGTTCTGGAAGCGCGCCTCAATCCCGACCTCGACCGCCTTGTCGATGTCGGCATCGGCCAGCACGATGTACGCGTCGGCGCCGCCGAGTTCGAGCAGGCTCTTCTTCATCGCCTTGCCCGCAGTCGCCGCGACCGCGGAACCCGCCCGCATGCTGCCCGTCACCGTGACGGCGGCGATGCGCGGGTCCTCGATCGCGGTCGTGACCGCATCATTGCCGCCGTTGAGGATCGCGAACAGATGCTTCGGGAAACCGCTCGCCTCATAGGCGTCGCGCAGCGCATAGGCGCACCCCATGACGTTAGGCGAGTGCTTGAGAACGAAGCCGTCGCCCGACAGCATGATCGGACCGGCTGCGCGGATCACCTGCCAGAAAGCGAAATTCCACGGCATCACTGCCAGGACTGTCCCGATCGGCAGGAACGAGACGTAGGCGCGATCCTCGGTATCGGTCTCGACGGGTTCGTCGGCGAGGATAGCGGGGCCGTGCTCACCCATCCATGCGATCGTGGCGGCGCATTTCTCGACCTCGGCCCGCGCCTCCCCAATCGTCTTACCCATCTCGCTGGTGGCGAGCATGGCCAGCTCCTCCGACCGGTCGCGGAGCGTGGCGGCAAGCCGCTTGTAGAGGGCCGCCCGATCCGCCAGCGGCATCGCGCGCCATTGCTCGAAGGCGGCCTTATTCGCCACGAGCATGCGCTCGATCTCGTCGGCGGTCTGGAAGGGATATGTTTTGATCAACGCGCCCGTCGCCGGATTGCGAGAGATCGCGCTCAAGGCAGGGTCACTCACTTGGTCCAACATCATGGTCTCCATGCTCTGGGGCATCCCCGGGGGACGCGACTAGGAGGCCAGTTGGGGCGGGGCAGGTTACGCCGGAAGGAATGTTGTTATCCTATGACTCCTGGTCACAGCTTCCCGGTCGTGGAATGTAGGTCACGAGCGATAGGTCCGGCCGCCCCTCGGGGGTGAGCGCCACATAAGTCAGGTCGAGCAGGCCGCGCGTCGGATGGCACAGACGCTTTGCGCCCTCGTCGAAACCCTGCACGTCGACCTCCGGCCACCAAGTCCGGAACTCCTCGCTCCCAGCGCAGATCTCCTCGACCAGCCGGTCGAACGGCGCCTTGTCCGCTGCCTTGGCACGGGCAGCGCGGAACACGCGGATCGTGGCGCGGGCCAGTTGCTCCCAATCGCGCATCAGGCTGCGATAGGGCGGATAGAGGAACAGCAGGCGAAGCGTGTTGCGCTCGTGCGGCTTTAGCCCGCCATAATCCACGAACAGGTCAGCCACCGCCGGATTCCAGGCCAGGATGTCGAGCCGGCTACTACGGATATAGGCGGGAACGGGATCGATCGCCTGGACGAGATGGATCAGCCCGTCGCTCGGCTCCTCGCGGGCCGCGGCGACGGGTGGCTGACGCGAAGAAAGCGCGAAGAGGTGCAAGGATTCTGCGCGGTCGAGCCGGAGGACGCTCGACAGCCGCTCAAGTACCTCGGCCGACGCCCCGATGTCGCGCCCCTGTTCAAGCCACGTATACCAGCTGACGCTGACCCCGGCGAGCAGCGCCACCTCCTCGCGACGCAAGCCGGGCGTGCGCCGCTGTCCGGTCGGCAGGCCCAGCTCGTCCGGTTGCAAACGGGCGCGCCGACTGGACAGGAAACTGCCAAGCTCCTTGCGTTCCTCCAGCGACGGCTTCTTCATCCGCAATCCTCAATCACCGTCAGCAGCGGCGGTTAACTCTAACTTGGGCGCTGGGGAGATGCCGATTCCGCCCAGCTTCCTTTTTCCCAATCAGCACTGCCTGGACCCCGCCGAGCCTTGGCAGC
>CAXSEE010000276.1:0-4673 GCA_964235615.1 uncultured Acetobacteraceae bacterium | reverse complement strand
CGACCGAGCCCATGCGCTCGCGGATGGCGCGCTCCATGCGCAGCAGGCCGACGCGATACTGGTTCTCCATCAGCTCGCCGACCGAACGCACGCGCCGGTTGCCGAGATTATCGATGTCGTCGATCGTGCCGCGGCCGTCCTTCAGCTCGCACAGGATCTTCACCGTGCGCAGGATGTCGACCTTGCGCAGCACGCGCATCGTGTCCTCGGCATCGACGCCCAGACGCATGTTCATCTTGACCCGTCCGACCGCGGACAGGTCATAGCGGTCGCCATCGAAGAACAGCCCGCGGAACAGGGCCTCGGCGGTGTCAGGGGTCGGCGGCTCCCCCGGGCGCATGACGCGGTAGATGTCGATCAGCGCGTCGTCGCGCGACGTGTTCTTGTCCACCGTCAGCGTGTTGCGTATCCAGGGGCCGTTGCCGCTATCGACCGCCAGCGTCGGCAGCGTGTCGATGCCCAGCTCCTCCAGCCCGGCCAGGCGCGGCTCGGTGAGCTCCTCGCCGGCATCGGCGTAGACCTCGCCGGTCTCCTCGTTGACCATGTCGTAGGCCACGTAGCGGCCCAGCAGGTCGGCGCGTCCGACCAGCACCACCTTGGTCTTCTCGGCGATCTTGCGCGTGATGCGCGCGGTCAGCTTGGCATCGGCCTCGGCGACGACCTCGCCGGTCTCGGCATCGACCATCGGCTCCAGCAGCTTCATGCCACGGAACGCGTCGGGATCGAACGGCCGCGCCCAGCCCTTGCTGGTCTTGGTAAAGATCACCTGGCCATAGAAGGTGCCAAGGATCTCGTCAGCGTCCATGCCGCGCACCTCCACGGCATCGACGTCGCCGCCGGCGGCGATCTTGGCGGCACGGGCCGCCTCGGACGAGGCGCCTTCCAGCGCGTAGAGCAGAGTGGTGACGGGCAGCTTGCGCTTGCGGTCGATGCGGACGTGGACGACGTCCTTGCTGTCGAACTCGAAGTCGAGCCACGAGCCGCGATAGGGGATGACGCGGGCGGCGAACAGGAACTTGCCCGAAGAGTGCATCTTGCCCTTGTCGTGGTCGAAGAACACGCCTGGCGAGCGGTGCATCTGGCTGACGATGACGCGCTCGGTGCCGTTGATGATGAAGGTGCCGTTATCCGTCATCAAGGGCATGTCGCCCATGTATACGGGCTGCTCCTTGATATCGCGGATCGAGCGGCTACCGGTGTCCTCGTCGACGTCCCAGACGATCAGGCGCAGCACCACCTTCAGCGGCGCCGCGAAGGTCATGCCGCGCTGGATGCATTCCTCGACGTCGTATTTCGGGTCTTCGAGCTCGTAATGCACGAACTCCAACCGGCCGCGTCCGGCGAAATCGTTGATCGGGAAAACCGACCGGAACACTTCCTGCAAGCCGGTCTGTGTCCGGCTGTCGGGGGGCACGTTCATCTGCAGGAACCCCTCGTAGCTGGAGCGCTGCACGTCGATCAGGTTGGGCATCGGCGCAATCTCGGGGATCCGTCCGAAGCTCTTGCGGATCCGCTTGCGCCCCGTGAACGATTTGGCCATCGAACTACCAATAATTGCGTTCATCGTCTGTCCTGCCCCGCATTGCTCGGCCCAAGGAAGCTCGTCGCACCTGAGTGCGCCGATCGAAGCCCTGTTCCAGAAAACCCATATCTTACTGGCCGCCGCGGCTTCCGGTCGCCGCACAGCCAACAGGGTGGGAATCGCCTAGCGGCTCCCACCCTGGTCAGTCTAGCAGATGGCATCCCGCCAGCGCCCGAAACGGACCTGGAGGCTAGCGGGATGGTCGTCAAAACGCTTATTTGATGTCGACAGAGGCGCCCTGCTCTTCCAATTGCTTCTTGAACTTCGCGGCCTCGTCCTTGGTGGCGGCTTCCTTAACCGTCTTCGGAGCGGCCTCGACCAGATCCTTCGCCTCTTTCAGGCCAAGACCGGTAATGGTCCGGACCTCCTTGATGACGTTGATCTTCTTCTCGCCAACCTTGGTCAGGATGACGGTGAACTCGGTCTGCTCCTCGACCGGGGCGGCAACTGCGCCGCCGCCAGCGGGAGCCGCAGCGGCAACGGGTGCAGCGGCGGATACGCCCCACTTCTCCTCGAGCAGCTTCGACAGTTCAGCGGCTTCGAGGACCGTCAGTTGGGACAGCTCGTCAACGAGTTTCGACAGATCGGCCATGATATCTTCCTTATCTAAACTTTGTGTGGTTCCTTGCAAGCCCGGTTCCCGGTCTTGCAGCTTTTATTTTCAGGCTGCTTCCGCGTCCGTGGCAGTGCCATCGTCCGGAGCACCATCGTCTGGCGCACCATCCTTCGTGGCATAGGCGCCGAAGACCCGAGCGAGCTGTGCGGCCGGCGCCTGGAGGACACCCGCGATGCGCGTGGCCGGCGTGGCGATGAGCCCTGCCAGTTTCGCTCGCAGCGTATCCAGGGACGGCAGATCGGCGAGCGCCTTGATCCCATCTGCATTGAGCATCTGGGTCCCGAGCGATCCACCGAGCACGATCAGCTTCTCGTTGGTCTTGGCGAACTCGACGGCTACCTTGGCCACTGCCACCGGATCAACCGCCCAGGCGAGGGCAATCGGTCCTTTCAGCAGCGGCGCGATGCCGTCGAACTTGGTCCCATCCAGGGCGAGGATGGCCAGCCGGTTCTTAGCGACCTTGAAGTTCGCACCCGCCGCCCGCATCCGCTGGCGCAGCACCGTCACTTCGGCAACCGTCAACCCGTTATTCTGGGTGACGACAACCATCGACGTCTCTGCGAACACGGTGGCGAGGGTGGATACGAACTCCCGCTTCTCCGTACGGTCCAAATCCCGTCTCCGTCGTGACCTGCCGGCATGGGCCGGAAGGTCGGGTTACCCGTGGGCCGCGCGCATGCATGACAGCGTGCGTGCGCGGCCCGGTTCGCCTGTCCTGAATTAAGCCGGGATTCCACCCAAAGCTGGTCTCTGGGCATCCCCGTCTTGCGCGCGCGGTCCCCGAAAGGACCATTAAGGCGTGATGCCGCGTGCGGTCTTGGACAGGTGCGGAACGGTATCCGTTGGTCTGGATACCCTCCTGCTCATCCTCGCCCTTCCGGGCGAGGCGCATTCAAATCAGCCGGCAGATACTAGCCGGCAGCCAGGGTGGACACGTCCAGCTTCACACCCGGACCCATCGTCGAGGACAAGGCCGCGTTCTGCAGGTAGGTGCCCTTGGCGCCGGTCGGCTTGGCCTTCTGGATCGCGTCGACCAGGGCGCGGATATTCTGGGCCAGCTTGTCCTCGTCGAACGAGGCCTTGCCGATGCCGGCATGGATGATGCCCGCCTTCTCGGCGCGGAACTCGACCTGGCCGGACTTGGCGGCGGTGACCGCACCCTTCACGTCCATGGTCACGGTGCCGAGCTTGGGGTTCGGCATCAGCCCGCGCGGGCCGAGGATCTTACCCAGGCGTCCGACCAGGGCCATCATGTCAGGGGTCGCGATGCAGCGGTCGAAGGCGATCTCGCCGCCCTGCACCTTCTCCGAGAGGTCGTCCGCACCGACCACGTCGGCACCAGCCGCCAGGGCTTCCTCGGCCTTTGCGCCACGCGCGAACACCGCGACCCGGAGCACCTTGCCGGTGCCGTTGGGCAGGCTGAGCAGCCCGCGCACCATCTGGTCGGCGTGGCGCGGATCGATGCCGAGGCCGAGCGAGAGCTCCACCGTCTCATCGAACTTGGCGGTGGCGTTGCCCTTGACCAGGCGGATCGCCTCGTCGAGCGCATAGGCCTTGTTGGGAGTGACGGTCGCCCGTGCGGCGTTGAGGCGCTTGTCCTTGGCCATGATCAGCCCTCTACCACGGTGAGGCCCATCGAACGGGCCGAGCCTGCCAGCATGCGGACGGCGCCGTCCATGTCGTTGGCGTTCATGTCCTTCATCTTGATCTCCGCGATCTCGCGCAACTGCGCGGTGGTCACGCGGCCGGCGGCGGCACCCTTGCCCACGGTCGGGCTGCCCTTGGAGACCTTGGCAGCCTTGAGCAGGAAATAGGTGTTCGGCGGGGTCTTGAGGATGAAGGTGAAGGTGCGGTCGCCGAACGCGGTGATCACCACCGGAGTCGGCACGCCGGGCTCCATGGCCTGGGTGGCGGCATTGAACTCCTTGCAGAACTGCATGATGTTCAGGCCGCGCTGGCCGAGGGCGGGTCCTACCGGCGGCGACGGGTTCGCCTTCCCGGACGGGATCTGCAACTTGATATAGCCGACGATCTTCTTCGCCATAATCCTTGGCTCCTTACGATGCCAGGACCGCGGTCCATGCGACCTGTCCCAGTGCCAGGTGGCGACAGGGCGAGGTCTCCCGCGTTCCGTGAGAGGCGGCCGATTAGCGCCCTGCGCCCACCCCTGTCAAGCCCGTGACGGCAAAGGTCCGGTGCGTCTGGTTTTCAAATTGAAGGAGAGGGACCGGTTGAGGCATCCACGATGGTGCTGGTTGATTATCGAAGCGGCGATGATGGCTCCTTTGTCTGTGGAGCTGCGGCTTTTGCGGGCCTGCGGCGGCGAGGGATCAAATTGTCTTTAGTTCATCGAACAGCGTGAACCGGACGGCGAGATTGGTACCTTTTATGAATTTGACCGGCACGGGATACCGGAAGACAACGTGACATTCAATCCGCGATGCGATGGCAGCCCCTGTAAATCGCCATGCCTCC
>CAXSEE010000275.1:0-4701 GCA_964235615.1 uncultured Acetobacteraceae bacterium | reverse complement strand
TCGACGTGACCATGCTGCTCGGCTGGTTCACCGGCGTGTCGCTGACGCTGGCCGCGTTCGATGTCCCCGCCAACGCCATCGGCCTCGAGCAGTAGGAACCAGCGACATGGAAACGACGCATCTGGGCGGCCGCCTGCCGCTGCTCGATCCTGCCGGCCTGACCGGCGAGCAGAAGGCGGTCTACGACCGTCTGACCCGCACCATGGTGGAGTGGGCCGACAAATCGGGCTTCCAGAGCACCGCCGAGGGTGACCGGCTGATCGGCCCGTTCAATCCGGTCCTGCTCAGCCCGGGCATCACCCCGGCTTTCCTGGACCTGCAGAAGGCCGAGCAGGCGAACACCTCGCTCGACGGGCGGGTGCGGCAGGTCGTCATCCTCACGGTCGGAGCGGTGTGGCGGTCGGAGTACGAGCTTTACGCGCATGCAGCGGTCGCGCGGAAGGCAGGACTGCCGGAGGCCACGATCGCGGCTCTCGCGTCAGGCCGAGTGCCGGACGAACTGAGCGACCAGGAGAAGCTCGCAGCACGCTTCGCGCTCGCGCTGTCCACCGGCCACCGCATCGAGGCGGCACTCTATCGAGACGCTCAGGCCGCTTTCGGACCTCGCGGCCTGGTCGACATCGTCTATCTCGCAGGCTGCTATCACATCGTCTGCGGCCTGCTGAACGCGTTCGAGATCCCTGCCCCGGTGGAACCGGATCAGGCCGCTCCCGGCGGCACGAAGCAGGCCAAGCTGACCACCATCGCCCTCTTCCCGGTCAAGTCGTTCCTCGAGAACCTTGCCGTGCGCCGCGACAACTCCGTGCTCGTCACCTCGATGAATGCCAGGGAGCTGTTCTATGTTCGGCCGTCATCCGGCGGCGCTCCAGTCGAGCCGGTCCTGCTGCATCGCTTCGATCAGCCGACCACCGGCCTGGTCGAGATCGAGCCGGACCTGTTCCTCGTCTCCACCTCGAACCTCTACACGACGCATGAGTCGTTCCTGCATCTTCTCGACCTGCGTGGGTTCCAGCCCGGGTCTCCGGTGCGGCTGGAGAGTGTGTTCCGCTTCCCAGCGACCGCACGCGGCCTGAACGGCAGTTGCCTGCTTGCCCCCGGCGTGGTGCTGATCGCCGACTGTTTCGCCGGGCTGATCTGGCGCGTGGACGTAAAGTCCGGCGGCCGGGACATCCAGGCCCGGGTCTGGCTCGAGCACGAGACGATGGGCTATTTCCCGGGCAAGCTGAAGCCAGAGCAGCCAGGTGTGAACGGCGTCCGCTATGCCGCCCGGACCCACCACCTCTATTACACCGCAACGGCCAAGAAGCTGCTGATGCGCGTGCCCGTCGATCCGGCGGCGCTCGCGCCGGCTGGACCGCCCGAGCTGGTGGTGGCGGGCCGCATGGGCGACGATTTCTGCATCGACGAGGATGCTGGTGTCATCTACCTGGCCACGCACCGGCAGAACAGCATCGACCGTATCTCCATGGACCCCGGCGACAATAGTGGCTTTCCGCAGAGCATCGTGGGTGACCCGTTTACCGAAGCGCTGATCGGGCCGTGCAGCGTCGCCTGGAGCCGGGCGCCCGGCGAGTACGGCAAGGCGGCCTACGTCATCAGCGACGGCGGCACGGCCTCCCCGCCCCCCGGAGGGCCACTTCCGGCCAGGCTGCAACGGGTGGAGTTCTAGGACGGCCCGAACCAGTGCGACAGTTTGCAGGCGAGGGGTCGAGATCGAAACCTATGTCGACGGGGACGGCCCCACGATGGTGATCTTGCCGTCCTATGGCCGCGACGGCGGCGAGGATTACGACGACATCACCGCGCTAACAGCCCAGGCCGGCTGGCGGGTGCTGCGGCCGCAGCCGCGCGGCATCGCCGGCTCCAGAGGCCCGATGGCGGGTGTTACGTCGCATGATCTGGCAGACGATGTGGCCGCCGTAATCGGAGACGTGGGCGGAGGCCGCGCCGTGCTGCTCGGCCAGGCCTTCGGTCACGCCTTGTCGCGGATGGTGGCAGCCGACCATCCGGGCCTGGTCGCGGCAGTGATCCTCGCCACGTCCCAGGCATTAAAAGTCCCGGCTGATATCGCAAACACGCCCTTTATCACGGGCGACACTGCACATGCGGCACAAGGCGGCTCAGGCGGTGCCATTGTCCACTTATTGGGCGTGCGGGCATGCCCCCGATGCTGGAGGTGTTCGGCGCGCTCGACCCGTTCAGACACTCGAAACCTCTACGTTGCGGCGAACCCCGGCTCCAGGGTCTCCACCGCAGTTGGACCTACGTCATCCGGTGCGTTTGCAGGCGCCGCCTCCGCCGCCTCGTTGGCGACCTTGAGGCAGGTCGCCACTGCATCGGCCAGGCTGCTGACGTAAAAATCCGATCCGACATGCTGGCGCATCTCCTCGTCGTTGAGGAACTCGTCGCCGGTCGGCCACAGGCCCACCAGCAGCGGCACGCCAGGCAGCCGCTGACGCAACCGGCGCAGCAGGTAGCGCAAACTGGCCGGATTGCCGCTCAACTCCAGATACGACACGCAGACCATCGCGATCCCGCTCGGATCCAGGCTGTCGATGCCGCTCCGGCTTGCCGTCTGGTGCGGCGCCACCCGCGCCCCGAGGTCATGCTTCTGCAGCAGTTGCGCCAGCATCGTCGACGCCGCCTCGTCCAGCGGCCCACGACCGGCCAGGCACAGGATCGGCGCACCGATCCGCCATAGCACCGGCCGCCTGGTCTGTGCCGGTGCTCGTCCCTCCGGCGGCGGCGTGATCGGCGTCTGCCGGTCCTCGCGCGGGGCGCCGGCAAGATCCTCGTATTCCTCTCCCGGCGCCGGATCGACGTCCTCATAGCCTTCCAGGTCTTGCACAAGGTCGCGGATGGTGGTGTCGATCTGGCGGCCCCGCTCGGGCGACAGCGCGCCCCGCTGCATATCCGCCGCCGCAAGCTGCAATCCCTTGAGCACGACATCGTCGTAATAGGAGGACAGCGAGCGCTGCTTCAGCAGCCCCTCCGCCTGGCGCAGGATCTCGTCCTCGTCGCCAGCCAGCATGCGCTGATACAGCGTCTCGATCGGCGTCAGCGCCGGCCGGTCGCCGAGCAGCACGTCGAGGAACTCGAGCCGCTCGACGTGGCGTCCCAGCACCACCAGGCACAAGGTCAGCGGCGTCGACAGGATCAGCCCGATCGGCCCCCAGATCCAGCTCCAGAAGATCGCCACCACGATCACCGCGACCGGCGAGAGACCGGTGGCGTGGCCGTAGACCAGCGGTTCCACCACCTGCCCCATCACCCCCTCGGTGACCAGGAACAGCACGCCGGTCCAGATCACCATCGACCAGCCCGGATCGACCGCAGCGGCCAGCGCCAGCGGCAGCACGGCGGCGATGATCGCCCCCACGTAGGGCACGAAGCGCAGCAGCCCGCTCAGCACCCCCCACAGCACCGGGCTCGGCACGCCGACGATCGACAGGCCGATGCCGACCAGCAGGCCGAACGAGGCGTTGATGCCGAGCTGGGTCAGGAAATAGCGCCCCAGCCGGCTGCCGGCGTCGTCGATCGCCGCAGTCGTGCGCAGCAGGTCGTTCGAGCCGAACAGCCGGATCAGCCGGTCGCGCAGATCCTCCCGTTGCAGCAGGATGAAGATCGCGACGATGAACACGATGCCGATCGTCTCGAGCGGGCTCAACACCGGCCCCAGCACCTGCTGGATCAGATGGATCGGCGACAGCGGCGGCTCCTGGATCACCACCGGCACCGGCTTCTGCTCGCCGGGTTCATCCTGGGCACCGGGAGCCCCTGCTGCCGGAGCGGAAGCCGCCGGGGCGGTGCTGCGTGTCGCGCGCCCGAAGCGGCTGTTCAACTGGTTCATGCGGCTGGTCGCGAAGTCGCGCACCGAGGCCACCTTGTGCTGCACAGTGCTCTGGTAGCGCGGCACGTCCTGGGCGAGCGAGGCGAGCTGGGTGCCGATCAGGCCGCCCAGCATCAGGATCACGCCGAGGGCTGCGAGTACCGAGAGCAGCACCGCCGGCACCTTGGGCAGCCGGATCCGACGCAGCAGCCCGACCAGCGGTGCGAGCAGGAAGCTGAGCAGCACCGACAGCGTGATCGGGATCAGCACCTCGCGGCCGAGATAGAGCCCGACCACGATGACGACGCCGACCGCCAGCCCGAGCAGCTTCTCGGGTCCGGGCGCCTCGGCCGCCGGAACCCGGGCACGCGGCAGTGCTGCCGGCGGGAATGTCTTGCTTGGCGCGTTCCGGCGCGGATTCGGTTCCAGCTGCGGCTTCCTTCACAGCAAGGGATTAAGCCGATTGAACTCCTGATCCAGCGAAGAGTTGTTTCGGACCTGGATGATATCTCAGGATCGCGCCAGCTCCATCGGATTGGCGAGGTCCTGGATGCCGCCATGCTGGCTCTGCAAGCGAAGGCCGTATCGGGCCCGATCGGATCAGGACGATTTCCGGGCCTTCTACGAGGACTGGGACACGCCGTGCGCCGATGCCGGCTATCGTTGGCCCGAGCCGGGCTCGGCGCTGCTGCTGCCGGCGCTTGCGGAGGCCCTACGCGCCGGAGTTCCCAATTGGGTGCTTTGGAGGTGTAACGCCAAGCTGTCTTGAGAATGACCTCTCGAAGGCCAGGGCGCTGCCCTGGACCCGCTCAAGGCGGAGCCTTGAGAATCCAATCATATCTATGGATTGGTTTCCAAAGGCCGAGGCCTTT
>CAXSEE010000274.1:0-4753 GCA_964235615.1 uncultured Acetobacteraceae bacterium | reverse complement strand
CAGATGGCGGCCGGACTCGTAGGTGGTCCAGCCGAGGGCGACCGCGAACTTATAGTCCTTCGCCTGCGCCGGACGCGGGCGTGCCAGATATCCGGCCACGGCCAAGGCCGTGGCCGAGGTCAATAAGTGGCGCCGGCTCAGACCCGATGGCAGGGCTATCTTCTTCCTGGCCAGGAACGAACTGCTTGGACATCTCAGCCTCATTTTTGTTTATTATTGAAGGTCTTAGCACGGTTTGCGCGCGAGCAGTTACGTTATCGAACACCTGCAAGTTCGGCACACATCCTAATACGGCTCGACAACTTCGATTATGATGTCCGGCACTATCGCCGGTGCAGCGTTCATCCTCAGCAAAGCTTCATCGATGGTCTCGATCGCTTCCTTCGTAAGCCTCAAACCGAGCTTGCTGCGTCTCCAGACGGCGTCTGCAGCTTTGCCCACCCATTCGGCGCGCACCAGATAGCGCAATTCCGCTTCGGTGAAGTCGGCGCCGTACAGCGTGCCGAGGTCGGCCATGCTTCGAGCCTGTTGCAGTATCTCCCTCGTCCTGGTGCCGTAGGCGCGCAGCAGGCGGCGTGCGTGCTTGTCCGTGAGGAACGGGTAGCGCTGGCGGGTAGCCGACAGCAGCGCCTCGAAGCCGTCGATCGAGAAATCCCCGCCTGGCAACGAGACCCGTCCAGTCCAGCCCTGCGGGAACCCTTCCGGCTTGGCGAGATGCGGCGCCAGCTTGGCGAGTGCGGACTCCGCGAGGCGGCGATAGGTCGTGATCTTGCCGCCGAACACCGAAAGCAACGGCGCCGTGCCGTCCAGCGCGTCCAGCTTCAGCACATAGTCGCGGGTGGCGGCCTGGGCGGCGCCGTCGCCGGCTTCGTCGAACAGCGGACGCACGCCGGAATAGGTCCAGACGACCATGTCCGGGGTTACCGGCTGGCGCAGATATTCCGAGGCCGAGGCGCACAGATAGGCGATCTCCTCCGTGCTGGCATGAACCGATCCCGGATCGCCCTCATAGTCGCGGTCGGTGGTGCCGATCAGGGTGAAGTCCTGCTCGTACGGAATGACGAAGAAGATGCGCTTGTCCGCATTCTGGAAGATGTAGCAGCCGTCATGGTCATACAGGCGGGGGACCACGATGTGGCTGCCCTGCACGAGGCGCACGGGAGCACGGTTATTGTCTCGCACCACCGTCTGCGCCACATCCCCGACCCACGGACCGGCGGCGTTGACCAGGGCGCGGGCGGTGATCCTGTGCTCCGCCAGGCTGGCCTCGTTGCGCAGCACGACATGCCAGAGGCCGTCCTGCCGCGAGGCAGATACGCAGCGCGTGCGCGGCTCGATGGTGGCGCCGAGGTCCGCTGCCGCACGGGCGTTAAGCACGACGAGGCGGGAGTCCTCGACCCAGCAATCGGAATATTCGAAGCCGCGCTTGAATTCCGGCTTCAGCGGCTGTCCGGTCGGGTCAAGGTCGAGATCGACGACACGTGTCGCCGGCAGTCGCTTGCGCCCACCGATATTGTCGTAGAGAAAAAGACCAAGCCGCAGCAGCCATTTCGAACGCAACGCGCGATGATAGGGCAATACGAAACGAAGCGGCCAGATGATGTGCGGCGCGATACCCCACAGCACCTCGCGTTCCAGCAGCGCCTCACGGACCAGGCGGAATTCGTAATGTTCGAGATAGCGCAGTCCGCCGTGGACCAGCTTGGTCGAGGCGCTGGAGGTTCCGGAACCGAGATCATTCTGTTCGCAGAGGAAAACCCGCCAGCCACGTCCGGCGGCGTCGCGGGCGATGCCGCAGCCGTTGATGCCGCCACCGATGATGGCGAGATCGTACACCGGGCTCTCGATCGGCACCTCCGCGGAGGGCGGCACCGTGACGGATTGATCCAAGAACCTGCTCCCCGCGTGCGTGCGTTCTAGCTGCGCATTTGCCCGTCGCGGATGATGCCCTCAAACAAAACGAACACGCAAGCTCAAAACGAACAGGAAAACGCAAAAACCGAGCGCTTGAACGATCATTCCCCGGTGGATGAAGGTTCGTCTTGATCACCGGTCTCGATCACCTCGATCTTCAGGCTGGCGCAGATCTCGGCGATGGCGGGCGAGGGCAGCCGGTCGGTGACCAGCACGTCGATCTCGTCGAGGCGGCCGATGCGCACCGGCGCCCTTCGGCTGAACTTGCTGCTGTCGGTGACCAGGACCACACGATGCGCATTCTCGATGATCGCCCGCGAGACCTGGACCTCGCGCAGGTCGTAATCCAGCAGGGTGCCGTCCTCGTCGATCGCCGAGGTGCCGATGACGGCGATGTCGACCTTGAACTGGCGGATCACGTCTGCGGCCATGCGTCCGACGATACCGCCGTCGCTGGCCCGTATGGTGCCGCCGGCGATGATCACGTTGATCGAGCTGTTCCGGTACAGCGCGTTGGCGACGTTGATGTTGTTGGTCACCACCAGCAGCCCGGAATGGCCGGCGATGGCCTGCCCGACCTCCTCGGTGGTGGTGCCGAGGTTGATGAACACAGAGGAATGGTCGGGGATCAGCTTGGCCGCCGCTTCCCCGATCCGCCGCTTGGCATCGTGGGCGACCAGCTTGCGCGCGTCATAGGCGAGGTTCTCGACGCCGGAGGCGATCACGGCGCCGCCATGCGTGCGGGTGATCATGCGTGCGTCGCTGAGCTCGGTGAGGTCGCGCCGGATCGTCTGTGCGGTGACGTTGAAGCGGGCGGCGAGCTCGTCCACCGCCACCCGTCCGCTCTGCCGGATCAGGGAGGCGATCTCCCGCTGGCGGCGGGAAATCGGGCTGGGCTGGTCCATGGCGCTAGACGTCGCCGCGGGCGGCGCTCGATCCGTCGCCGCGGGCGGCGCTCGATCTGTCGCCGCGGGCGGCGCCCGTTACATAGCCGCGGGAGGACCGGATCCAATGGAACGGCCAGGAGTCGCCATAGTCTATATAGGAGGCGCCGGACCAGAAGCTGCCCGGATGGCAGTGACCGATATGGCCGTCCCCGGGTCTGTTCACGTGAGCCCAGGCCGGAACCGAGGCCGTGCCGGTGCGGCGGCGACCGGCGCGAATCCACGAACGACGATATTGAGACGCGGCATCGGGCTCTCCCTGCCGCCGCGTTTGATCCCGGGTTGGAGTGCTGTCAAGCAGCCACCCAACAGCGGAAGAATAAATATCCCGTTTTCGGGAAACGACCCCGACTGCATTGTGAAAAAGCCGAGTTGCGTCTATATCCGCAAGAAAGGATGACAGGTCTATTCCAATGACAGACACCACCGTCGGGCCGCTGGAGCTCGCCGCACAAATCGTCAGTGCCCATGTGTCCAACAACACGGTCGAGGCTGCTGCGCTCCCGGCCCTGATCCAGGAAGTCTACAAGGCCCTGAACGGTCTCAAGGGTGGCGTGAGCGAGATCGCCACACCGGAAAAGCCGGTTCCTGCCGTGCCGATCAAGAAAAGCGTCTTCGCCGACTACATCGTCTGCCTGGAGGACGGCAAGAAACTCAAGATGCTGAAGCGGCATCTGCAGAGCTCCTACAACATGACCCCGGACCAGTATCGCGAGCGCTGGGGCCTGCCGCGCGACTATCCGATGGTGGCGCCATCCTATGCCGAACGCCGGAGCGACCTCGCCAAGGAAATCGGACTGGGCCGCAAGACCGAAAGTGCCAGCGAGCCGCGCCGTCGCGGACGTGCCAAGGCCAGCGCATAGCCAAGCGAGGCGAGGGCTTAGGCCTTCGACCGATCCGGGTCCAGTGTCCAGCATGTCCTCGCATGACGAACTTTGCCTGCCTTCCCTTGACGACCGGCGCCGTTGTGGCGCGCGTCGGGCCGGGCGGCCACGCAGCGAGGCCTGCCGTGTTGCCGTCCTCGATGCGGCCTACGATGTTCTGACCCGGGATGGATTGGGCAGCTTCACGGTCGAGCGGGTCGCCGCCGCTGCCGCCGTGGGTCGCACCACGATCTATCGCTGGTGGTCGTCACGGGGGGCGCTGGCGGTCGAGTGTCTGCTCGAGGCTGTCCGCAAGCAGGCGTCGGTGGCCGCCACGGGCGACGCGATCGCCGATCTCAGGATCGTCGCGGAACAGGTGATCGGGATGCTGCGCAGCGAGGCCGGACGGATCGTCGCCGGCATCCTGGCCGAGGGGCAGAGCGATCCGGAGACGATGGCGGCATTCGAGGAGGGCTATCTGCATCCGCGCCGGATCGAGCTGGAAACGATCCTGGCAGCCGGCATCAGGAGTGGGCAGTTGCGACCGGATCTCGATGTCGGCATGACCATCGACCTGCTGATGGGGGGACTGCTGTACCGGTTATTGACCCACGGAGGGCTGGAGGACGTGCGCCTCGCCGACCGGATCGTTGCAAGTGCGATAGGCGGTTGCCTGGCCGACGCGAGACTAATGCCGGCGGTGGATGTGCAGTTGGTAGGCCGCAAACAGGACCAGCAGGATCACGGCAGGACCGAAGATGACCAGTTCCAGATCCTGGTGATGCAGCATGTGGTGGCTGAACCGCAGGGCGAACATGACCACGTAGATGAAGCCGGTCCAGGCCGTCAGGCCGATGGTGAATAGTTGCATGGACGGAAGCGGAAGTTTCGTTTTCATGACTGACACTTATACCGGACAAAGCTTTCCAGCTCGTGAAGCGATTACGATACATATGGTATCGTAATCCCGGATCGGTAGGCCTGCCGAACACCGGCATGACGACCGCGCCAAGTGATGCTAGCGTGAGCGGT
>CAXSEE010000273.1:0-4799 GCA_964235615.1 uncultured Acetobacteraceae bacterium | reverse complement strand
CGGCCGCCCGCGTGACCGGACGGCCGTCCATGTCCCGCGCCAGCACATAGCCGCGCGCCAGCAGGCCGAGCGGGTTGCCGGCGTCAAGCCGTCCCGCGAGCCCCGCGAGATAGGTTCGTCGCTCGCGAAGCATGGCGGCAAGGGAGACCACGGAGACCGCGCGCGTCGCCAACCGGCTGTTGCTGGCGGCGACGGCGCGCCTGAGTGCCGCCTGCATCCGGCTTTCGGCCAGGGTCATGCGTCCGCGCTGCGTCTCGATCAGCGCGCGCGGCACGTTCAGGTGACGTTCCGCGGTGATCAGCGCGGTGCGGCGCAGCGACACCAGCCGGGGCAGGGCGGCCCGCAACTGTCCCGCCATCAGGGTCACGGGGCCGCGCCGCGCGGCGATCAGGGCGTGCGGCGACGGCATGTGCCGCTCGGCGGCGATCAGCGCGTTGCGTCGTATGGCGAGCAGGTTGGGCAACGCCAGGGACAGCCGGTGGCTGCGGTCGTCGAGCCGTTGCCGCATCGTGTCGAGCAGGTTCGGCAGGTCGGGCAACGCAGACGCCGCCTGGTTCAGCCGCAGCCGCCGGTTCTGGGTGATATGGGCCAGCGCACTCGCCAGCCGTGCCGAACGGTGCGCGAGGTCGGCGACCAGCTCGGTGCGCACCGGCACCGCGAGCTCGGCGGCGGCGGTCGGCGTCGGCGCGCGGCGGTCGGACACGAAGTCGATCAGGGTGGTGTCGGTCTCGTGGCCGACGGCGGAGATCAGCGGGATGCGGCAGGCGGCAACCGCGCGCAGCACGGCCTCGTCGTTGAAGGCCATCAGGTCCTCGAGGCTGCCGCCGCCACGGGCCACGATCAGCACGTCCGGACGCGGGATGCCACGCTTCCCGTCGATCGCGTCGAAACCGGCGATCGCTAGCGCGATCTTCGCCGCGGCACCCTCGCCCTGCACCGGCACCGACCAGAGCAGCAGCCGGCGCGGGAACCGGCGCGCGATGGTGGTGCGTATGTCGTGCAGCACAGCACCCTGGCCCGAGGTGACGATGCCGATCACGTCCGGCAGCATCGGCAGGGTCCGCTTGCGCTCCGGCCCGAACAGCCCCTCGTCGGCGAGCCGCAGCCGCAGCCGCTCGATACGCGCCAGCAGCGCACCCTCGCCGGCATACTCCATCCGCTCGACGATGAGCTGGTACGACGAGCGCTCGCCGTATGACGAGATCCGGCCGGTGGCGATCACTTCCAGTCCGTTCTCCGGCACCAGCCCGAGCTTCGAGACGCTGCCCCTGAAGCACACGCCGGAGAGCTTGCCGCCCTCGTCCTTGAGCGAGAAATACAGATGCCCGGACGGGTAGCGCTTGAAGTCGGTGATCTCGCCGCGCACACGCACGCGTCCGAACGAGCCTTCGAGCAGGCGCTTGATCGCCCCGGATATCTCCGAGACCGAGAACTCGGGCAGGTTCGAGGCGGGACTGATCAGGGAGGGGCTGGGCGTATCCATGCCCGGCAGGGTAGTCGAGAGCGGGGCGCCGCTGCTACAGCCGCCCGGGAAGAAAGCGAGGCTTCGGATGCGCGTCCTGCTGATCGGTTCCGGAGGCCGGGAACATGCGCTGGCCGCGGCACTCTCCCGCTCGCCGCTGCTGTCGGCCTTGTTCATCGCCCCGGGCAATCCCGGCACGGCCGCTTTCGGGCATAACGTCTCGATCGCCGTGGACGACGTGCCGACCCTGGTCGCCTACGCCCGCAGCGAGCGCATCGACCTGGTGCTGCCCGGACCGGAAGCGCCCCTGGTCGCGGGTCTCGCCGACGCCTGCGCCGAGGCCGGGATCGCCTGCGCCGGCCCGACCGCCGCCGCCGCCCGGCTCGAAGGCAGCAAGAGCTTCACCAAGGAGATCTGCGACGCCGTCACCATTCCCACGGCGCGCTGGGAGCATTTCACCGACGCCGCCGCCGCCCGCGCCTTCGTGCAACGTCGTGGCGTGCCGATCGTGGTCAAGGCGGACGGGCTCGCCGCCGGCAAGGGCGTCGTGGTCGCCGCCACGCTGGCCGAGGCTGACGCGGCCATCGACGCGATGATGGGCACGCCGGGCGCGTCGCTGGTCATCGAGGAATGCCTCGAAGGCGAGGAGGTGTCGCTGTTCGCCTTTTGCGACGGGGCCGACGCCGTGCTGATCGGCGCGGCCCAGGACCACAAGCGCATCGGCGAGGGCGACACCGGCGCCAATACCGGCGGCATGGGTGCCGTCTCGCCGCCGCCCGGCTTCGATCGCACGGCCCAGGAACACGCGCTCGACCTGTTGGTGCGCCCGGCCCTGGCCGAGCTGGTCCGCCGCCGCACCCCGTTCCGCGGGGTGATCTTCGCCGGTCTGATGCGCACCGCGCAGGGGCCGAAGCTGATCGAATACAACGTCCGCTTCGGCGACCCGGAGGCGCAGGCATTGCTGCCGCGGCTGCGATCGGACCTGCTGGCGGCGCTGCTGGCGATGTGCCAGGGGCGTCTGGCCGAATGCCGGCTGGAATTTTCCGACGACGCCTCGATCGCCATAGTGCTGGCCAGCCGCGGCTATCCCGGCACGTCGCATACGGGAGGTGCCATCACCGGCCTCGACCAAGCCGGGCAGATCGCCGGTGTCAGCGTGTTCCAGGCCGCGACCCGGCTGGACGAAGCCGGCATCCTGCGCGGTGCCGGTGGCCGCGTGCTGACCGTGTGCGCCGTGGCACCGAGGCTGATCGACGCGCGGGATGCAGCCTATGCCGCGATCGCCCGCATCGACTGGCCAGATGGGGTCTGGCGGCGTGACATCGGCGTGCGCGCCCTGCAGGCGGAAGCCCGGTGAGCAAGCTTTCGATCGACCGCGACACCCGGCTGTGCATGTCGCTCTCGGCGCGGCCGGGCTTCGGCACCTGTTTCCACTATCATCTGCACGAGGCGCTCGGTCTCGACTTCGTCTACAAGCCGTGTCGGACAATACCGGCGGACTGAGATTGCTCCGGCAGATACCCGAGATCATCTCAAAAACCGCATGATGTTCCGGCTATGTCGCTTATGTATCGAATCCGAGATTTCGTTCGTTCTGGCCAGAGCCGCGACGGCTAGTTGCCAATCTGAAACCTTGTCAGGACTGCAAGTTTCAGGTTTGATGTGTTCAGCTAAGCAGAATTGTCATTGACGGGAGACCCGATGCGACGGTTTGTATCCTGGCATAATTGGCGCGGTTTCCTGGGCCTGCTGCGACACGCGGTAGATCCGCTTAGCGTGATCCAGCGTTACTACATGCGACGAGGCGCTTATCCGGTCCGGTTGAAGCTTCGGACTCCGATCGGCCCGCTCTTGCTGGACTTGTATTCGCGTGACGATCTTATCACCGTGCACGAGATCTTCTTCCGCGAGGACTATCATCTTCGGGAACAGTCGGCCGAACGCATGAAGGTCGTCATCGATTTCGGAGCCAACATCGGGATCGCATCAGCGTATTTCCTGACCAGAAATTCCAGTGTGCGCGTTCATTGTTACGAGCCCGTCCCGGAAAATATCTTGAGAGCCCAAAAGAATCTTGCGCCGTTTGCCGAGCGCAGCGAGTTCAACGAGTGCGCGGTGGGTGTGGAGGACGGCGCGGTCTGCTTCGGCATCGAGCCGACCGGTCGCTACGGCGGTATCGGTCAAACCGGCACCAGTCAGATCGAGGTGCCTTGTCGCCGTGGCGACAACGAACTGCGGCGCATCCTGCAACGACATGGCCATATTGATTTGGTCAAGATCGATATAGAAGAGATGGAAATCCCCTTGATCAAGACCCTTGGCAAGGACGTGCTGGATCACATCGACTGTATCGTGGCCGAGTGCAACGGTGAAGCGCTGGCTCTTGCCGACTTCGGATACAGCCAATACCTCAGCATAGCGCGGTTCGACCATCGTCCAGGACAACGCCAACAGGCCGGCTCCGAAACTGCCGAATGTCCGGCATGAACTCCGGACCCTGTCTCGTTTTTCGGACTGTCGTTGTTTCTTCCCGAACGGTGCGACAGCACATGAAACGGGCATTAACATTGTCTTCATCATTGAGGGTGCAGGATCGGATCCGCAGATAGGTGGAACATCATGAGCGGGATTTCGGGATTTGGCAGCAGCGCCGCGTCGTCCGCGGACACCAAGCCTGCCGCAAGCAAAGGCGGCGACACCACCTCCACTGTCACCGACCCCAACGGCGCGACCACCACGACGGTAACCGGCCCGACCGGCTCGGTGCTTTCCGTCTCCACCGTGACGGCGCAAGGCGGTGCGGCCGGAACCGCGCTGGGTGGCACCACGAGCCAGGGAGCCGGCAGCCCCGCGTCCGCAGGGCTGCTCAACATCAGCGCCTGACTCCTACACCGGGGGCGGATTACGCTCGGCAAATCCGGCCTGGTGCCAATACGGATAGGGCAGGGTGACCGCGCTCGCCGCATCCAGTGCGGCGACCTGCCCGGGCGTCAGGTTCCAGCCGATGGCGCCGAGGTTCTGCCGCAGTTGTTCCTCGTTGCGCGCGCCGACGATGACGTTCGCCACGGTGGGCCGCTGCAGCAGCCAGTTCAGGGCGATCTGCGGCACGCTCTTGCCGGTCTCCTCGGCGATCTTGTCGATCGCGTCCACCACCTTGAAGACATGCTCGTCGGATACCGGCGGCCCCATGTCCGCGGTCACATGCAGGCGCGAGCCGGCGGGCAGGGCCTGGCCGCGGCGTATCTTGCCGGTCAGCCGGCCCCAGCCAAGCGGGCTCCAGACCACCGCCCCGACCCCCTGCTCGATGCCGAGCGGCATCAGCTCCCACTCATAGTCG
>CAXSEE010000272.1:0-4902 GCA_964235615.1 uncultured Acetobacteraceae bacterium | reverse complement strand
GTCATGGCCGACGGCGACTACACCGCACTCTGGGTGTTGAGAGCCTGTTCGCGTACTCAGCTTATGATGCTGGCGCTCGATCCGACCGCCTGTGACAGCCGACCTTGCGCGAGAAGAGCCGCGTCAGTCCTCCAGCATGGCGCGCGCCTGCTTCAGGTCAGCCACGAACGCGGCATATTCGCGCTGCTTCATGTCCTCGTCCGGCAACCGGAGCAGGTAGGACGGATGCACCGTGATCATGCCCTGCTGGTTGCTTCCGGCAGGACTGCCTGGCAGGGCGACCGGCCTGCCGCGCTCGCGCGAGATGGTCACCGCACGGCCCAGCACCGCGCGGGCCGCCGTTACCCCCAGCATCAGCACCAGCGCGGGTGCCACGATCCGGCGTTCCTCCGCGAGCCAGGCATTGCAGGCGACGATCTCGGTCTGGTCCGGCTTCTGGTGGATGCGCCGCCTGCCGCGCGCCTCGAATTTGAAATGCTTGACCGCGTTGGTCACGTAGACGGTCCGGCGGTCGATGCCGGCCTCCAGGATCGCGCGGTCGAGCAACTGGCCCGCCGGCCCCACGAACGGACGGCCGGCCAGATCCTCCTGGTCGCCCGGCTGCTCGCCGACCATCATCATGCGCGCGTCCTGCGGGCCTTCGCCGAACACGGTTTGTGTCGCCGGCTCCCAGAGCGGACAACGACGGCAACCGGCCGCCTCGCGGGCCAGGGCCTGGATCGACGACGCTTCAGGCAAGGCCTCATCGAGGACCAGAGCGGCTTGCGGCGCCAAACCTTGGGAAGCGGGTTTGGGTATCGGGGCGGTTCGAGGCATGGGCTGCTCCAGCATGGTCCGGGTACGTTCGGCGGCACCCCGTACAAGTTCAGGAATCGCGGCAGCCTCGGGTAGGTTGCGCCAGTATTTTCGTGGCATTTCCGAGGTCATGGCGGAGACCTTCAGCCGTGCGGGATTGAAGATCGCGCTGAAGTAGGCGCGCCAGTAGCGCTCCAGCGCATCGTCGTCGGGGACCTCGGAAGGGTCCGCACCCGGACCGAACTCGGTTGCCTCGCCGGTCCAGTGCAGGCTCCGGTAGGGGGTCAGGATCGAGAAGACCATGGTCGAGAAGCGCCGGACGAAAAAATCGGCGTTGGCCTCGACGATGTAATGGTCCGGCTCGAACCAGCCGACGTAGCGTGTCCCGTCCTCGATCTCGACGGCGCGGAAACGCAGGAAGGCGCGCATCTTGTGGGTATCGCGCCGCACTGCCTGGGCCAGACGGTGCGCGCGGTTCATCTGCGGATCGGCGACATCCTGGATCAGCCCGCGCTCGCCCTGACGCACCCGCCAGATCAGGCCGTAGAGCAAGGCGAACCGCTCCGGCTCGCGCGCCTGGATCACCGTCTGCGCCAGCTCGACCAGCGGCCGCGGCACCGAGAAGGCCGGTATCGGCACTGCGGGCGCGGGGGCGGCCGGTGCCGGATCGGGAGCCGCAGTGGCGAACAGATCGTCCGGCGCGCCGACCGACCAGATCACCGCGTCCGGCGGCGTGTCGCTGGTGGCGAGCGCCCGGGCCGCGTTCCGCCAGCCCTCGAAATCAACCTGATGGGCCAGCGTGACAGACTTCATGAAGTCTCAAAGCAGCGCGAGCTGCTCCGGTTTCCTGGCCAGGCGCGCTGCCAGCCGCGCGCTGTCGAGTTCGTTGCGCGGCAGGTGGTCGGCGGCGATGATGAACGGCGCGATCGCCGCCAGCGAGAGGCGCAGCCGGGCAAGGTCGTCCATGCGCAGGCGCCGGTGGCGGCGGGCGGTGAGAATGCGGTCGACCGACTTCACCCCGAGACCCGGAACACGCAGCAGCGCCTCGCGATCGGCCGAATTGATGTCGACCGGGAACATCTCGCGATGTTCGAGCGCCCAGGACAGCTTGGGGTCGCGGCTCAGCTCCATGTTGCCGGCCGCATCGGTCGCCAGCTCCTCGACCCCGAAACCATAGAAGCGCAGCAGCCAGTCCGCCTGATACAGGCGATGCTCGCGCAGCAGCGGCGCCGGCTGCATCGGCAGAACCGAGGAGGCGTCCGGGATCGGCGAGAAGGCCGAGTAATAGACCCGGCGTAACCCATAGGCGCCATACAGGTTGGTGCTGGCGCGCAGGATGGTGCGGTCCGAACTGGCGTCGGCGCCGATGATCATCTGCGTCGATTGCCCGGCGGGTGCGAATTTGGCCGGCCGCGCGCGCCCCGGCCTGGTCTTCTCGCGGGCGGCGTCGATGCCGAGCCGGATGCGGCCCATTGAGCGCCGGATGCCGCCCATGTCCTTTTCCGGGGCGTAGGCGGTCAGCGCCTGTTCGGTGGGCAGCTCGACATTGATCGACAACCGGTCCGCCCAGCGCCCGGCCTCCGCGAGCAGCAGCGGATCGGCGTCGGGGATGGTCTTGAGGTGGATATAGCCGCGGAACCCGTGTTCCTCGCGCAGGGTCCGCGCGACTCCGATGACCTGCTCCATGGTGTAGTCCGGCGAGCGGATGATGCCCGAACTCAGGAACAAGCCCTCGATGCAGTTTCGCTTGTAGAACCCGAGGGTCAGCTTCACGATCTCATCGACCGTGAACCGCGCCCGCTTCACGTTCGATGAGTGCCTGTTGATGCAGTAGGCGCACTCGTAGATGCAGAAATTGGTCAACAGTATCTTCAGCAGGCTGATGCATCGCCCGTCGGGTGCGTAGGCGTGGCAGATGCCCATTCCCTCGGTGGAACCAATCCCGTCCTTCTTGCCAGCCGACGAACGCTGCTCCGTTCCGGAAGAGGCGCACGACGCGTCGTACTTCGCCGCATCGGCCAGGATTTCGAGCTTGTTGATGAGGTCCATGGTCTCGGAATGTTCTCTTTCTACATCAACTAATCAAGGGCGGCCATCAAGCACGGTAGCGCGATCAAGATCCACTAGAAGCGTCAGGTTCTTTTCAGGCGCGGCATCACGGCCGGGAAGCCGGGCGGCTCATCGATCTTCCGGGAGCATCACGGGTGTTCTGCAGGCGGCCGAGGGCGCTGGCCAGGGCGAGACCGGCGAAGAACGCCTACGTCGAGCGGATCCTGGATGCGTTCGAGAGCATGGTGCGCGACCGTCGGCCGCGATATGACGCCAGCGGTCTCGACAAGCCGCCGCCAGCCAGTACAACGATAGTGACAATCTGAGGATGAAGGGCGAGCCAGCCAATGACGGCGCTGCACGACATGGCCCTGCGGGTCAGGCACTGGCTGAACGACGCTGCCTGGCCGCTCTGGATCGACCGGGGAATGGACCGCGATGGCCTGTTCTTCGAGCAGCTCGATTTCGCCGGCCGGCCGGATCTCGCCGCCCGCCGTCGCATTCGCGTCCAGGGCCGGCAGATGTTCGCCTTTTCCCAGGCGCTCGCGGCCGGTCATGAGGCGGCACGCGAGCCGCTGGCGCGCGGGCTTGCCACGATCGAGGCACGCTGCTGGGGTCCGGACGGCAAGCCGGGCTGGATCCACGCGCTGACCCCGGATGGCCAGCCGCTCGACCTGCTGCGCGACACCTACGACCAGGCGTTCATGCTGTTCGGCCTCGCCGCGGCCGCGCGCGTCGGGTTCGAGCGGGCGCGCGTGCTCGCCGAGCGCACCGTCGCCTTCCTCGACGACAGCCTCGCCGATGCCAAGGCCGGCGGTTTCATGGAAGGCCTGCCGCCGTCCCTGCCGCGCCGTTCCAACCCGCACATGCATCTGATGGAAGCGATGCTGGCGCTGCACGACGTCACCGGCCAGCCGCACTGGCTGGATCGCGCCAACCGCATCGCCGCCCTGTTCGAGAGCAGGTTCTTCGATCACGAGGCGGGAACATTGGGCGAGTATTTCACCCGCGACCTGATCCTGGCCGCGGGACAGAGCGGTGCCTCGGTCGAGCCGGGGCATCATTTCGAATGGTCGTGGCTGCTGCATCGTCTGGCCGATGCCGGCGGCCGGGACCATCGCGCGCAGGCCAACGCCCTCTACGCTTTCGGCCTGCGTCACGGGATCGGCGCCAGCGGCTTTGCCATCGACGAATGCGCGAAGTCCGGCACGCAGTTGCGCCTGTCGCGGCGGACCTGGCCGCAGACCGAGCTGATCAAGGCGCATCTGGCCAACGGCGCCCATGACGATGCCGCCCGCATCACCGGCATGCTGCTCGACAGCTATCTGGGAACCCGCGTTCCGGGGCTATGGATCGACCAGTTCGATGCCAAGGGCGAGGCCAGCGCCGAGGTGGTGCCGGCCAGCACGCTGTATCACCTGGTGGTGGCGTTCGAGGATCTGCTGCGCGTCGCGGGTGCCTGAGAGACTGTTCGAGAATGGATGTGCCGAGCGAGAATGCAGCACTTGCGCTGCACGCCCGGCGCGTCCATCGAGAACCGGAGTAGCGCGGCCGTCTGGCCGTGAGCACAGGAAGTGCCGCTGGGCACGCCGGATCGCCGGCACAGCGCATTCTCAAACAGTCTCTAAGCTTGACTTTGGCCATATCAGCCTGGGTAGCAAGCGGCTTCGGTGAGGCTGTTGAGAAGCGCGGTTGGGATTGTTGCCATGTCCTGGTCCGGCGCTGAGGTTGGAAAAGTCTGTGTGATCCGGAGTTGGCGGCGTACAGCGGCAAGCTTGCGCTGGGTTTGGCATATCAGGCGGCACGCCTGGGCTGGACGAGGCCGCGCGGCTGCGAGCATCCCGATGGCGAAGCAGCAGTAGCCGCGCACGGTCGGTCAGGAACGGCAGCGCCCAGACCCTTCGTGCAAACGGCGCGGGGGCAAGCAGCATCAAGCTGATCCAGCGCAGGCCGTATGCCTTGACGAAGTGGCCGTGGCTGGAGCGCACGGGATCGCGGTAGATGCCGCGCGCCTTGATCCTCGCACCCCAGCGGCGCTCGATGGTCTCGTCAATGCCG
>CAXSEE010000271.1:0-4970 GCA_964235615.1 uncultured Acetobacteraceae bacterium | reverse complement strand
TTGCGCCTCCGCCTGTTCGTACGCCGCACGCGCACCCCGCTCGCGGTGCAGCAGGATGCCGCCGTCGAAGATCGGCTGGGTCACGCTGGCGGCGATCGACCAGAAGCCGTTGCCCGGCGTGAACAGCTGGTCGAAATGGATCGCCTGGCTGCCGCCGAGCGCGCTGAGGCTGAGCAGCGGCAGGCGGTTCGCGACGGCGACGCCGATCAGCGCGCTCATCGAATGCAGGTTCTGCTCCGCCTGCTTGATGTCCGGGCGCTGCTCGACCAGCGTGGACGGCAGGCTGACCGGCAGGTCCTCCGGCAGGTGAAGCGCGTCCAGCGTGAACGTCTCTGGCGCCGCGTCGCTCGGCAGCGCACCCGTGAGCGCGGTGAGCTGGTCCCGTTGCACGGCCAGTTGGCGCTGCAACGGCGGCAGGGCAGCCTCCGCCTGGGCCAACGCCGCTTCCTGCGACAGCACGTCCACCCCGGCGATGGCGCCGGCAGCCAGCTGCTTGCGGAAGATCACCAGCGACCCACGCTCGAGATCGATGATTTGCTCGGTAGCCTTGATCTGGCCCCGCAACGACGCCTCGTTGATCGCGGCGGCGACGAGGTTGGAGGTGAGGGTGAGGTAGGTTGCCTCCAGCTGGTAGCGCTGCACGTCGGACAGCGCCACCAGCGACTCCACCTGGCGCCGGTTCAAGCCGAACACGTCCGGGTTGTAGGTGACGTTCAACTGCGCCGTGTAGAGCGAGTAGTACGGGTTGCCCGACGCCGTGGCGGGCGACAAGCTGCCGGTCGCGGTCTTGTTGCGGCTCGGCGTGAAATTGCCGCTGAGGGACGGGAGGTAGCTGCCCTCCTGCGCGTAGATGCTTTCCCGCGCCTGCTTCAGCGCCGCCTGCGCCGCGGCCAGGTCCGGGTTGTTGCGCAGCGCCCGGGTGATCAGGTCCTGCAACGGCTTGCTGCGGAACAGCGTCCACCACTCGCCGGGGATGTCCATCCCCGGCACCAGGTTCTGCGTTGGGTTGGCCGGCGTGCGGTCGGCAATCAGTTGCACCGGCAGCTTCTCCGGCGTGTAGCGGTCGACTGCCGGGGTGGCCGGCCGCTTGTAGTCGGGGCCGACGGCGCAACCGGCCAGTAACCCGCTGAGCACGATAAGGAGATGCCTCATTCTGCCGGCGCTCCCACCGCGTCGTCGCTTGGTTCCGGCCGGCGCCGGGAAAACAGGTCCATCATCACGGGCAAGGCGGACAGGATCAGCACGGGGGCCAGCAGGATGCCGCCGACCACGACCAAGGCGAGCGGCTTCTGCACCTGGGAGCCGATGCCGTTGGACACCGCCGCGGGAAGCAGGCCGACCGCCGCCACAACGCACGTCATCACCACGGGGCGCATCTGCACCAGGCAGGTCCGGACGATCGCCTCCGACCGTTCCATGCCGACCGCGATCATGCGGTTGTAGTAGGTGACGACCAGAATGCCATCCATCGCCGAGATGCCGAACAGCGCCACGAAGCCGATCGCCGCGGAGACGCTGAACGGCGTGCCCGTCACGAACAGGGCCACCACGCCGCCGATCAGCGCCATCGGGATCACGCTCGCCGCCAGCAGCATGTCCACCAGCGAGCCGAAATTGATGTAGAGCAGGAAGCAGATCACCGCGATGCTGAGCGGGACCACGACTTCCAGCCGGTTCAACGCATCCTGCAGGTTGCCGAACTCGCCAACCCATTCGGTGTGGTAGCCGCCGGGCAGGCGGACCTGGTCCGCGATCCTCTGCTGCGCCTCCAGCACCGTGGTGCCGAGGTCACGCCCGCGCACGCTGAACTTGATGGGGATGTAGCGCTCCTGCTGCTCACGGTAGATGAAGGAGGCGCCGGACGTCAGCTTGATGCTCGCCACGTCGCTGAGCGGGATCTGCACCACGCCGCCGTTTGGGTTGGTGGCGCCGATCGGGATGCGCCGGATTTCGTCCAGGTTCTGCCGGTACTGGGCCGACAGCCGGACCATGATCGGGAAGTTCCGGTCGCTGCCCACCTCGTACAGATTGCCCGCCGCCTGCCCGCCGATTGCGGCCTGCACCGTATTATTCACGTCACCCGGCGCCAGGCCGTAGCGCGCGGCGCGCGCGCGGTCGATGTCGATGCGCACGGTCGGTTGCCCGAGGGAGCTGAGCACGGCCAGGTCGGCGATCCCGGGTATGCCGGCCATCACGTCCTTCATCTTGTTGGCCGTGCGTTCGAGCACGTCGAGGTCGCCGCCGTAGAGCTTGACCGAGTTCTCGCCCTTCACGCCGGACGCCGCTTCCTCGACGTTGTCCTCGATATACTGGGAGAAGTTGAAATCGACGCCGGGAAACTGGTCCTGCAGCTTAGCGGTCATGTCGGCCGTCAGCTTCTCCTTGTCCACGCCGGCCGGCCAGGTGTCGAACGGCTTGAGCGGGACGAAGAACTCCGCGTTGAAGAACCCGGTCGCGTCGGTACCGTCATCCGGCCGACCGTGCTGGGAGATCACGGTGATCACCTCGGGGTAGCTCTTCAGGATGCGGCGCATGCGGTCCACGTACGGGCTCCCCGCCTCCAGCGAGATCGAGGTCGGCATGGTCGCCCGGATCCAGAGGTTGCCTTCCTCGAGCTTGGGCAGGAACTCCAGCCCCAGCGTGCTGACGGCGACGCCGCCGAAGGCCAGCATCAGCAACAGCACCCCGAGCGTCAGGATGCGGTTGGTCAGCGCGAAGCGGACGAACGGCTCGTATATGAAGTGCAGTCCGCGCACCAGGAAGGTTTCCGTCTCCTTCACCTGCGCGGGCAGCAGCAGGGCGGAGAGCGCCGGTGTCACGGTGAAGGTCGCGATCAGCCCGCCGGCGATCGCGTAGGCGTAGGTCTTGGCCATCGGCCCGAAGATATGGCCCTCGATCCCCGACATGGTGAACAGCGGCAAAAAGGCGGCGATGATGATCGCGGCCGAGAACAGGATGCCTTGGCTGACCTCGATCGCGGCGTGCGCGATCACCGCGAACTTGCCGCGCAGCTCGCCGCTGGAGCGCGAACGGTCCAGCTGCGGCGAGCGGCGGAACCGCTCAGCCGGCGGTTGCGACAGGCGGCGGAAGATGTTCTCCATCATGATGACGCTGGCGTCGACGATCAGCCCGAAATCGATCGCACCCACCGAGAGCAGGTTGGCCGACTCGCCGCGCATCAGCAGCAGCCCGATGGCGAAGGCGAGCGCGAACGGGATGGTCGCCGCCACGATGATGGCGCTGCGCAGGTCTCCCAGGAACAGCAGCTGCAGCACGAAGATCAGCACGATGCCTTCCAGCATGTTGTGCAGCACCGTGTGCGTGGTGACGCGGATCAGGTCCGACCGGTCGTAGATCGGGATGATGCGCACGCCGGGCGGCAGGATGCCGGTCGTGTTGATCTTCTCGATCTCCGCCTCGACGCGCTGGATCGTGGGCGTGCTTTCCCCGCCGCGCCGCATCAGCACGATGCCCTGCACGATGTCGTCACTGTCGTCCTGCCCGGCGATGCCCAGCCGCGGCTGGTTGTCGGTCGACACCGTCGCCACGTCCGAAACCAGCACCGGCGAGCCGTTGTTGGAGGCGAGCATGGTGTTGCGGATGTCGTCCAGCGACTGGATCAGGCCGATGCTGCGGACCACGGCCGATTGCGCCGAGAAGTCCACCGTCTGGCCACCCACGTTGACGTTGGCGTTGTTCAGCGCCGTCAGCACCTGCGGGATGGTCAGCCCGTACTGCACCAGCTTGGCCTGGTCGATCGACACGGCAAAGGTCTTGGTCTTGCCGCCCCAACCGTTGACGTCGGCGACGCCCGGCACCGCCTTGAAGCGGCGCTCCAGCATCCAGTCCTCGATCGTCTTGAGGTCGGTCACCGAATAGCCGGGCGGCCCGACCACGCGGTAGCGCATGATCTCGCCGACCGGGCTCTCCGGGGAGATCTGCGGCTGCGCGCCGTTGGGCAGCGGCGACAATTGGGAGAGCCGGTTGATGACCCGCTGCTCCGCCTCCTCGTAAGTGAAATCGTAGGTGAACTGCACCTTGGTGTCGGACAGGCCGAACAGCGAGATCGTGCGGATGGCGGCGACGTGCGGAATGCCCGCCATCTGGATCTCGATCGGGATGGTGATGTTGCGCTCGATCTCCTCGGCCGACTGCCCGGTGTTCTGCGTCACGATGTCCACCAGCGGCGGCACCGGGTCTGGGTAGGCCTCGATGTTGAGTTCGATGAAGCTCACCACGCCGCCGGCGAACACCAGCAGCAGCATGATGGCCATCAGCACGCGCTGCTTGAGCGCGAAGGTGACCAGGGCGTTCATGGCTCAGCCCGCCTCGGCCGCGCGGTCGATGAACACGGCGCCGCTGACCACGACGTTGTCGCCGGGCTTGAGGCCGTCCAGCACCTCCACCAGGCCGCCATTGTTGCGGCCAAGCTTCACCGGGCGGATCACCAGCGTCTTGTCCGCCCCGGCCACCCAGACATGCGCGCCGTCCGGATCGAACACGATGGCCTGCTCCGGCACGCCGGCGGACTCCGTCGCCTGCCCGGTGATGATGCGGAAGGTGGCGAACATCTCGGGCTTCAGCAGACCCTCGGGATTGCCGACTTCGGCATGGATCGGCAGCCGGTGCGTCACCGGGTCGATGCTGGCGGCGACGTAGGTGATCTGGGCGTTGAACGTCTTGTCGGGAAACGCGAGCACGCGGACCTCGACCTTGTCGCCGATATGGATCAACGGCGCGTCCACCTCCCGCGCGTTGGCGACCAGCCACACGCGGGACGTGTCGCCGATTGTAAAGATGGGGGTCGTGCCGTTGCCGGCCTGGGTGGCGATATTCTGCCCGACGCCCACCTGGCGCTGCGTGATCGTGCCGCCGATCGGCGCCGAGACGGTCGCGTCCGGGCTGAAGCGCAGCGGGTCGATCGCGGTCTCCATCATGGACACCTCGCGCTCGCCCTTACCCAGGATGCG
>CAXSEE010000270.1:0-4981 GCA_964235615.1 uncultured Acetobacteraceae bacterium | reverse complement strand
ACTATCCGATTACCGTGAATGCGGGCTGAAGGTCCTGCCTCAGCGCGCGGACAGTGTTCGAGCGCAGAGCACGTCCAGGACGGTAACGCCGAGCACGGCGATAAAGCCGATGACGGCGCCGCCTTTACGCGCCACAGGGTCGGCCAAGGGTACCGCCAGCGTCACGAGGTCCAGACTGTCACCGGCGACCCGGCTCCATATCCATGGGGTCGGGTCCTGCACTGCAAGAATGCCGATCCCGGTTGCGATCTCCCGCAGTCCGTAACCCGTCACCAGCCTGTTGCGGCTTCCAAGCCCGAGCCGGTTGGCGAGGAAACGGGGGGCGAGCAGTTCGAGCAGCCCCAGACCGATGCTGAACCACCCCAGTCCACGCGCGACGGTTAGCGCATCCGTGCCTAGACGCGGCGTCCCCGCAATCCCCTGTTCTGATAATCGGCCATGCTGTCACCCCACGGTGGAAGCATAATCTAAGCGTCAAATCGCGGAGCGGTTCGAACACGAGCGCGAGATAGGACATGATAGACTGGGCCGGATCGTCAATCCTCGGCGTCGCGCTCGCGCCGGACCAGCACCTCGCGTTTGCCGACATGGTTGGCGGGCCCGACGATGCCCTCCTTTTCCATCTGCTCGATCAGCTTGGCCGCACGGTTGTAGCCGATCGAGAGATGCCGCTGGATGAACGAGGTGGACGCCTTGCCCTCACGCGCCACCAGCGCCACCGCCTGGTCGAACAGTCCGGTCTCGCCATCGAAGCCGCCGCTGCCGAGACCGTTGCCGGAACCGCTGCCACTGCTACTCGATGGGCTGGCGCTCTCGTCGTCGAACACCGAGGTCACGTCGTCGAGATAGCTCGGCTCGCCCTGCTGGCGGAGATGGCGCACCACGTCCTCGACCTCGGCGTCGCCGACGAACGGGCCATGCACGCGAGTGATGCGCCCGCCGCCCTGCATGAACAGCATGTCGCCCTGGCCGAGCAACTGCTCCGAGCCCTGCTCGCCGAGGATGGTGCGGCTGTCGAACTTGCTGATCACCTGGAAGCTGATGCGGGTCGGGAAGTTGGCCTTGATGGTGCCGGTGATGACATCGACCGAGGGCCGCTGCGTGGCCATGATGACGTGGATGCCGGCGGCGCGCGCCATCTGCGCGAGACGCTGCACGGTGGCCTCGATCTCCTTGCCGGCGACCATCATCAGGTCGGCCATCTCGTCGATCACCACGACGATGTAGGGCAAGCTCTCCAGGCTGAGCGCCTGTTCCTCGAAGGTCGGCTTGCCGGTCTCGGAGTCGAAGCCGGTCTGCACGCGACGCATCAGCACCTCGCCCGACGCACGCGCGGCGGCGACGCGCTCGTTGTAGCCGCCGATGTTGCGCACGGTGAGCTGGCTCATGCCACGGTAGCGGCGCTCCATCTCGCGCACGGTCCATTTCAGCGCCGTCACCGCCTTGGCCGGTTCGGTCACGACCGGCGCCATCAGATGCGGGATGCCGTCATAGATCGACAACTCCAGCATCTTCGGGTCGATCAGGATCAGCCGGCACTCCTCCGGTGACAGCCGGTACAGCAGCGACAGGATCATCGAGTTGATGCCGACCGACTTGCCCGATCCGGTGGTGCCGGCGATCAGCAGATGCGGCATCCGCGCGAGGTCGGCGTAGATCGGGTTGCCGGCGATGTCCTTGCCCAGGGCGAGGCACAGGCGCGCGGGGTTGTCGTGCCAGGCGTCGGCGTCGAGCAGCTCGGAGAAATACACCGTCTCGCGCCTGGCATTCGGCACCTCGATGCCGATCACGTTGCGTCCCGGCACAGTGGCGATGCGCACGGCGGTGACGGACAGCGAGCGGGCAATGTCGTCGGCGAGCCCGATCACGCGCGCCGAGCGGATGCCGGGGGCGGGTTCGAGCTCGTACAGCGTCACCACCGGCCCGGCATGGATCTCGCCGATGGCGCCCTGCACGCCGTAGTCCGACAGCACCGTCTCCAGCAGCCGCGCATTGGCCTGCTGGCTTTCCGGCGATGGGCCATAGGTGTCGCGCGGGGGTGCGACCTGCAGCAGCGAGATCGGCGGCGGCACGTAGGCGTCGGCACCCCCCGCGGACAGGTCCGGGTACCGCGTATGCTGGACCGTCTCCGGTCGCGCGCTCGTCCGCGCGGGCGCATCGCCGCGGCCGCCGAGCAGCTTGCGTATCGAGAGCAGACCGCCTTCGCGAAGGGCTGGTTCGACACTTGCCAAAGGTGGGCGTGCCGATGGGGATGGTGCCTCCTGCCCGGATGCCCGTGCCGAACGCGGGCCGGCTGTGTCGGCTGCCGGCCGGATCGCCGCGCGCGCCGCCGCCGAACCGAGCGGCAGCATCGGCATGTCCTCGTGTTCCTCGCTGAAACCGGGTGGCAGGATATAGCCGCCAAGCGGCGTGCGGGATGGTGGCGGCGGCGTGCCACTCTCCGGCCCCTGGACATCCCGCAGGCTCGGCTCGCGCCGTGCCGGACGCGGCTTGCGGCGGTCATCATCGGATGGGTCGACCAGCGGAACCTGGGTGGTGAGCGCGCCGTAACCCTCCCGTGCCTCCTCCCGCATCCTTCCCGCTTGCATCCTCTCCGCTTGCATTTTCCCCGCTTGCATTTTCGATGAAGCGGAAGCCGAGAACGGCGACGGCCCCGAGGAGGTCGCATCGGACGAATACAGCGGGTCGATGCCATACGGCGCGGTCGCGTCCTGCGACGTCTGGCCATGGCGCGGCGCTCTGGCACTGCCGAAACGGTCTTGCCGGCGTTTCTTGGCAAGGATGGGCGCAACGAGGCTGGTCAACCAAGTCCGCGGACCTTTCGCGCGTCGCGGCGCATCGCGCGTGGACGCCATCGTCCGCAAGCGGGTCGCCCGCCGCGCGCCGCGCCCGGCGGCACGCCATTCCCCGGCTGACAGGGCCAGGGAAAGCGGCGCCAGAACCAACGCCAGGATCGCGCAGAGCAGCCAGAGCAGGGCGCCGCCGGCATGGCCGATCATGTCGTGTCCCGCCGCCAGCGCCACCCGCGATAATTCCTGGCCGACCGCGCCGCCCAGCCCGGCGGGCCCCGGCCACAGCATGTCGTGGACATGCATCAGCAGCGGAATGCCGGCCAGCGTGGCGGCACAGGCGGGCAGCGCGCAAAGCAGGGCAATCACCCGCAGGGTCAGGCTGCCCAGGCCGCGGTGCGAGGCGATGCGCCAGGCCCAGCCCAGCATCGCCAGCGCCGGCAGCAGGCCGGCCAGTCCGAACGCCTGGACCAGCAGGTCCGCGACGATGGCGCCCGGTGTTCCGGCGAGGTTGGTGGGAGCGGCGATGCTCGCCGTGTCGAACGACGGATCGTGCGGATTATACGACGCCAGCGCGATCAGCGTCGCGAAAGCCAGCACGGCGAGCCCGACCCCGCATAATTCCGCCAGCCGGCGTCGCAGGATCGCCTGCAGGCGGGGGGAAGCCAGTCCCGAGAAGCGGGAGCGTATCGCGACAGCCATCGAGCATGTTCCACAGTGCGCGTTGTTATAACTCACAACCCGATGCGAACAGAAGCGGCTGGTCGTGTTGGCGACGGATGCGGCTGCGGCTAAGACGGCGCATGAGACTCAGCGATGTAAAACGAGACTCGAGCTTCGGCCGGAGCCGGATCTCCGGACTGCCCGCCCCCGGGACCTTGGCAAGCTGGGGAGCGTTGGCCGCCCTGGGTGCAACGATCCTGGTGCTGACCCTGGCCGGGCTGTCGCTGCATGTGCCCGGCGCGGACAGCCTCGACTCCCGCACCAACCGGTTCGTGGCCTTCGCCGCCGCTGCCGGGCTCGTCTACATCGTTGCCTGCATGCTGGTGCTTCGCCTGCGCATGCCGCCGCGTGGCGCGCTCTGGCTGGTGCTGGGCGTGGCACTAGCCATGCGCCTGCCCGTGCTCCTGGCCCCTCCGTTTCTGTCCAGCGACCTTTATCGCTATATATGGGACGGCCGCGTGCAGCTCGCCGGCATCAACCCATATCGCTACATCCCCGCCGACCCGGCGCTGGCGCCCCTGCGCGACACAAGGGTCTACCCGCATATCAACCGTCGCGACTACGCGCCGACGATCTATGCCCCGATGGCGCAGATGATCTTCCGCGCCATCGCCGCGGTCAGCCAGTCGCTGGTCGCGGTCAAGATCGCCATGGTCGGCTTCGAGTGCCTGGCGATCGCCTGCCTGATCGGTCTGCTGCGCATCGCCGGGCTGCCGAGCGCGCGGGTGCTGATCTACGCGTGGAACCCGCTCGCGGTCTGGGCCTTCGCCGGCAATGGCCATGTCGATGCCGCCACCGTGGGACTGATCGCCACGGCGCTGCTGTGCCGGGCGCGGCGACGTGACGGTCTTGCCGGCGCTGTCCTGGGTGCGGCGATCCTGGTCAAGTTCCTGCCGCTGGCGATCGCCCCCGCCTTGTGGCGGCCCTGGTCGCGTGGAGCACGCTGGCGGGCGCCGCTGGCCGCCGTCGCCGTGATCGCCGGGCTCTATGCATTCTACATCGGCGTGGGCGCGCGCGTGTTCGGCTTTCTTTCCAGCTACGGCAGCGAGGAGGGCATCATCCAGGGCGGCGGCATCTGGCTGCTGGCCGGGCTGGGCGAACTCGTCAGCTTGCCGCGGTCTGCCGGCCTGCTCTACTTCCTGCTCTGCGGCGCGGCCCTGGCGATAGCGGTATCCGCGATGCTCCTACGCAACCGGGCCTCGCTGCCTCCCGGCGACGATGCGATCCGGGTCTGCGGCCAGTCGGGATGGCTGGCCGCGGCCTTCATGATCGTGCTCAGCCCGCACTACTCCTGGTATTTCCCGTTCCTGGCGGTGTTCGCCACCGTGGCACCCGCGCGTGCGGTGATCTGGCTCTCGGTGGCGCCGCTGCTGCTCGACCTCTGCCCGTTGCCGGATCATTTCCTCTGGCGTGCCCTGGTCTACGGTCCGGCCCTGGTCCTCGCAGGCATCGAGCTGTCTCGACCGCAA
>CAXSEE010000269.1:0-4996 GCA_964235615.1 uncultured Acetobacteraceae bacterium | reverse complement strand
GACCGTGGCGGCGTGCGTGCCGGTATCGCCCATCTCGGCGTGGGCAACTTCCACCGCTCCCACCAGGCCTTCTATCTGGATCGTTGCCTTGGCGATCCCTCGCAGCATGGCTGGGGCATCGTCGGCATCGGCGTGCTCGACAATCCGGCCGAACGCGAGAAAGCCCAGGCACTGCAGGCCCAGCAGGGCCTCTATACCCTGACCATCTGCCCACCGGATGCACCCGCCTCGGTGCGGCTGATCGGCTCGCTGGTGGAGTATCTGCATGCGCCGGACGATCCGGAGGCGGTGCTGCGGCGACTGGCCGATCCGGCGATCAGGATCGTCAGCCTGACCATCACCGAAGGCGGCTACAACCTCGATCCGTCCGGCCGCTTCCAGACCGGACACCCCGACGTGGCCCATGACCTGCGCGAGCAGCCGCCGCGCACCGCCTTCGGGCTGGTGACGGAAGCGCTGCGGCGTCGGCGCGATGCCGGCACCGGGCCGTTCACGGTGCTGAGCTGCGACAACCTGATGCATAACGGCCGCACCGCCAAAGCCGCCTTCCTCGGCTTCGCCCAGGCGCTGGACCTGGATCTGGCGCAATGGATCGAGGCCCATGTCAGCTTCCCGAACAGCATGGTGGACGGCATCGCCCCGGTCGTGACGGGCTCCGACATCGAGCGGCTGAACGCCGCGAGCGGGAGCGCCGACCGGGTGCCGGTGTTCCGCGAGGACTTCACGCAATGGGTGCTGGAAGACGATTTCTGTGCCGGACGGCCCGATCTCACCGCAGCCGGCGCGCAGTTCACTGCCAATGTGGCACCCTACGAACTGGTCAAGCTGCGCATCCTGAATGCCGCCCACATCATGATGGCGATCCCGTCCATGCTGATCGGTCACAGGCTGGTGCATGAGGCGATGCGGGACGGCGCGATCCTGGCCCTGTTGGAAGAGTTCCTGTCCCGTGACGCCGGGCCGCATCTGATCGCGCCCCCGGGCATGACGGTCGAGGACTACGCGGCCACGGTGCTGCGACGCTTCGGCAATCCCGCCATACGCGACCAGGTGGCCCGCATCGCCGGCCAGAGCTCGGCCAAGCTGCCGGTGTTCATCCAGGAGACCGCGCGCGCGGTGCTGCACGGCACCCATACCTCCGTGCGCATCGCCTTCCTGCTGGCCGCGTTCCTGGAATACCTGCGCGGCCACGACGACCAGGGGATCGCCTTCCCGGTCTCGGAGCCTTTGCTCACCGACGCCGACCTGGCGCTGGCCCGCGCCTCTGATCCGCATGCCTTCCTCGGCATGAGCGTGTTCCAGGGCTGGGGCCTGGAAGCCTATCCGGACTTCGTGACCGAGGTCGCCGGCGTCAGGCGCGCGATCGTGTCCGAAGGCACACGCGACACCCTGCTCGGCGTGCTGATGGAGTAGGCGTGCCCGCTTGAGAATGTGCTGTGACGAGCCAGAGGCGCCGGTGGCGCCGCCCGGCGCGGGTTGTCGAGCATCGGAGTAGCGCGGCCTCATTCTTAAACGGGCACTCAGGTCTTGAAGTAGGGCTCGACCTGGCCTTGCAGCTTCATCGTCATCGGAGCGCCGCTGCGGGTCACGGTCTTGCCGATGGTGACCCTTACCCAGCCTTCGCTGACGCAATACTCTTCGACATTGTCCTTCTCGACGCCCTTGAAGCGGATGCCGACGCCACGTTCGAGCAGGGCCGAGTCATGGAACGGGCTCTTGGGATCGGCGGACAGCCGGTCGGGCGGCGTCTCGCGGCCGCTGCTCATCGCTTCGCCCTCATCCTTGGGCCGATTCGATATGAGCCCGGGCCGACTGGATGCGGTCCAGATAGGGCTCCAGCGTGGTGATGTCGGACTTGTCGGCGTTGGCGTAGGCCCGCTCGGCATCCTTCAGCCGGACCTCGCCATCGGCGCGCGAGAGCTCCGACAGCCTGGTCGCCTCGTCGGCCAGGATGGTGCAGCGCGTTCCGGTGATCTCGGCGAAACCGCCGGCGACGAAGAACTGGTCGGTCACGCTGCTGCTTCCCGGGACGCCCTCATGCAGCGAGACGATCCCGCCACGCAGCAGCAGGATCATCGGCGCATGGTCCGGCATGGCGGCGATATCGCCCTCGGAACCCGGCATCACGACCATGTCGGCCGTCCGCTCCAGCAGCTTCTTCTCCGGGCTGACGATCTCGACGGTGATCGGCATCGGGCTCAGCCCTTGTTCTTGGAGGCTTCGAACTTGGCCACCGCCTCGTCGATCGAGCCGACCATGTAGAAGGCGCTCTCCGGGAGGTGGTCGTACTCGCCGGCAACGATGGCCTTGAACGAACGCACCGTGTCCTCGATCGAGACCAGCTTGCCAGAGGCGCCGGTGAACACCTCGGCCACGTGGAACGGCTGGCTCAGGAAGCGCTGGATGCGGCGCGCGCGGGCCACCGTCTGCTTGTCGTCCTCGGACAATTCGTCCATGCCGAGGATGGCGATGATGTCCTGCAGCGACTTGTAGGTCTGCAGGATGCGCTGCACGTCGCGGGCCACCTGGTAATGCTCGTCGCCGACGATCTTCGGGTCGAGCGAGCGCGAGGTGCTGTCCAGCGGATCGACCGCCGGATAGATGCCAAGCTCGGCGATCGAGCGGTTCAGCACCGTGGTCGCGTCGAGATGGGCGAACGAGGTCGCCGGCGCCGGGTCGGTCAGGTCGTCGGCGGGCACGTAGATCGCCTGCACCGAGGTGATCGAGCCCTTCTTGGTCGAGGTGATGCGCTCCTGCAGCGCGCCCATGTCGGTCGCCAGCGTCGGCTGGTAGCCCACCGCGGACGGGATGCGCCCGAGCAGCGCCGAGACCTCGGAGCCGGCCTGTGTGAAGCGGAAGATGTTGTCGACGAAGAACAATACGTCCTGGCCCTCGTCGTCGCGGAAATACTCCGCGAGGGTCAGGCCCGACAGCGCCACGCGCATGCGCGCGCCGGGCGGCTCGTTCATCTGGCCATAGACCAGCGCCACCTTGGAGCCCTCGGTGTCGTTCTCGCCGAGCTTGATGACCCCGGCGTCCTTCATCTCGTGATAGAGGTCGTTGCCCTCGCGCGTGCGCTCGCCGACGCCGGCGAACACCGAGACGCCGCCATGCGCCTTGGCGATGTTGTTGATCAGCTCCTGGATCAGCACCGTCTTGCCGACGCCGGCGCCGCCGAACAGGCCGACCTTGCCGCCCTTGAGATAGGGACAGAGCAGGTCGACCACCTTGATCCCGGTGACGAGGATCTCGGCCGACGCCGCCTGGTCCTCGAACGAGGGTGCCTCGCGATGGATCGGATCGTAGCGCACGGCCGGCACCGGGCCGCGCTCGTCGATCGCCTCGCCGATGACGTTGAGGATGCGGCCCAGCGTGCCGGGACCGACCGGCATGCGTATCGGCCTGCCGGTATCGGTCACCTCGGTGCCGCGCACCAGCCCGTCGGTGCCGTCCATGGCGATGCAGCGCACCTCGCGCTCGCCGATCTCCTGGGCGACTTCCAGCACCAGGTTCTGGTCGTTGAGGCGGCAGGTCAGCGCGTTGAGGATGTAGGGCAGCTCGCCGCTGAACTGCACGTCGACCACGGCGCCCTTGATCTGGGTGACGCGCCCGACGACGTTGCTTGGGCTCTGGACAGGAGCCTCGATGGTGCTGGTATCCGACATGGACGGCTCCTGTGAAATTCTATTCAGACGGCATCGGCGCCGGAGATGATCTCGATCAGCTCGCTGGTGATGTTGGCCTGGCGGGTGCGGTTGTATCTCAAGGTCAGGCGGTCGATCGCCTTGCCGGCGTTGCGCGTGGCGGCATCCATCGCCGCCATGCGGGCGCCCTGCTCGCCAGCCGCACTCTCCAGCATGGCCCGGTAGATCTGTATCGCCAAATTGCGCGGCAGCAGACGGTCCAGGATGGTCTCCTCGTCCGGCTCGAACTCGTAGGTCGCGCTGGACCCATCATTCTTCTCGTTGTCGTTCGACGGCAGCGACAGCGGCACCAGCTGCAGCAGCGTCGGCGTCTGCGACATCACGTTGTTGAAACGGTTATAGACCAGGGTGCAGACGTCGAACTCCCCGCGGGCCAGCATGCCGGCGATCCGCTCGCCGAGTTCGTGCGCCGCGCTAAAGGCGACATCCTTGCCGCCGGAACCCGGCAGCCGCTCGATCAACCGCTCGCGGAACTCGCGTATGAGATAGTCGCCACCCTTGCGGCCCACCGGCAGCAGCTTGACGGTCTTGCCTTCGGTTTCCAGGCGGCGGACCAGATCGCGCGCGGCACGGCCGATATTGGCGTTGAAGCCGCCGGCGAGGCCGCGATCCGAGGTGACCGGCACCACCAGATGCACCTGATCGCGGCCGGTCCCGGCCAGCAGTCGCGGCGCACCCTCGCGGGCGCCGACGTTGCGGGCCAGCGCCGAGAGCATCCGCTGCATCGCCTCGGCGTACGGCCGCGCCGCCTCGGCATGCGCCTGGGCACGGCGCAGCTTCGACGCTGCCACCATCTTCATCGCCGACGTGATCTTGCGCGTCGACTTGACGCTGGTGATGCGTCCGCGCAGCTCCTTCAACGAAGGCATTTGTTCAGTCCCGCGAGAAGCGCTTGGTGAAGTCGGTGAGGAACTGCGTCAGTTTCTCCTCGACATCCTTCTTGATCTCGCGGGCGTCGCGGATCGCGCCGAGGATATTCCCGTCGTTGCGGCGGAGTTCCGACAGCATCGTGCGCTCGTATTCGACCACCTTCTCCAGCGGCACCTTGTCGGTGAAGCCGCGGGTGCCGGCGAACAGCACCGCCACCTGCTCCTCGACCGGATAGGGCGTGTTCTGCGGCTGCTTCAGCAGTTCGGTCAGGCGCGCGCCGCGGGCGAGCTGCTGTTGCGTGGCGGCATCGAGATCCGACGAGAACTGCGCGAACGCCGCCATCTCGCGATACTGCGCCAGCTCCAGCTTGATCTTGCCCGCCACCTGCTTCATCGCCTTGATCTGGGCCGCCGAGCCGACGC
>CAXSEE010000268.1:0-5035 GCA_964235615.1 uncultured Acetobacteraceae bacterium | reverse complement strand
GGTCGCAGTCGAGCGGATGCTCCTCGCCGCGCTTGAAGCCGCCGGTCTTCGGGTCCGCCTCCAGCAGCCGGTGGATGGTGCGGCCGGCAAGCCCGGTGCTCTCGGTCAGGCGCTTGGCCGCGCGGCCGGTCGGCGCGCACAGCGCCACCATCACGCCCTTGGCCGCGAGTATTTTGAGGATCGAGTTCACCAGCGTGGTCTTGCCGACACCGGGGCCGCCGGTGATCACCAGCAGCTTGGCCTCCAGCGCGAGCCGCAGGGCCGCCGACTGGCTCGGCGCCAACACCGTCCCGGTCCTGGCTTCCACCCAGGGGATGGCGCGGGCCGCGTCGATCGGGGGCCAGGGAGGGCGGCCGGCGGCGAGCCGCTCCAGCCCCCCCGCGATCTCCTGCTCGGAGCGATAGAGCCCGGCCAGGAACACGCAGGACTGGCCCTCGACGGTGTCGGAAACCAGCGCGCCCTCCTGCAATTCCAGCTCCAATGCGGTCTCGATCAGGCCGGCGCCGACCTCGATCAGCTCGGCCGTGGTGCGCATCAGCTCGGCGAGCGGCAATCCGCAATGGCCGTCGCCGGTGGCCTCGGCCAGTCCGAACGACAGCCCGGCGCGCACCCGGATCATCGCCTCGCGGCCGATGCCGAGTTTGGCCGCGACCTGATCGGCGGTGCGGAAGCCGATGCCGCGTATGTCACGCGCCAGCCGGTAGGGGTTCTCGGTGATCAGCGCGATCGCCTGCTGGCCGTAGGTCTTGAAGATGCGCACCGCCCGCGAGGTGCCGACGCCGTTCGCGTGCAGGAACAGCATGATCTCGCGTATCGCCTTCTGGTCGGCCCAGCCGGAGACGATGCGCGCCGCCCGCTTGGCGCCGATGCCGGTGACCTCGCGCAGCCGCGCCGGCTCCTGCTCGATCAGGTCGAACACTGCTTCGCCGAAGGCCGCCACCAGCGCCTTGGCGTAGGTCGGCCCGATGCCGCGTATCATGCCCGAGCCGAGATATTTCTCGATCCCCTCCAGCGTGGTCGGCTGTGTCGCCACGAGGCTGTCCGCCCTGAACTGCAGGCCATGCTCTCGGTCGGTGATCCATACGCCATTGGCGCTGACAAACTCGCCGGCGTTGATGACCGCGGCGTGTCCCACCACGGCGATCAGGTCGCGCTGGCCGCGCGCCTTGACACGCAGCACGCAGAAACCGTTCTCGACGTTATGGTAGGTGACGCGCTCGACCAGCCCGGTCAGCGTCTCGTTCGGCGCGTTCGTGCCGTTCTCGATGGCCTACTCCCAGTCCTTTGGATCGACGCCTTTCGGCTTGCCAAAAACCCGCTCCGCGGCGCCGAGGTGATCCTGCTTGCGGGCGATCATGGCGTGGGCGCGCGCGATCTCGCCTTGCAGTTCCATGATATAGGCCTGCAACTCGGCGACGCCGAGAGCATCGAGGGGAGGGATGGTCAGCCGCGCCCGCGGGCGTTCCGGAATGTCGTCGCTCATATCACCCCCTGGAAGTTCGTATCCGGCTGCATGAAGATCGGCAGCATGAAGAGCGGCACCGGCGGGGTCCAGGGGGCTTCGGCCAACAGCATGTGGGTGATCGGCCTCGCCTTGTGCCTTGCACTGTCGGGCTGTGCCGGCGGCCGACTTCAATGCGCGCCCTATGCCCGGCAGGTGACGGGACTGCCGCTTTCCGGCCCCGCAGCGGGTTGGTGGCGTCAGTCCGCCGGAGAATTCGTCCATTCCGCCCTGCCGGAGCCGGGTGCGGTCCTGGTGCTGCGCGCGACGCGGCGATTGCCCGACGGGCATGTGTCGGTGGTACGTCGTGTTCTCGGGCCACGTGAGATACTGGTGACGCAAGCCAACTGGGAGCCGGGCCTGATCGATCGGAATGCGCCGGTGCTCGATGTCTCGCCCCGCAACGACTGGAGCTTGGTGCGCGTCTGGTGGCGGCCATCGCATGGCATTGGCCGGACCTCGTTCCCTGCCTATGGCTTCATCCTGCCCCGCCCGCTCGGACCCTCTAGCGCATCGCTGCCATGAAGGTCATCCACAACGACGGACTTCCTCGGCCCCGACCGGTTGGCGTACGTGGAGCGGCTTCGGTTTCATGGCAGCACAACACGGTCAGCCTGCGACCGTTGGCAAGCATGATTTCCGACGGATCAGGCGCGTCCGAAGATGGCAGCCGTGGCGGGCCAGGGACTTCTTCAGCACGTCCATCCATGATCGAACCAGGACCGGGATGCGGCCCACGAGGGCGTCGCCGCGCCAGGCGCGAAAGGTATTGGCATTAGCTCATGGCGCTCGAAGCAAGCCGTTCGTGCGCCGCTACCGCCGCGAGAAATTCTGCCGATTGCCGATAGCGGTATGTAACCGCAGGTATCGTCACCGAATTGCCACTAATCCAGCTTGATGCCCCAAACCGCTCGAAATATGGCTTGTTTTCGTAACTTACCGAATTGTAATGCTACAACGCGGGGCCAAGGACCGCGCCGTCCCATCCACGACGCGAGCAGGATTTGTCTATGAGATCAACGTCCCGACATCGGTATCACTACCTGTCCACCGCCGCGGTCGCTGCGGCCGGTTGTCTGGTGCTCGGCACCGCCGAACCTGTGGCGGCCCAGACATCGGCCCAGACGCCCACCTACACCAAGGCGCACAACAAGGCTCACAAGAGGGCGCACGCCAAGACCCATAAGACGGCGCAATCCTCCCCAGCGGCGCAGCCCTCACCAGCGGCGCAGCCCTCCGCCACGGCACCTGGCTCGCCGTCCGCCACAGTTTCGGCAGCGCCATATGGTGCGCCCGAGAATAATGCCACCGCCGCCGTGGCGATCCAGAGTTCCGGTGCCGCCGCGGCATCGGCGAAGGACGCATCGGAATCGATCACCGTTACCGGCTCGATCCTGCGCAACCCGAACCTGTCCGGCGCCAACCCGGTGACCCACCTGACCGCGACCGACCTCAAGCAGCGCGGCATCACCACGGTGGCGCAGGCGCTGCAGACGGTGACAGCCAATGGCTCGGGCAACCTGCCGCAAAACTTCAGCGGCAACGGCGCTTTCGCGAGCGGCGCCTCGGGCGTTTCGCTGCGCGGCCTCACGACGGATTCCACCCTGGTGCTGATCGACGGACAGCGCGCGGCCTACTATCCGCTGTCCGACGATGGCGAGCGCAACTTTGTCGATACAAACAGCATCCCGCAATCGATCGTGCAGTCGATCGACGTGCAGCAGGACGGCGGTTCGGCAACCTACGGCGCGGACGCGGTGGCCGGTGTCGTGAACATCATCACCCGCAAGGACATCCAGGGCTTCGAGGGCAACGCCGAAGGCGGTGTGACGCAGCGCGGCGATGGCGGCCACCAGCGGCTGTACGCGAACTACGGCTATGGCGACCTGGACCGGGACAACTTCAACGTCTGGATCAACGGCGAGTATCAGCAAGACGACCTGATCATGAACCGTGACCGCGGCTTTCCCTACAACACCGGGAACCTGGACAGCATCGACGGCAGCAACGGCAACCCGAACGGCCTGAACGCGGACGGCAGCTTCTCCGGCATCAGCGACCGTGGCACACGGGTCGCCCTGGTGGCGCCGGTGACAGTCGGCGCCGACGGCACCCTCACGCCGCAGGGACTGTTCCAGCCGATCAATGCGCGGCTCGGTTGCAACGGGCTCACAACCCATGTCGTGGCGAATGTCGGCACGGTCTGCGAGCAGAATCTCATCGGCGACTACTATGTCATCCAGCCGAGCGACCGGCGCATCAGCTCGACGCTCAAGGCGACGGTGAACCTGGGCAGCGAGGCCCAGGGCTACGCGATGTTCACCTACTCGCAGAACCAGGTCTTCTTCCCGTATTCGCCTCCAAGCTATATCACGGACCACAGCTCGTCGGGCGATGTGAGCCTCGCCAACATCACGCTGCCGGTCCGTCTCGCCAACGGCCAGCTCAATCCGAACGACCCGTTCGCGGCCCAGGGCCTTCCGGCCCAGATCTACTATCGCTTTGGCGACACCAACCCAACCGAGACCGACTTCAACCAAAGCTTCCGCTTCTCCTCCGGCGTGAACGGCTCGATCGCGTCGCGGTGGGGCGACGACTGGCACTACAACGTCAGCTTCGTCGGCATGGGGGACAGCCTGCGCCGCACCCTCACCGGGGTGCCGACCTTCCAGGGCATCATCAACGCGGTGAACACCGGCTCGTACAACTTCATGGACCCGTCGCAGAACAGCCAGGCGGTGCGCAGCGCGGTCGCGCCGACCGACGTGACAACGGCCACTTCGCAGGAATACGCGCTCGACGTAGTGCTCTCGAAGGGATTGTTCCAGCTCCCCGGCGGCACGACCACGCTCGGTGTCGGCGGGCAGGTGCGATACGAGTCGCTCAACGACCCGAGCGCCAACCCGGACAACCCGCTCAACCCGAACGCGCAGTATCTGCGCACCATCAACCCTTTCGGCGCCTTCGGCAGCCGCAAGGTCGGATCGACCTTCTTCGAACTCGGCGTCCCGTTCTTCAAGCAGTTCACCGTCGACGCGTCCGGCCGCTACGACCACTACTCCGAAGGTTTCGACAATTTCGCACCGAAGGTCGGCGTCATCGTCAAGCCGATCCCGGAGCTGACCTTCCGCGGCACCTACTCCAAGGGCTTCCGCGTGCCAAGCTTCGCCGAGACCGGCGGAAACAACTACGGCTACGTCTCGACTCCGCCGCTGCCAGCCTCGTTCGTGGCCATGCACGAGACCAGCGCCGGCGCTGCGGATTCCTATGCCACGGCGCCCTCGTTCGCGCTCAACACCGTCGGCAATCCGAACCTCAAGCCGGAGCATTCCGACAACTTCACCGGCGGCGTGATCGTGCAGCCGAAGCCCTGGATCAGCCTGTCCGCCGATTACTATTACATCAAGAAGTACGACTATGTCGTCACCTCCGACTTCAGCGGCCCGCTCGCGGACTATTACGCTGGCCTGAACCCGCCCGGTGTGTTCCCTGATGTGCCCGACCCGAACCATCCCGGCGCGATGCCGCGTGCCG
>CAXSEE010000267.1:3640-5067 GCA_964235615.1 uncultured Acetobacteraceae bacterium | reverse complement strand
GTCGTGTTCTGGACGTAGGGAGCCAGATCGTTTAGTTCGACCAGGTCCGCGGTGCAGGCATGGACACCGATGCTGTAGTTGCCATTCTCGTTATTGCAGTAGGGCAGCGCGACCCTATCCTTGGTATGCCGGCGGTCGATATACTCGTCGTCGAACCGGTCCTGCAGTCCCGCCGTAGTTTCGGTTGTGATGGAACCCAGATTCCCGAAATACGTCAGGCTTGCCTAGCCTCCCGCTGTAGTGCGGGTCGTCCCGCTGCTCCTGGCCGCCGTTGACCGGATCGTCGAGAAGATAAGTGAAGTCGTTCCACAGCACCATCGTGCTATGGATCACGTAGAGGCTGGAACTGAACTTCCAATGATCGCTCGTCGTCCCATAATGGCCGGAGACGCTCCAGCGCTCGGACTGGCTGCCATCGGTCGGATCGAGCGTGCCGGCGCTGGCGATGACCTGGTTCGGCAGGTCGTCGAGTAGTTTGATGTAGATGGAAGCTACGGCGCCGAAATCGCCGATCGACGCAACATACGGTTGTAGCCGCGGATCAGATATTGGCTGGCTTTGCCTTCACCGGAGTGCATCGTAACGACCAGGCCAGGGTCCGCTTCCAGCAACTGTTCGACGCGGTAGACCGGACGCAAGTCGAGTTCCTTCTCTGTCACCGTTTCCTGGCTCGCAGTAATGGCCTTGCCCATCATGTTCACGCGTGATGCTGTGACTGTGACATTCTCCGCGTTTCCGGAGGCTCCGGAGTCAGGCTGTGGCGAGCTTGTATCTTGGCGGGCTTGCTGTGCCAAAACGGGGCCGGCGACAGAGACAAATACTAGCGTGAGCGCGATCGGCTTCATCGATGGATTGACTCCAGGCGAAGGTATAGACTGCCTCGTGCTGTCGCTGGTTCATGTAATCCTTAAGATTGATCGCACAAATGTGCGGGTCAAGCATATTCTGACACAATGTTGTATAGTCTAAACGTTCTGGAATCATGGCATAAAGGGGCGTGATAAGAGGACGCTACGGTCATCTTCAACCTTTGTTGTTAACATCCATCGGGACCTTGTAGGGCTGATCGACGATGAGACAGAAAATACGGGACGGATGCAGCATTACTTCAGATAGGTGTGCATGATGTCGACGAGCTGCTCGACGGCGGCGTTGCCCTCTGGGTCGGCGCGCGTAGCGCTGAAATGTGCTCTCACATGATCCTCCATGACTTCCGCCATGAGGCTGGCCATGGACCCACGTATGCCGGCGATGAGGTGCATTACTTTCTCGCATCCCGCTTCGCCCTCGATTGCCCGCTCGATGGCTTCAACTTGACCGCGAACCCGCCGTATCCGGGCCAATAACTTCTGTTTCTCTCGTATCGTATGGGTCAACTGCGATACTCCACGGTCTCAGCCTCTACTCAATCCTCGATGCCTGACGAC
>CAXSEE010000267.1:0-3540 GCA_964235615.1 uncultured Acetobacteraceae bacterium | reverse complement strand
TCAACTGCGATACTCCACGGTCTCAGCCTCTACTCAATCCTCGATGCCTGACGACACGGCTGGATGTCTTGATCGCTGTGCCTGCTGCTTCGGCCCGCACAGGATCATGTCATCGCCTGTTGCCATTTCTCGTCGAACCGCGTTACGCGCGCGATAACTTCCGCGCGATCGAGTAGATCAGCTACGCGAATGCTCAGCCGAGGGTCGTCGGGTCCGGCGAGACCTGATTGGAAACATGTTAGATCGTTGATCAGGCAGGCGTTCAGGCTGTGAAAAAACTCAGATGCGGCTGTTCTGGGTGGCGAAGGGTCTGACAGTCGATCCATCGTCGGTTACTCCCAAGGCTGCGCCCTCTCCGTGACCAATGAAGATGACCAGAGCTTCTATGTATAATCTTTGTGACAGATCGGAGCAAAGAGGCTTGAAATCCGACTTTCCATCACCGGTGTGAACTGATTGCGTCTTTCTGGGGATCCATAACTTAACATGACACATACCATTGGAGACAAGACCAACCTGATCGAGCAGGCTAAGCGGCTTCGCGGTCAGGCTGAGACGATCGAGGCGTTGCTCGGTAAAAGCATCAACTTTGAAGAAGTGATTAGTGGATGCACTTAGAAGCACAGCATCGTAGCTACACCGCCGGAAACCAGTTCCCGTGAAATCCCGGTGGTATCCTGTGCGGCAGCCGAACCGTAGCGACCGGGGCCGCTTCGAAGGAGCGCGCATCGAGGATCACGAAATCGGTGGTATCATCGGCAGTATTGATGACGAAGCCGACCAGCCAACCTTCGTCCTCTTCCGCGTCGGCCGCTGCGGGCACGAATACAAATTCACCGGGCAGATGATCGTTGCCGAAATCATGCACGCGGCGGCTGCCTTGTTCCAGATCATGTTTATAGAGCTTCGTGGCGCCGGCAAGCTGCGGATTGCCGTCGGGCGGCACCGAGACCGTATAGAGGTAGCGATAGCTCTGGCCGAAGCGGCGCTCGTCGATACGGGGGAACTCCTGTGGCGTGGGATCGCACATGCGCCGGCTTACACGTCGCATGGAAGGGTCCACGGTCCAGCGTTCGAGCCGGCCCAGCGCGTCAAGGCCGCTCGCACCCGAGGCGAACATCGTGGAATAGGCGATGACATCGAGATTGACCTGACCGTCTGATCCATCGAAGGCGTTGGCCACATGGAAGACGAAGCACGGCTCCACATCGCACCAGATGATGCTTGCAGCATCGCCATGCCGTGGAAGGAGGCCTACGCGGGCGTGATGGGCCGGGTTCCAGCGGAACGGAAACAGATGACCGCCAAGCACGGCACGCATCGAAAAGGTGACGGGCAGGTCAAGCACGACGGCGAACCGTGCCGTAAAGGCGCAGTCATGGATGCAGGGGCCATGTTGCACTGCGATCGGCACATCGCGAACCACTTTGCCGGCAGCAGAGACGACGACGTGACGGACGGCGTCCCAGATGCTGCCGTCATAGGCGATCGCGTGCTGCTCGCCGGTGAGGGGATCGCGGTGCGGATGCCCGGTGAACGAGCCGTCGAGCGTGCCGTCCAGCGGGTTGTAGCGCTGGTCGTCAAGAGTGTCGGAGAGTTCGACCGGAAAGCTGCCTGCTTCCACCACCGCAAAAGCACGGCCGCCGATGTCGACGACGTTGGTGTTCACGGTGTCGTTGCGCCCCCTACGCGGCCCGGGTGCCGCGTCACGGCCGAGTGAGGCTGCCGCCAGGCGTGAACGGATCCAGCGGTTGCGGTACCACAGGCTCCTGCCATCCCGGATGGCGAGACCGTGCACCATGCCATCGCCGAGAAACCAGTGGTGACCCAGAGGATCGGCACTGACCGGGTTTGCGCCCATCTTGAGATAGCGGCCATTCAGCCCCGCCGGTATTGCGCCGGTGACTGCAAGATCCTGGAGCGTCAGTTCCGATTTCATCGGTGCGTGGATGCCGACGAGGTAGGGGCTGTCGATCTTCGGCAGCCGCCTCCGGTTGAAGGCCGCGACCCATTCGACTCCATGCTCGATAACCGTGCGCAAGGCCGATTGAACAGGATCAGGCATGGCTCGTGGTCTCCGGCGACATCGTGTCGCTGTGGCACCCGGATGCTAGCAACCTGTTCAGGGCATGTCGCGCGTGATCCGGAGCGCGATCGCACTCGGACCGCCCGCCTATCAGAACACGGCATGGTCCCCGCGCTCAGGCGCCGAGCCGCCGGCGATCAGCAGCTTGTAGAAATCGAACAGCGTCTCGGTCCCGGTCGAAGGCGTGGCGGCGGCGTCATAGCGGCCCGTCTCGGGGTTCAGCACCAGCATCGACTCCGTTGCGTAGTAGCGGCCGATCCGCGCCAGTTCCGCCTTATCGGCGAGAGACGGTGCGACGCGAGCGGCAATGCTCAGGCCGCCGATGATACCGTCGAGCAGCGCCACCGGCACCTGGCGGAAGTGCGGCTTGCGGCCCAGCAGCGCGAACAGGGCCTCGCCCTGCTGGCGTGGGGTGATCGCCTCCCCCGGTCCGCCGATCGGCAGCACGCGGTTCCAGCGGCGAGGGTCCTCCAGGCAGCCGGCGAGGTAGTCGGCGAGATCGTCGTCGCTGATCGGCTTGCAGGAGGTCAGCCGGCCGTCCCGGAACATCAGAAACGGCCTACCGCGCTTGACCCGCTCGACCTGCCCGGACAGCGACTTGAAGAACGCGGTCGGCCGGACGATCGAGTAGGTCAGGCTGGAGTTTATCAGCGCCGCCTCGAACGCCAGCTTGGCATGCTGGAAGGCCAGCAGCGGCTTCTGCACGCAGATCGCCGAGAGCAGGACGAAGTGGACCGCACCGGCGTCTCGCGCTGGCGCGAGCACATCGACATGCGCCTGATGATCAACGGCCCAGGCGTCGCGTGGTGTGCCAGTGCGCGAGGCCATGCAGGACAACACGGCATCGAAGCGCTCGCCGCGAAACCCGTCGCGGACGATGGCGACGGGATCGCTCATGTCGACGATCCGGACCTCGGGGCGGACCTCGGCGCCAGCGAGGGCCTGCGCGCCGCCCGGACGGGGACGGACGAAACACACCACGTCATGCCCGCGCCGAACAAGCGCGCGCAACGTCGCGCGACCGATGGTGCCGGTGGCGCCGAGGAGGCAGACGCGGACCGGGGCAGCAGGGCGAGGTGGATAGCCGGCGGTCATGGTCCTTACGCTGCTACTCTCCCGGCCCCGTCACGAACTCTGTCATCGGCACTTACACTCCGTGCTCCCGCAACACCAGGACTTCGGTTCGCGTCGGGTCGCATCGATGAGGATCACCAGTTATGACTAGGTCTTCCGCCGATATCGAGATCCCGAATGCCTCGGCGGAGAGACGATCTGCAATCAGCAGGAGAGACGCCTTGCACAGACGTATCACGATCCCGCGACGCAATCGCGGCTCGGATCAGCATTCTCATCGCCGAATGGTGCCGTCCACCAGCGTCGCGGCGATCGCATTCATCGCTGCCCTCATTGCCGGATGGTCGGCCACCGCGCACGCAGCGAAGCTCAAGGAGCCG
>CAXSEE010000266.1:0-5106 GCA_964235615.1 uncultured Acetobacteraceae bacterium | reverse complement strand
CGCTCGATGCCGTAGGCGCCGTCCAGCACCTGGGCCATCGGCGCCAGGCAGTTGGTGGTGCACGATGCATTCGAGATGACGGTCATCTCGCTGGTGATGGTGTGGTGGTTGACGCCGTATACGATGGTGGCGTCGACGCCGTCCGCCGGCGCCGAGACCAGCACTTTTCGCGCCCCGGCGGTGATGAGAGCCGAGGCGGACTCCTTCTTGGTGAACAGGCCGGTGCATTCCATCGCCACGTCGACGCCCTGGTACGGCACCTTGGATGGATCGCGCTCGGCGGACACCTTTATCGGGCCGTAGGTGCGGCCATTGGCGTGGATGGTGATGCTGTCGCCCTCGACCAGGACCTCGCCTGGGAAGCGGCCGTGCACGCTGTCGTAGCGCAGCAGGTGGGCGTTGTCCGAGACGCTGCCCAGGTCGTTGATGGCGACCGGAACGACGTCGGTGCGTCCGCTCTCGATGATGCCGCGAAGCACCAGGCGGCCGATGCGTCCGAACCCGTTGATGGCAACCTTGACTGGCATGGCGTTGGTCCTCTGCTGAGTATTACTGGTGATGTGGTTAGAGCCCAGATTTCGGTTCAAGACTATTGGTGTTGAAGCCCTGGTGGCGAGAGCGGGATGCCGAGGCGGCGCTGGACCCGCGCGGTCACGGCTTCCGGCGTGAGGCCGAACTGCCGATAGAGCTCGTCCGCCGGCGCCGAGACGCCGAAATCGTCGATCCCGATGAACACGCCGTCCGGCCCCAGCCAGCGCTCCCAGCCGAAGCCGGAGGCTGCCTCGATGCCGACCCGAGGTGCTGCGCCGAGGATCGCCTCGCGATAGGCCGCGGTCTGCGCCGAGAACAGCTCCCAGCACGGCAGCGAGACCACGGCGCCGGCGATCCCCTGCTGCATCAGCAGGTCGCGCGCCGCCACCGCCAGCGTGATCTCGGCGCCGGTGGCGATCAGCGTCACGTCGCGCGCGCGGCCGTCGGGCGGATCGGCCAGCACGTAGCCGCCGAGGGCGCAGGCGTTGCCGATCGGGGTCGCGACCTGCGCACCCGGCAGCCGGACCCGCTCGCGCAGGTCGGGGGGCACTCCCGACGAGAAGGCGATCACGCTGGGACCGGTGCTGCGGTGCAGGGCAAGCTGCCAGCATTCCATCATCTCGGTGCCGTCCGCCGGCCGGAACACCGCGACATTGGGCATCGCGCGCAGGCTGGCGAGCTGCTCGACCGGCTGCCAGGCGGCGCCGTCCTCTCCCAGCGCGAGGCCGTCATGGGTCAGCAGATGGATCACCTGGCGGCCCATCAGCGCCCCCAGCCGCAAGGCGGGACGCATGCGGTCGACGGCGATGAACGAGGCCGATCCGCACGCCAGCAGGCCGCCATGCAGCGCGATGCCGTTCAGCAGCGCCGCCATGCCGTGTTCCTGGGTGCCCAGGGAGAGCGTGCGGCCGATGCGTCCGGATGACGGTGGGGTCGGCGGCGGCGCGCCCGGCTGCACCGGCTCGCAGGAGAGGCTGACGAACTCCGGCAGCAGCGCCAGCAGCGCGTCGAGGCCTCGACGGGCGCCGCAATCACTCGCATCGGCCGGTCCCTGCGCCTCCGGCGCAGATGCCGCAACGTCGGGATGCTGCCAGGCCTCGCGCCAGGTCCGACGCCAGCCCGTGGGGAGGCGTCCGGCGATCGCGTGCTCGAACTCCCCGCACTGGCGATGCCGGGCGAGGCGCTTGAGCCAGCTGCGCCGTGCCTTGCTGCCGCGTCGGCCGCATGCCTGCCAAGCTTCCTGTGCAGAAGAGGCTTCCTGTGCAGTCTGCTCCGGCAAGACCTGGTCGATTTTGGGCTCAGCCTCGGGCCTGGGCTCAGGCTCGGCCTCCGGAATTTGACTAGGCTCGGCCTTCGCCTCTGGAATTTGACTAGATTCGGCCTTCGCCTCGGGCCGGCGCTTCACGACGCAGGCGATCAGGCTGGGCCGGCGGCCGCGCACGGCGCTGGCGATGGCCTGTGCGATAGCCTCCGGGTCCTGCGCATCGACCCGCCGGACCGACCAGCCGCAGGCGGCGAAACGGGCCATCGGACCGAACGGCGCTTCCCCCGGAGGCGAGGCTTCCGGCTCGTCCGGATCCCCCGCGTCGAGTTCGAACAGCACCGTCAGCCGCTCGAGCCGCATCTGCCCGGCCAGGGCCGCCGCCTCGAGTGCCACGCCGGCGGAAAGGTCGGTCTCGCAGGCCAGCACCCAGCTTCGATGATCGACCAGCGAGTGGCCGAAGCGCTCCGCCAGGATACGCTCGGCCACTGCCATGCCGGTCGCCGTGGCGATGCCCTGACCAGCCGGTCCGATCGCCATCTCCACGGCTGGATGCTGGCCGTAGCCCAGCAGCTGACGCCCGTCTTCGGCTGCCGCTTCGCAGGTGGCCGGCTCTCCCAGAAGCTCCAGCAGCGCCCGCAGCAGGGGTGCGAAGCGGGCAGTGGAGACCACGAAGCGGTCGCGGTCCGGCCAGTGGGCATCGTCGGCATCGAAGCGCAGGAAGCGGCTCCACAGCACGCTGGCGACCTCGACCATCCCGAGCGCGTGGCTGCCGCGGTGGAGCTGGCGTGCCACGGCGAGGCGAAGCGCGACGGAGAGCTGATCATCCCCCAGTCCGGACGGGTCCCTGACAGTTGCTGGCCTACCGCACGGCAGGGCGCCGCTCGGTTCTGCATCCACAGGTTCGCTGTTCCTGGCGGCCAGACGATCCCGCGTCAGTTCAGCATCCATATCCGACCTGCAATGAGACCCCGACCCGCGATGAGATGCCGAAGCTATAAGCCGAGGGTGCATGACCGCAAGCCGGCTTGCCTTGCAGCACAGCCGGATCCCTGCGACCGTGCGCCGCCATGCCTGTCTTCCGCGCGCGTCCGCACGCCCTCCTCATCTGCTGCCTGCTGTTGCCCGGCTGCAAGCTGGTCGACCAGCGCACGTTCGACCGCAGTGCCGGTCGCGCGCCGGTGCCGCATGTGCCGCCGACACGGGTCGCCAGCGGCCCAGGGCCTGTGCCGCCGTTATTCGTGGTCCGCTCGGGACTGGCGGACGAGGATTGGCAGCCGGACCTGCGCCGGGCGGTGGGAGATGCCCTCGCGCGCAAGCGCAACGCGCTGTTCACCGTCGAGGGCGTGGCACTGGTGGCCGCGTCGCCGGCAGCCCAGGCATCGGCCCTGAGCGACGCCACGGCCAGCAACGGCCGTCTTGTCGCGGAGGCGATCATCGCCGATGGCGCCCAGGCGGCCCAGGTGGAGATGACGGCGATATCCGACCCGGCCGTGCACGCGCCGGAAGTCAGGGTGTTTGTCCATTAGCCTCCCGCCCCGGAATGCCGCCCTGCTCAGAGGGCTTGCCGTCGACCGTCTGCTGGGCATCGAGATCGGCCCGCTCGACCGCCCCGTCGTCACGCGCGGGATGGGGCGCGTGCTGTATGTCGATCATGCCGACACGCCCAGCCTGCGAGCGAAATACGCCGACGACGCCGGTGTCCAGGCGGCGGCGATCATGGAGATCGACGCCCTCTGCGACGAACCCGGTCTGGACGCCCTGGCACGCCGCCATGGCCCCGTCGACTACATCGTCGCCTCGCACGTCATCGAGCATGTGCCGGACCTGATCGGCTGGCTGCGGATGATCGCCCGGCCGCTGGCGCCGTCGGGAGAGATCCGCCTGGTGGTGCCCGACAAGCGGTTCTGCTTCGACCATCATCGCGCCGAGACCACACTGGCCGACCTGATGGCAGCGCACGCGGCCGGCGAACGATCCCCGCCGCTGGCCAGGATCGCCGATTATTTCCTGCATGTGGTCGAGGTCGAGGCGGCCGACGTCTGGGCGGGCCGCCCGCCGCCGCCGCCGCCGATCGACGCTGGGCGCTACCGCTGGGCGGAAGGCGTCTGCCGCGACGTGCATGCCACCGGGCGCTACCAGGATGTGCATTGCTGGGTGTTCACGCCGCGCCGCTTCTGCCTGCTGCTGGCCGATCTGGTGGCGTTCGGCGTCATGGCGCTCGAATGCAGCTTGTTCCGCGACACCGAGCGGGACGGGCTGGAGTTCCTGGTCGGACTGCGCAGGACGGCTGACGCAATTTCCGCGGAGGCGAGCTGGCGGGATGCGGCAGCACATGCCGCGGCGACGCCGGACCCGTCGCCTGATCACGCAGTGCTTCCGACCGGTTCCGAAGATAGCTGATATCAATCCTCCGCGGCCACGCCCCGCCCGTCTTCCCGGATGGGCGAAGTCATCAGGCGTTTGAAGCTTGCCTTCAAATGATCCGCCAGCAGGCGGACCCTGGTGGGAGCCCGTCGCCCGCCTGGCCAGATCAGACGAAACGGGTGCCTGGTCGCCGGAAGGTCCGGGAACGCCCTCTCCAGGCGGCCGGCCGCCAGGTCCGAGGCCACGTCCCAGAAGGATTTGAGCACGAGGCCGCTGCCGCCGAGAGCCCAGAGACGCAGCACGCCACCATCGTCGGCAGCGCGGTCACCGGTGACGGCAACCCAGCTTCGCCCGACAGGCCAGCGATCGATGCGGGCCGAGGCGGTCCTTAGGCACATGCAATTATGGTTCTGCAAGTCCGACGCCTGCGATGGGCGGCCGACACGATCGAAATACGCTGGTGCGCCGCAGATCAGGCGGTGGTTCGGCGCAAGCGACGTCGACGTCAAGCTGGTGATGTCGTCGATCTCTCCGTAACGGACAGCAAGGTCGAAGTCAGCCGTCCCCATCCTGGCCAACGTGTCGGAAAGGCTCAGCTCCACCTCGAGGCGAGGATGCTCGGCGATGAACCGGCTCACCATCTCGGCGATATGCAGCCGCCCGACATCGGTGGGTGCGGCCAGGCGCACCACGCCGCTCGCCTGGTCCGGTCCGGCTGCGGCAGCGCGGGCGGCGTCCTCGGCAGCCTCCAACATGTCCAGCACCGGACTGGCCGCCGCCAGATACAGTTTGCCTTCCGTCGTCAGCCGGAGCACGCGCGTACTGCGCGCAAACAGGGCGACGCCCAGCCGACGTTCCAGGTCGGTGAGCTTTGCGCTGACGCTCGCGGGCGACAATCCCATGCGCCGTCCCGCGGCCGAGATGCCGCCCGCGGCCAGGATCTGGGC
>CAXSEE010000265.1:0-5159 GCA_964235615.1 uncultured Acetobacteraceae bacterium | reverse complement strand
AACGGCTGTCGATCGCCGGCAATTGCCGCATGTGCCTCGTGGAGATCGCCAAGGCTCCGAAGCCGGTTGCTTCCTGCGGCTATCCGGTCGCCGACGGCATGGTGGTGAGCACCGATACCGCGGTGGTGCGCCGCGCGCGTCGCGCGGTGATGGAATTCCTGCTGATCAACCATCCGCTGGATTGCCCGATCTGCGACCAGGGCGGCTCGTGCGATCTGCAGGACCTGGCCTACTCGTACGGCTCGGACACGTCCCGCTACGCCGAGAACAAGCGCGCGGTGAAGGACAAGTATCTCGGCCCGCTGGTCAAGACGGTGATGACCCGCTGCATCCAGTGCACCCGCTGCGTCCGTTTCGCGACCGAGGTCGCCGGCGTGTCGGAGCTGGGCGCCACCTCGCGCGGCGAGAACATGGAGATCACCACCTATGTCGAGAAGGCGCTGACCTCCGAGCTTTCCGGCAACCTGATCGACATCTGCCCGGTGGGAGCGCTCACCTCCAAGCCGCAGGCCTTCCTCGCCCGTCCCTGGGAGATGAAGAAGACCGAGAGTATCGACGTGACTGACGCGGTCGGCACCAACATCAGCCTGCAGGTGCGGCAGGCCGAGGTGCTGAGCGTGCTGCCGCGCGTCAATGACGAGGTCAACGAGGAGTGGATGGCCGACAAGGGCCGCTTCTCCTTCGACGGCCTCAAGCGCAAGCGTCTCGATCATCCGTGGCTGCGCGTGCATGGCAAGCTGCACAAGGTGAGCTGGCAGGAGGCGTTCGTCGCCATCGGACATCGTCTCCAAGGCGTGCATGGCGACCGGATCGGTGCCATCGCCGGCGACCTGTGCGACGCCGAGAGCATGTTCGCCCTCAAGGAGCTGATGGTCTCGCTCGGCTCCGGCAATCTCGACTGCCGCCAGGACGGCGCGAGGTACGACACCTCCCGGCGCGAGTTCTACAGCTTCAACACGAGCATCGTCGGCATCGAGGAGGCGGATGCGCTGCTTCTGGTCGGCTGCGATCCGCGCCGCGACGCGCCGGTGCTCAATGCCCGGATACGCAAGCGGTATCTCGCCGGGCATTTCCCGATCGGCTTCGTCGGCACGCCCACCCATGACATGACTTACCCGGTGACCAGCCTGGGCAACCGTCCGGGGGCATTGGCCGGGCTGCTCGACGGCACGCTCGAATTCGCCGAGACGCTGAAGGCGGCCAAGCGTCCGATGATCATTCTCGGTCACGCAGCCCTGGCGCGTGACGATGCGGCTGCGATCCAGGCGGCCTGCTGGCAACTCGCGCGCGATGTCGGTGCTCTTGCCGAGGACTGGAACGGCTATAACGTGCTGCACACAGCGGCATCCCGCATGGCCGGGCTCGACATGGGCTTCGTCCCGGGACCCGGTAATCGCTCAGTGGCGGGGATGATGAGCGGCGGCGTCGAGGTGTTGTGGCTGCTCGGCGCCGACGAGTTCCATCCGGCGCGGATCGGTCCTGAGACCTTCGTGATCTACCAGGGCCACCATGGCGATGCGAGTGCCGCACGCGCCGACGTGATCCTGCCGGGGTCCAGCTACGTCGAGAAGCCCGGCACCTACGTCAATACCGAGGGCCGCGTGCAGCGGGCGATGAAGGCGGTGTTCCCGCCCGGAGAAGCCAAGGAGGATTGGCGCATCCTGCGTGCCGTCTCCGAGGTGATCGGGCGCAAGTTGCCGTATGACGACATCGAGACGCTGCGGGCGCGCATGGCCGAGGCCTACCCGGTGTTCGCGCGCCAGGGCCTGCCGCGCTTCGGCGTGACCGACTTCACCGGCCCGGCCGGCGATCCGGCGGCGCTGGGGATTGCCGCGTTCGCGTCCGGCATGACCGATTATTACCAGACCAACGCCATCAGCCGGGCTAGCCCGACCATGGCAGAATGCTCGCGCGTCTATGCGGATGCGCCTGTCGTGCAACACGCAGCCGAGTAGGGATATGCGGCACTTCTTCCTGGATACGGACTTCGGCCTGCTGATCCTGACCATGCTGGAGACGCTGGCGGTGCTGGTGCCGTTGCTGGTCGGTGTCGCGTATCTCACCTATGCCGAGCGCAAGATCCTGGCGGCGATCCAGCTACGCAAGGGTCCCAACACGGTCGGTCCGTTCGGTCTGCTGCAGGCCTTTGCCGACGCGGTCAAGATGATCACCAAGGAGACGGTGATCCCGTCCGGCGCCAACCGGGTGTTGTTCCTGCTGGCGCCGCTGCTGACCTTCGGGCTGGCGATGACCGCGTGGGCGGTGATCCCGACCAACAACCACTGGGCGGTCGCGGATATCAACGTCGGCATATTGTATCTGTTCGCGATCTCCTCGCTCGGCGTCTACGGCATCCTGATCGCCGGATGGGCCAGCAACTCGAAGTACGCCTTCATGGGCGGGCTGCGCTCTGCGGCGCAGATGGTCAGCTACGAGGTCTCGATCGGGTTGATCATGGTCTCGGTGCTGCTCTGCGTCGGCAGCCTGAACCTCAACGACATCGTGCTGGCGCAGCGCTCGGTCTGGTTCGCGGTGCCGATGTTCCCGATGTTCGTCGTGTTCTTCATCTCCGGCCTCGCCGAGTGCAATCGGGCGCCGTTCGACCTGCCGGAAGGCGAGAGCGAGCTGGTCGCCGGCTTCTTCGTCGAATACAGCTCGCTGTCGTTCGGACTGTTCTTCCTCGGCGAATACGCCAACATGTTCCTGATGAGCGCCATGACCTCCATCCTGTTCCTGGGGGGCTGGCTGCCGCCGGTTGGCATCGCGCCGTTCACCTGGGTCCCGGGGCCGATCTGGTTCATCGCCAAGATCCTGTTCGTGCTATTCGTCTTCATCTGGGTGCGCGGCACCTTTCCGCGTTTCCGCTACGATCAACTGATGCGGCTGGGCTGGAAGATCTTCCTGCCGTTCTCGCTGGCCTGGATGGTGCTGACGGCGGCCTTCCTGATGGCGACCGGCCTGCTTCCCCATTCCGGCTCCTGAGAGATAGAAAGACACATCATGGCCCTGCTGGACCGTACCGCCCGTTCGTATCTGCTGGTCGAGCTGATCGCCGGAATGGCCATCACGTTCCGCTACATGTTCAAGCCCAAGGCGACCATCAACTATCCCAACGAGAAGGGGCCGCTGTCGCCGCGCTTCCGTGGGGAACACGCGTTGCGGCGTTATCCGAACGGCGAGGAACGCTGCATCGCCTGCAAGCTGTGCGAGGCGATCTGCCCGGCCGAGGCGATCACCATCGAGGCGGAACCGCGCGAGGACGGCAGCAGGCGCACCACGCGCTACGATATCGACATGACCAAGTGCATCTATTGCGCGCTGTGCCAGGAGAGCTGCCCGGTGGACGCCATCGTCGAGGGGCCGAACTACGAGTTCGCCACCGAGACGCGCGAGGAGCTCATGTACGACAAGAACAAGCTGCTGGCGAATGGCGACCGCTGGGAGAGCGTGCTGGCGCGGCGGATCGAGCAGGATGCGCCCTACCGATGATCCTCACCCAGATCGCCTTCTATGTGTTCGCCACCATCCTGGTGCTGTCCGCGGCGATGGTCATCAGCGCGCGCAATCCGGTCCATGCGGTGCTATTCCTGATCCTCGGCTTCTTCAATGCCGCCGGGCTGTTCCTGATCGCCGGAGCCGAGTTCCTGGCGATGATCCTGGTCATCGTCTATGTCGGCGCGGTGGCAGTGCTGTTCCTGTTCGTGGTCATGATGCTCGACGTGGAGTTCTCGCCTCGTCGCGAGAGCCTGCAGCGCTACGCGCCGATCGGGCTCACCGTCGGGGCGATCCTGCTGGTCGAGCTGATCTTCGCCATGGGAAGCTGGCGGATCGCACCGGATGTGCGGGCGTTGCCGCATTCCCAGGTGGCGGACGCTGCAAGCAATACCGAGGCGCTCGGGCGGCTGATCTATACCGACTACGTGCTGCTGTTCCAGGCCTGCGGGCTGGTGCTGCTGGTGGCGATGATCGGGGCCATCGTGCTGACCCTGCGCGACCGCAAGGTCGGCAAGCGCCAGGACATCGGCCGGCAGCATAGCCGGGTCCCGTCGCAGACGTTGGAGCTGATGACGCTCGGCCTAGGCCAGAGCACGACCGAGAATGGCGGCTTCCTGCGCAGCACCGATCCAGTCAACAAGGACCCGCAACCGGTGCTGCACGACACCGGTCCGCACCAGAAAGGCTAAGGCGCGATGGATCATGGATTGGTGGCCAGCGCCGCAGGCAACGCGGGAGGAATCGCCAGCGTGGGGCTCACGCCCTACCTCACGGTCAGCGCCATCCTGCTGGTGCTGGGGGTGTTCGGCATCTTCCTCAACCGCAAGAACGTCATCACCATCATGATGTCGATCGAGCTGATCCTGCTCGCGGCCAACATCAACCTGGTCGCCTTCTCGGCGGCGCTGGGCGATCTCTCCGGCCAGGTGTTCACCTTGTTCGTGCTGACCATCGCCGCCGCCGAGGCCGCGATCGGGCTGGCCATCGTGACGGTCTATTTCCGCAACCGCGGCTCGATCGAGGTCGAGGACGCGACCTCGATGAGGGGCTGAGATGATTACCGCCTCCTCGCTGTTCGCCGTAGCTGTTTTCGCGCCGCTGTTCGGGGCGATCGTCGCCGGCTTGTTCGGGCGCCTGATCGGCGACCGCATGGCGCAGCTGGTCAGCATCGGGCTGATGCTGCTGGCGTCGGTCTGCGCGATCGGTGCCCTGTCGATCGGCCTGTCGCAGGGCTCCCCCACGCTCGCCGTGCCGATCTCGGACTGGATCCAGGCCGGCGGCTTCCACGCCGCCTGGACGCTCCGCTTCGACGCGCTGTCGATGGAGATGGTGACCATGGTCACCGTCGTCGCGACGCTGATCCATATCTACAGCGTCGGCTACATGGACCACGAGAAGACGCCGACCGCGCGCTTCTTCGCCTATCTCTCGCTGTTCAGCTTCGCCATGCTGATGCTGGTCTCGTCGGACAACCTGATCCAGCTGTTCTTCGGCTGGGAAGGCGTGGGTCTCGCGAGCTATCTGCTGATCGGCTACTGGTATGACCGTCCCAGTGCCCAGGCCGCGGCCAACAAGGCGTTCGTGGTCAACCGGATCGCCGACCTGTTCTTCATGGTCGGCATCGCGCTCACCTTCGTGCAGTTCGGCACCGTCAGCTACGACAA
>CAXSEE010000264.1:0-5204 GCA_964235615.1 uncultured Acetobacteraceae bacterium | reverse complement strand
TTCCGACGAAGGCGGCCAGGTATTCCAATCTGATGGTGGCCATCGTTCCAATCTGATCGCGGCCGGTTGAGATCATTCCCGCAGGTCGATTTTGGTCATGTCATGGTCGCTGGATCTGGGTCAAGCAGAAGCGCGGTGCTTTCGCAGACTTTCGCCCTTGAGCTCGATGCGGTGGGCGTTGTGAACGACGCGATCGAGAATTGCATCGGCCAGAGTGGGATCTCCTACGATCTCGTACCAGCGGTCCAGCGGGACCTGGCTGGTGATGATTAGCGAGCCGGAGTTGTATCGATCCTCGACGATCTCGAGCAGGTCACGGCGTTGCTCGGCAGTCAGCGGTTCTGGTCCCCAGTCATCCAAAATCAGGAGATCGACACGAGCCAATTGGCGCATGAGCCTGGCGTATCTGCCGTCCCCGCGAGCCAGCGCCAGACCCGCGAACAGTCGAGGGCTGCGCTGATAGAGGACCGACAGGTTGTCACGGCAGGCCTTGTCTCCCAGCGCGCAGGCCAGCCACGACTTGCCGGTGCCGCAGGGTCCGGTGATCAGGCAATGCCGGTGCTCGCGGATCCAGTCGCAGCTCGACAGCCGCAGGAACAGCGTCCGGTCGAGGCCACGGGCTGTTTTGAAGTCGACATCCTCGATCGTGGCCGCGTGCCGCAGCTTAGCGGTGCGGGCGCGTGCCTCGAAGCGCTTCTGCTGGCGCAGCGTGACTTCCTGGTCGACCAGCAGGCCCAGCCATTCGGCATGATCCAGGGCACCGCTCTCGGCATTGGCGGCCAGATCCCGGAAGCCCTTGGCCATGCCATCCAGGCCAAGTTCACGCAGGCGATCCAGTGTCGGGTGGTTCAGCACGATCTCTCTCCTCAGTGGAAGTAGCTGGAGCCGCGGATGTTGTCGTGCAGCAGCGGCGTGTCGTCCGCGGCTTGCGGCGACACGGACCGGTCGAGCCGATGCCTGAGGATCGAAGCGACGGAGTCATAGGACAGCACCCCGATCTCGATCGCGCGCGTACTGACCGCCTCGGCGCGTGCGGCCTCGATGCCGCGGAACAGGCGCAGGATCCCCATGCAGGTGCGGAAGCCCTGCTCGGGATGCCGCCGCCGCGCCAGCACGGCAAGGATCAGCGCTTCCGTATTGGGTCCAATATCGCGACCGTTGCGCTGGAACCGATCCGACGACCATTCGGCATACTGTCGGTGCGTGTTGGGCATGTGGTCCGGCTCGGTGCCATGGCGCGGACCGCCATAGCGGCGCGCGTGGGCGGCGATGCGCTTGCCGCGATGGAACACCTCGATGGTGCGTATCGTGGCCCTGGTGTCGACCTGCTCGCGGATCAGCGTGTGCGGCACCGAGTAGAGGAAACCCTCGACCTCGACATGATAGTCGATCCCCACGCGGGCGAGACGCCACACCGCATACTCGTAGTCCTGCTCCGGCAAGCTCTGCATGGCGGGACGCTCGATGGTCTCGAAGAGCTGGCGGCGGCTGACGCCGAGGCGGCGCATCTCGCGGCCGTTCATCCGCTCGAGTACCCCGCCGATCGCCGTGTTGCACTCCGTCAACGAGAAGAAGGTGACGTGGCGCAAGCGACCGAGAATATACGACTGCGCAAAGCGCACTCCAGCCTCGACGGCCGCCTTGTCCTTGGGCTTCCTCGGGCGCGTGGGCAGAACGCCGACATTGTAGTGGGTCGCCATCATGCCGTAGCTGCGGTTCACCTCGGGATCGTAGAACGAGGCCTTGTGGACGCCGCTCTTGAGGTTGTCCGGCACCAGCAGCCGAGGGGCTCCTCCGTAGAAACGGAACATTCGAACATGGGCGCCAATCCAATCCGGCAGGGTCTGGGTCCAGGTCGCTTCTGCGTAGGTCAGGTTGGACGCCCCGAGAACGGCGACGAAGATCTCCGCCATGCGCACCTCGCCTGTGAGCGGATCGATGATCGCGATCCTCTTGCCGGAGTAGTCGACGAACGCCTTGTGCCCGGCGACGTGGGTCTGGCGCATCGTCGGTGAAAGACGGCGCTCGAAGGCCCGATAGAGCTCACAGAAGCGGCTGTAGCGATATCCGTCCGGACGCACCGCCTGGTATTCTTCGAACAGCACCGACAGGTTGACCCCGGGCCGCTTCATCTCGCGAACCAGCACAGCCCAATCAGGTTCGGGACAGCGGCGGCCGCCCAGTTTGCAACTGGGAGCCGGGAACAGGAGCTGCTCGATCACCTCGTCCGTCAGCTCGGACGCCAGCGGCCAGCCGAGCCCGGCCCCACCAGCCCGTGCCAGGTAATCCTGCACGGCGGTGCGGCCGATGCCCACCTCCCGGGCGATAACCCTGCCGCTGGCACGTGCGCCGAAGTGCAGTTGCAGGACCTGTCGTATCCGCCGCATGGACAGTCTCTCCGTCGGCATCCATCCCCTCCATCAGTCTCGATGGGCAGAACAATGGACCCAGGTGAACACTGACCTGCGGGATGATCTCTTCCTCCGTGTGCCCTCTTCTGACCTTCAGAGGGTGGCCGGGATCAGATTGGAACGGTGGCCGCCATCAGATCGGTAGGGTGGCCGCCATCAGCTTGGAATACCTGGCCGCCTTGCGTCGGAATCCGCAAACGATCTGCACCAAGGCTGCGGATGAGCCGAATGTTAATCCCCATCGGCGCCCAGAACTGACCCCGGAGGAAGGCTGTTTCAGGCAGTCCGATCGACATTTAAGCGCCGACAGGCGGGTCAGCCTTGGAAGCCTATGAGGGGTCAAATAGCCTGCTGATCCACACCCAGGCCATGTCAAGGCCTCCCACTGGATGACCACAGGGGTCACCGTCTGATCGATGTCCGATCGCCTGCGCGGCTGTCGGTGTTTGATCGACGCCTAACCCAGGTCATGACGACCCACAACTGGTTCCATGGCGGGTTATGAGTGGACCATGTGCCGTCATAGTTCTACAGCGCTGTGCCTCAAGCTTGCTTAAAGTGCAACGCTATACCTGACGCTCGATTATATTGAACAAGGTCAGATCCCGATTGCGGAATACGATCTCTCGTTGCCGATGCTCTCCCATGACCAAGGTCTCTGGGCTGCCGAGAATATGACAGCCGTATTCAGCAAGTGCCGGGAGAAGAACGTCTAGGTTCTCGTGAAACAGGACAAGACAAGCTTCGCCAACGTTCATCGGACCAGCCTTGGAGACAGACCCCAGCTTTGTTGCCGAAGCCACCTCGAATAAGGCGATCCACCCCTGCCGAGTGTCGCCCGCACAGAAGAATCGGAAGCGATGTAAGCCGCCATCTGGCCAGCCCAGTAGTCGATTCAACTGCGGGAGCATCTCCGGTGAGACGTTACTCTCTGTATAGAGCAGGGATAGTCCTAGTACCTCTGTATAAAACGGTGTTGATACTTCTACGTCTTCGACCAGAACCGCAACGCGGTGGAGGGGGCTAACACCTGGCAACAGCGTCACCTCGAGCAAAACCTAACAGATGGAGACGGACCTGAACCTTCCGATCTTACAGACTTACCTAATGTTCGCAATCTTCGATAGGTCGCTACAATCAGCAAGCAACCGTGTCACCAAAATCGAGAGATGTTAAACAATCCACCTACCGGGGAGAGCGATCCCTCAGCGTTCGAGCAGAAGACGGGCAGCCGGCTCGTAATGGTCCCCGGCCACTTTAAGGAGGTAACCCACGACGCGATTCTGAGCCGACTTGCCCGCGGCGAGCCGGATGCCGTCCTGATCATGGTCGGCGGCGCGCTGGACAAGCTGGTCAAGCAAGGCGAGGTCGTCCCCGTAACCGAGGTCGATATCGGCTTGTCGCTGATCGGCACGGCCGTGGGCGTCGGCTCGCCAGTGCCGGACTTCTCGAGAGTCGTGAAACTTTTTCAGGTGCTGCTGGTTGCAAAGTCCGTCGCCTACTCCGACAGCGCAAGCGCTCTACATCCATGGCTTCCTGTTTAAGAAGCTCGGCATCGAGCGGCGGATGCACGGCAACGCGCACACGATCCAGACGACCCCGGCTGGCGAGAAAAGGTCGAGATCGGGTTACAGGAGGTGGCCGGGCGGCAGCCAGGCCTTTGTATCACACTCGCTAGATGTCTGCCGCAAGCGGTGGAGCTGTCAATCGGTTACTCAGCCGCGCTTGCCAAGTGGTCCAATCAGCCGGACCTGGAGCGCCGGGTGCTCCTACTCGTTGAACTCCTCCTCCTTTCTGTTCCCGGCCGCCCGAATCTTGCTTCGGCGGGTCGTCTCGAGACAACTCGGCAGCAAGGATTACTCGGATCCCTGCAGCGCCCTTGCTCTCATTACCGGTTGTTCACACCGGGAGGTGAGGCCGAGCGAAATCTCCGTGGCGATGCAAGGCCCGGCTTGGTAACAGCCGTCGCCTGTTCGACCCCTCCCCCCGCCATACGTACCTTCTTCGCCAGAAGGGAGAGATCTAAAGAACACGACTTCGATAGGATATAGGTTAGAACAGGCTTCCATTTGAAACCAGGCGGCTTGAAAGCATATCGAGGTAATTTGCGTTGGAGATGAAGCTATGAACCGCCGCCCTTTACGGCCAATCTCGAAAGACGACGTCGAAGCGTATCGACGCGACGGCGCAGTTTGCCTTCGGAAGGTGTTCGATCAAGATTGGATCGAGGCTCTACTACCCATCGCAAAGGCTATGGTGATCGAGAAGAAGGACTTCGGCCTCCTACCCCATCGACCCGTCAACTTCATGAGCCGCGTCATCCCAGCGTTTCGGCAACTCGCATTCGACTCTCCTTTGGGCGAAGCGTGTGGGCGAACCCTTCAATCACGGGAAATCCGCTTCCTGTTCGACCAGGTCTTCGCGAAGGCGCCCCAGTCCGGAGCGAAGACAGTCTGGCACAATGATCGTTCAGGATGGCCAGTGACCGGTAAGATGATCCCTTCTTTCTGGATGCCGCTGACGCCAATCGTCAAAGTCAACAGCTTAGAAGTTATTGCGGGTAGTCACTTGAACGATGTTATCTATTGGAACTTGACGGCCAACTCTCGTCAGATGATTAAACCCTCCAGTCGCCTCAATGTGCCTAATGGTGAGGAGGTGAGAGGCAATGCCAATTTCAAATTTCTCTCTTGGGCTATGGAACCAGGTGACGCCTTATTGATCCACCCTTGGGCTCTGCACTATTCATCAGGCAACCCTACGGATGACTGGCGTATCGCCGTTTCGATACGC
>CAXSEE010000263.1:0-5213 GCA_964235615.1 uncultured Acetobacteraceae bacterium | reverse complement strand
CCGTCGGTGGGCGCGAGTGGTTTGGGCCCGGCTCGTGGAACGCGATGATGCCGCCGGGCCGTAGCACCCGCGCCATCTCGCGCAGCGTGCCCTCCTGGTCCAGCACGTGGTGGAACGCATCGAACGAGACGATACGGTCCACCGACTCGTCCGCAAGCGGCAAGGTGAAGCTGTCGAAAAGGCGGAAATCGATCTTCAGCGTGTCCGCCAGCGGGTCGCGCGCGATGAACGCGCGGCCGAGCCGCAGCGCATTCTCCGACACGTCCACGCCCACTACGTCGAGCCCCATCGTCGCCAGCACCCGGCTCAGCCAGCCGGTGCCGCAGCCGAAATCCAGGATCTGGTGGTCGGCCTGCAACTCGAGGTGCTGCATCACGAAGCCCAGGCCCGCCAGCCTCGGCTGCACCTCGTGCACGCCGTTGAACGGGCGGCGGAACAGCAGGTCCTCCTCGTGCTCGCGCACGAAGTAGTTGTTGGCGCGGGTGACGTGCTCGGCCGGCGTGTAGCGGCCCATCACCTCCGTGACCTTGATCGGCTCGGCGTCGGCAACTGCATCCAGCGCCGCCTTGGCACGGTCCGGCAGCCGCAGCGCCGGGCGGGTTTTCCATTGGTGGTTGAGACGCACCCATTTGTGCACGATTCGGCGAAGAAGCAGGGCCGGACTCCAGCATGTTGCGGTCGGCGCCAGCGTCGGTCGCTGGGCACCCTGGCCTCGGACGAGGGGCTTGTGACAGATTTGCCCCCGCGCGGATAGCCTGGCTGCTTTTAACGGATCGGGGATGGGGACGGCATGCAGGTCAGCCAGCCAGGCGAGGTGCGCACGTTATGGTTGATGGTCGCGATCCAGTTCTTCATGACCCTGTCCTTCACGGTGCTCAGCCCCGTGATGCCGCTGTTCCTGCCCGAATTGGGCGTCCACGGGGAGACCGCGATCGATCTGTGGACCGGCGTGGTGAACGCCGCCACACCCTTCGTCGCCGCCTTCGCCTCCCCGCTCTGGGGCCGGCTAAGCGACACCCGGGGCCGCAAGATCATGCTGCTGCGCTCGATGGTGGCGATCAGCATCTTCACCGGCTTGATGGGGTTCTCGCAGACCGTGTGGCAGTTCTTCGCCCTGCGCGCGCTGATGGGGGCGTTCTCCGGCTTCTCCGCCACCGCCATCACGCTGGTGGCGAGCCAGACGCCGGACAAGCGGCTGGGCTACGCGCTCGGCTGGCTCAGCACGGGGCAGCTGATCGGCGGCCTGATGGGGCCGCTGCTGGGTGGCGCGGTGGCGGACCTGGCGGGCAGCAGCCGGGCACCGTTCTTCGTCACCAGCGCGATCGCGGCCTGCGTCACCCTTGCGGCGGCGGCCCTGGTGCGGGAGGGGCGCAAGCCCGCCGCCACCGGCAAGCGCGGCACCGCCCCGAGCTTGCGTGCCATCATCAACTCCGGCGGCCTGCTGCCGCTGTTCGTGGTGCTGCTGCTGGCGCAATTGGGCGTGCGCTCGGTACAGCCGGTGATCACGCTCTATGTGCAGACGCTGGTTGGCACCGTGCCCAACCTCGCGACGCTGAGCGGGCTGGCGTTCTCCATGACGGGCTTCGCCGACATCCTGGCCTCGCCGTTCCTCGGCAAGCGCAGCGACGTGCTGGGCTACCGCCGGGTGCTGCTGATCAGCCTGGCCGGCGCCGCCTTGTTCAGCGCCCCGCAGGCCTTCGCCTCTAGCTACTGGATGTTCGTGGCGGAGCGGTTCGGGGTCGGCCTGTTCATCGGCGGAATCCTGCCCACGGCGAACGCCCTGATCGGACGCATGGCCGGACCCGGCCAGCGTGGCGCCGTGTTCGGCATGACGGCCTCGGCGACGTTTCTCGGCAACTCGCTCGGCCCGATGACGGGCGGCGTGGTTGCCGCCGCCTTCGGCCTGCACTGGGTGTTCCTGGTGACGGCGGCGATGCTGCTGGGCAGCCTGGTCTGGACCTGGATCGCGGTCCCAGCCTCCGTGGACTAAGACGCCGCGACCGCTACGTCTCCTGCGCCACCGTATTGCGCAGCACCCGACCGGTCTACTGCGCGGTCCAGCCGCCATCGATGGAGTAGGGACAGCCGGTCATCGTCGCGGCGGCGTCTGAACAGAGGAAGACCGCCAGCGCGCCGATGTTCTCCGGGGCGGAGAACCGGGCCATCGGCTGTTTGTCTGTCAGGAAGGTCCGGGTGACGTCGGCGACGGGGCGGCCTTCCCGCTCGGCCCGGGCGTCCAGCTGTTTCTGCACCAAGGGGGTCAGCACCCAGCCGGGGCAGATCGCATTGCAGGTGACGCCGTCATTGGCCAGTTCGATCCCAGCGACCTGCGTCAGGCCGATGATGCCGTGCTTGGCTGCAACATAAGCGGATTTGTCCGCGCTGCCGACCAGGCCGTGGGCGGAGGCGATGTTGATGACGCGTCCCCAGCCACGCGCCTTCATGCCGGGGATCGCCGCCTGCATGGCGTGGAAGGCACTGGACAGGTTGATCGCGATGATCGCGTCCCAGCGATCGGGCGGGAAATCCACGATGGGTGCGACATGCTGAATGCCGGCGTTGTTGACCAGGATGTCCAGCCGGCCCAACTCGGCCTCGGTGCGGGCGATCATGGCGTGGATCGGGGCGGGCTTGCTGACGTCCGCGGCGTCGTGCAGGACGCGGACGGCGTAGTCGGCGGCGAGGCCAGCGCGCAGGGTTTCGATCGCCGCCGGGTCACCGAAACCGTTGAGCATCAGGTCGGCACCCTCGGCGGCCAGGGAGCGGGCGATTGCGAGCCCGATCCCGCTGGTTGAGCCCGTGACCAGCGCCACCTTGCCTTGCAGACCCATCTTCGCCGTCTCCGAACATCTGCGCGGATGATTGGCCGATCGCCCCGGCGTGACAAGCCGCCGTGACAAGCCGGCCTGGCGGCAGCCTCGATGGGCACGGACCGGCGGCCCCTGGCGTGACCCGGCGCTGGGTGGCACCATTGCTCATCGGGGCACGACTGCCCGTCGATCGAGCGGCCAGACGCGTCGAAACGGGGCGAACCTGGCACGAGAGCACGTTCCGGCCGCTTCGAACTTTGAAGGATCAGACGATGGATGCCGGCCCGCTTCATCTCAGGCAATCCTGGCGGCCGGAGGGCTGCGACCGGATCGGGCTGTTGCTGCAAGGCGGCGGCGCTCTCGGTGCCTATCAGGCTGGCGTCTACCAGGGCATGCAGGAAGCAGGGATCGAGCCGGACTGGCTGGCGGGGGTATCGATCGGAAGCGTGAATGCGGCCCTGATCGCGGGTAACCCACCGGAACGCCGGATCGACGCGCTGCGAGAATTCTGGCGCGTGGTGACGCTGCGGCCGGTGTGGGGCTTCCTCCCGGGCGGGGACGACCTGCGCAAGCTGCACAATATCTGGTCCTGCTTCATGACGGCGTCACAGGGGCAGCCAGGCCTGTTCACGCCGAACCTGATCTCCCCCTGGCTGCGGCCGCGCGGGGCCACGGATGCGACCGCGTTCTACGACAGCGCGCCGCTGCGCGAGACGCTGACCCGGCTGGTGGATTTTGGCCGCATCAACAGCGGCGAGATGCGGTTCGCCGTGGGCGCGGTGAACGTCGCGACCGGCAACTTCATCTATTTCGACAATGCGCACACCACGATCAACGTGGACCACATCATGGCCAGCGGCGCCTTGCCGCCGGCCCTGCCGATGACGGCGATCGGTGGCGACTACTATTGGGACGGCGGCATCGTCTCCAACACGCCGCTGCAGCACCTGCTGGACCATATCCACGGCGAGAACGCGCTGGTGTTCCAGGTGGACCTGTTCAGCGCCCGTGGCCCGGTGCCGCGGGACATGCCGGAGACGCTCGGACGGTCGAAGGACATCCAGTATTCGTCTCGCACCCGGCTGACCACTGACTACTACCGAAAGGCGCATGCGCAACGCATCCAGCTCAAGAAGCTGCTGGAGAAGGTGCCGGAGGACCAGCTGTCCGACGAGGAGCGGCAGCTGAAGGCCTCCCTGGCGACGCTGCCGGCGATCAATATCCTCCAGCTGGTCTACCAGCAGGCGGCGCATGAGGGGCAGGCGAAAGGCTATGATTTCAGCAAATCCTCCATGCGCGACCATTGGGCGGCCGGGCTGCGGGACACCAGCACGACGCTGGACCGGCGTGACTGGCTGCAGATGCCGACCGACGAGAGCGGCATCGTGACGCACGACATCCATCGCGCGCGGGGCTGACGCAACGGGGCCGGGCATCATGCGTTCACCCGGCTCGCCATCACGGGAGACAATCATGCCTGGCAAGACCGACTCGATGCCCACAGACCAGACGGCGCAGGGTGCGCGCCTGCACCGGACCAAGAACAACCAGAACGGCCGCGGCGTCTCCGTGGCGTTGCTCGAGGCGCGGATCGCCGACGGGATCGACATGGCGTTGATCACCAAGCAGGCACATTGGAACCTGAAGGGGCCGCAGTTCATCGGTGTGCACCTGATGCTGGACACCTTCCGCGCGGCGCAGGACGAGTTCGTGGACACGATGGCCGAGCGTATCACCCAGTTGGGTGGCACCGCGTTCGGAACCGTCCAGGAAGTCGCCAAGCGGTCCTCGCTGGAGCCTTATCCGGTGGACATCTACCAGGTCAGCGATCACATCCACGCCCTGATCGACCGCTATGCGACGGTGGCCAACGCCATCCGCAAGAGCATCGACGAGGCGGACGAGGCCGGCGATGCGGACACCGCGGATATCTTCACCGAGGTGTCGCGCGGCATAGACAAGCAGCTGTGGTTCCTGGAGGCGCACACCCAGGAGCGTTCGCCAAGCGAGAGCTTCCCGAAAGCCCAGTAAGGCTTGCACCAAGGCTTGCACCGGACTCCCCCGCGCGCCTAGCGTGCGGGGGAGCTACGGGAACACAGCATGAACGATCTCTTCGGTTCCGCCAAGGCGGGACCCAAGGCAGCGGCTAAGTCCGACCTTGTCCAGGACGGGTATTCGGCGAAAGACATCGAAGTCCTCGAGGGGTTGGAGCCGGTGCGGCGGCGGCCCGGTATGTATGTCGGTGGCACGGACGAGAACGCCCTGCACCACCTCGCGGCGGAAATCCTCGACAACTCCATGGACGAGGCCGTCGCCGGGCACGCGACGGCGAGCGCCTTCGCAGTGCAGCCAGGCAACTGGCTGAGCGTGCGCGATACCGGGCGCGGCATCCCGGTCGAGGCG
>CAXSEE010000262.1:0-5225 GCA_964235615.1 uncultured Acetobacteraceae bacterium | reverse complement strand
CGCTGATCGTGTCCACGCAGCCGCTGAAGCGGGCAACGAACGTCGCAATCCAAATCGGCCTTCCCAACGCCCTCCATCCGGTATCGGTGGCGGGGCGAGAGCTCTTGCTTGGCAGTCCATCGTCGGCCGCAGCGCTGTAAAGCCATGACAGCTTCCATCCGCTTCACGCGCTTGATAACCGCAACCTGGCCTGGTCTGCGTCATGGGCTGCGGCTGACGGCGGCAGTCTGCCTCGCGTACTGGATTTCATTCCACCTGGAACTCGACGCTCCCTATTGGGCCGCGACGTCGGCGGCCATCTCGTGCCAGCCGACGCTCGGGGCATCTCGGCGTAAAGGGGCGTTCCGCCTCGTTGGCACCCTCACGGGCGCGGTTTTCGTGGTCCTTCTCGCGGCCACCTTCCCGCAAAGCCGCTACGGCTTCTTGATCGGCGTCGCAGTCTGGGGGGCACTCTGCGGGTTCGCCGCATCCCTGCTCAGCAACTTCGCCGCTTATGCCGCGGCCCTGGCCGGATACACCGTCGCAATCATCGCCGGGGAAGCCTCCTCTTCGCTTGACCAGGTTTTCTTTCTCGCCGTCTCGCGCGCCTCCGAAATTATCATAGGTATCGCCTGCGCAACAGTTGTCGTCGCAGGTATCGATTTCGGCCAGGCGCGCGCCAAACTGATTCAAGAAGTGTCAGCAATCGCAGCAATCCTGTCGCAGCAGCTCATGAGCCTGCTGGCGATGGCCGGAACTATGGCTGCCGACTCTCGACCGCTGCGGCGAGATGTGATCAAGCGGATCACGGCGCTTGGTCCGACCATCGATACTGCGCTTGGCGAGATTTCCGACCTGCGCGAACGCCAGGCGACGTTGCTGAGCGCCGTGAACGGGCTCTTCGCCGTGACGTCGGAGTGGCGCACGCTTGCGGACCACCTCGGCCGAGTCCGGCCGGAGGAAGCCCGGTCCCAGGCCGGCGTGTTGCTCGACAGCATCCCAGCGGGGCTGCACGCGGCGCTGTCCTCCGGCGACGCTCGTGTCTGGAGCATCGATCCGGCAGCCCGACGGGACCGTTGCGCCGATCTGACACGAACGCTGATCAGCGTGCCCGCCGGCGAGCCGTCGCTACGCCTGACAGCCGACCGGTTCGCCGCGGCAGCAGCCGGCCTGGCCGAAGCCGCGAACGGCCTTGTCCTTCTGGCCAGTCCGAACCTGGCCCACGCAGGGCGCCGTGTGATGCCGATCTGGAGCGCGCAGGACCTGTTGCCGCCGCTGGTCAACGCCATCCGGGTCTTTGTCACGATCGCGTCTGTCGAGCTGTTCTGGGTCGTGACCGAGTGGCCCGGCGGCCAGAGCGCAGTGACCTTCGCGTTCATCGCAATCATCCTGATGTCGCCGCAGAACGAGCGGGCAGTGGGTGCTGCGGGCGCGTTCGCCTGGGCCATGGTGTTGGCCACCGTGGTTGCCGCAACCACCAACTTCGCCCTGCTGCCGGCACAGCAGAGTTTCGCCGGCTTGGCTCTGATCCTGGCTCTGGTCATGGTGCCGTTCGGGGCCTTGTCCACCATACCGCGACTGGCGCCCTATCTGGTCTTGGCCGTCGCCAACTTCTGCCCCCTGATGGCGCTCACCAACGTCATAAACTACGACACGCTGGCCTTCTATAACAGTGCATTGCCGATCCTCCTGGGGGTTTGCGCCGCCGCCGTGGCGCTCTATGTCATCCCGCCAGTCCCGCCGAGGGTTCGCGCGGCCAACCTGCTGTTCGCGACATTGGTTGAACTCCGGCGGCACCTGACAGGACCTCGGCCGATCGACCGGGCTAGCTGGGACGCGCGTCTATACCGCCGGCTGGCCGCGATGCCCGATGGAGCCGAGCCGGCCGAACGCGGCAGGCTCGTGGCGGCCCTCACCGTGGGACAGGAAGTGCTTCAGCTTCGCCGGTTGGCGGCCGGGACATTTGTGTCCCGAGAACTTCAGTACTGTTTCCTTGACGTGGCCGAGGGCCAGTTGCCGCGCGCCTTCTCGGGCTTCTCGGCGATCGACCGCTGGCTGGCCGTAGCACCCCTCCCGTCGGGGCCGGCCGCGACCATGCGGGCGCGCGCTGCCCTGCAAGCGCTCGAGGAAGCGCTCGATGCCCACCCGGTATATTTCGGCCGCCTTGGCGCCATGCGGTGAACTACTCCAGCATCGACATCTACGGTGTATATGTCGCCCCCATCGCAGCAACTCTACCATTCGCCTGGGTTGCGACGCTCGCGCTGCGGCGCGTCGCAAACCGCTTCGGCCTCCTGCGATGGGTCTGGCACCCTGCACTGTTCGTGTCCTCGATCTTCATCGTCATCTTGTCCGCCATGGTTCTCGTGGCAGGGATTTGAAGTATGCCCGGATCTGAAACAAGCCTGCCGCCCGCTCGCGACAAGGCTCGCTCAATCCCAGTAGCCCGTGCTGCTGAAAGATCTCATTGGGATCCCGAGGAAGTGGCTCCCTACGCACGGCGGCGGCGGCTGATGCCGATCCTGGTCACCGGCCTGGCTGTTCTGGCGGCGTGCGGCATGGGTTGGGCTCTGTGGGAGACCTACATGGCGTCTCCCTGGACCCGGGATGCCACTGTGCGCGTCTACGTTGTGACGATGGCAGCGGAGGTGTCCGGGCGGATCACCGAGCTGGATGTGGTGGACAACCAGTTCGTCCACCGTGGCGATACGCTCATGGTCATCGATCCCGTCAACTACGCCATCGCCGTCAGTTCGACCCAAGCCCAGGTCGAACGGAGCCACGCCGACATGGTGAACAAGCAAATCATGGCGCATCGCCGGCAGCAACTGACCACCGTGTCAACCTCGACCGAGGAGGAGCAAAGCTATACAGCCGTAGCTCAGATTGCCGAGGCGACCTATCACCAGGCCGTCGCAGCACTTGCTCAGGCAAAGGTCGACTTGGGCCGGACGCGCATAGTGTCCCCAGTGAACGGTTGGATCACGAACCTCCAAGCCCAAACCGGCGATTACACGACCGTGGGCCAGAAGAACATTTCGGTCGTCAATGCCGACTCGTTCTGGATCGATGCCTACTTCGAGGAGACGCTCCTCAGCGCCATCCATGAGGGTGATCCGGCGGTGATCACCCTCATGGGAGGAGATCTAAAGCTACACGGCCATGTCGAGGGCTTATCGCACGCCATCAACGTCAGTAACGCACAGTCCGATGCGTCAGGCTTGGCCGTCGTCAACCCGGTTTTTACGTGGGTACAGCTTGCCCAGCGCATACCCATCCACATCCACATAGACAAGATACCGGAAGGTATAAGCCTTGTTGCAGGTCGAACGGCGAACGTCGCTATTGAGCGGCATCCTTGATGCAGTCGCGGGGGATCGTTGGTGATCGGCAAAACCTCGGCCAGTCGTCTAAGGAAGGTACAGCTCTGCACAAGTCCAGGCAAGCGAAGAGCGACAACTCGGTATCAGGAAAGAGAGAGATCATGACGCAAACGACAGTCAATCCGGCAGCGGTCCTTCGCGGCGTTGCGCTCCTGCGCGACCCTCGCCAGAACCGCTCGACCGGTTTCACCCAGAACGAGCGCGAGCGCTTTGGTTTGCTCGGCTTCCTGCCTGAGCAAGTGGAATCCGAGGACCTGCAACTGCGGCGCGTGCTGAACCAGATCGACATCAAGACGAATGATCTGGAGCGCTATATCTTTCTCACGTCGCTGCACGACGCTGACGAGACCTTATACTATCGCGCCCTGATGTCCGATCCGGCCCGCTTCATGCCGCTGGTATATACCCCGACCGTGGGCGAGGCCTGCCAGAAGTTCGGCCACATCTTCCGTCGGCCCCGCGGCCTCTACCTCGCAATCAACCACCAAGACCAACTCGAACAAATACTGCACAACTTTCCCGAGCCGGATGTGCGGTTCATCGTCGTGACCGATGGTGAGCGCATCCTGGGCCTGGGCGACCTTGGCGTCGGTGGCATGGGCATTCCCATCGGCAAGCTGTCGCTCTACACGGCCTGCGCCGGCGTGCCGCCTCACTTGACGCTGCCGATCATGCTCGACGTCGGCACCAACACCGAGAGCCTGATTGACGACCCGCTCTATCTCGGGTTGCGCCAGGCGCGTGCCACCGGCAAGGCATATGACGACTTCATCGAGGCGTTCATAACGGCGGTCGGCACGGTGTTCCCCCGTGCCTGCATCCAGTTCGAAGACTTCGCGTTCGGCAACGCAGCACCCATCCTCGACCGTTACCGAGACCGGATTTGCTGCTTCAACGACGACATCCAGGGCACCGCCTCGGTGGCACTTGCCGGCCTCATCGCCGCGCTGAAGATCGTCGGCGGATCACTGGGCGACCAAAAATTCCTGTTCCTGGGTGCCGGCACCGCAGGCGTAGGAATCGCGAACCTGCTGGTCAAAGCCATGTTGATGGACGGGATGACGGAGGCAGAAGCCCGAAACCGCTGCTGGCTGTTCGACGTCAAGGGCCTGATCCAATCCAGGCGCGAGGGGCTGGCCGACTTCCAGCAGCCGTTCGCCCACGAGCATGGCGCTGTCACCGACTTCACGGCGGCCATCGAGGACCTCAAGCCGACGGCCATCATCGGCGTGTCGACGGCGGCCAAGGCGTTCAACCAGTCGGTCATCGAGGCAATGGCGAAGATCAACCATCGCCCCATCATCTTCCCCTACTCCAATCCGACCTCACGCTCCGAATGCACCGCGGAAGAAGCCTACAACTGGTCGGACGGCCGGGCGGTGTTTGCCAGCGGCAGCCCGTTCGGTCCGGTGCATCTGGGCGAGCAGACCTTCCTGCCGGGCCAGGGCAACAACGTCTACATCTTCCCCGCGATGGGGATGGCCATCTACGCTACCGAAGCCAAGCGTGTCACCGACGCCATGTTCATCGTCGCGGCCAAGGCGTTGTCCGACCAAGTGACCGATGCAAACCTGAAGGTGGGGCTGATCTACCCACCGCAAGGCGATATCCTGAAGGTTTCCCTCAAGGTCGCGGTTGCGGTCGCAGGCTATATCTTCGACCACGAGTTAGCCGGAGTCGAGCGCCCCGCCGATATTATTGCCTTCATCGGAGGAAAGGCATACTCGCCGGAGTATCCTGTATTGAACTAGGATTTGGCCCCTTTGATCCAGCTCGGGCTGCGGCCCGAGCAGGACGGAGCGCTGGGAGGTGTGTGGTGGCGTATCTTCGAGGCGATGAGCGATGATCCTGACTTCGAGTATC
>CAXSEE010000261.1:0-5310 GCA_964235615.1 uncultured Acetobacteraceae bacterium | reverse complement strand
TCCCTGCTCAATGCCGAGCGGCATCAGCTCCCACTCATAGTCGCGGCCGACCAGCGAATAATAGGCCTGGTGGGCGACGTAGCGGGTCAGGTTGTAGCGCTCCGACACGCTGAGCGACTTCATCAGATGCCAGCCGGAGAAGTTCGACACGCCGATATAGCGGATCTTGCCCGAGCGTACCAGCTCGTCCAGCGCGGTCAGGGTCTCCTCGGCAGGGGTCTTGGCGTCGAAGCCGTGCAGCTGGAACAGGTCGATATGGTCGGTGCCGAGGCGCCTCAGCGCGCGCTCGACGGCCTCGATCAGGTGGAAGCGCGATGAGCCGACGTCATTGGGTTCGTCACTGCTGCGGAAGGTCGCCTTGGTCGAGACGATGACCTTGTCGCGGCGGCCCTTGATCGCGGCGCCTAGGATCTCCTCGGCCATGCCGGCGGAGTAGATGTCGGCGCTGTCGAACATGTTCAGGCCGGCCTCCAGGCAGATGTCCACCAGCCGGGTGGCGCCTTGGACATCGGTCTCGCCCCACGCCTTGAAGAACTCGTTGCCGCCGCCGAAGGTGCCGGTGCCGAGGCTCAGCACCGGCACCTTGAAACCCGAGCGGCCAAGATATCTGTATTCCATCGTCATCCCCGAAGCCTAGAACGGTGCAACCATGGCCCCGCGCGCGGTGCATGGTCCACCCCCGAAGGGCAGGAGCATCGATCATGGCCGATACCAGCCGCAATACGCATCTGGGCGAGCATCGCCTGCATCCCGAGACGCTGATGCTGGGCTATGGCTACGACCCGACACTCTCCGAGGGCGCGGTCAAGCCGCCGGTGTTCCTCACCTCCACCTTCGTATTCCGCTCGGCCGAGGAGGGGCGGGACTATTTCGACGTGGTGTCCGGGCGCAAGGAGGTCCCTGCCGGTGGGGCAGGCCTGGTCTACAGCCGCTTCAACCATCCCAACGCCGAGATCGTCGAGGACCGGCTGGCCATCTACGAGGGGGCGGAGTCGGCACTCCTGTTCAGCGCTGGCATGTCGGCGATCGCCACCAGCATCCTCGCCTATGCGCGTCCGGGGGATGCGATCCTGCACAGCCAGCCCCTGTATGGCGGCACCGAGACCCTGCTGATGCGCACGCTGGCCAATTACGGCATGGCCGCGGAAGGCTTCACCGACGGGCTGAGCGCCAGCGCCATCGACGCCGCCGCGGATCGTGCGATGGCGCGCGGGCGGGTAAGCGTGATCCTGGTGGAGACGCCGTCCAACCCGTTGAACACCCTGGTCGATCTGTCGCTGATCGCCGCCCTGCGCGACCGGCTGGAGGCCGCACAGGAGCACAGGCCGCTGGTGATCTGCGACAACACCATGCTCGGGCCGATCTTCCAGGCACCGTTGCGTTTCGGTGTCGATATCGTGATCTACTCGCTGACCAAATATATCGGCGGCCACAGCGACCTGGTCGGCGGCGCGGCCCTGGGCACCAAGGCCGCGCTGCGTCCGGTGCGCACGCTGCGCAGCGCGATTGGCACCGGGCTGGATCCGCATTCCTGCTGGATGGTCGGCCGCTCGCTGGAGACGCTGGCGTTGCGCATGCACGCGGCGGCGCGCAACGCCGAGGCGGTGGCGCACTATCTGGTGCTGCATCCGCGCGTGCGGCGGGTGCATGCGCTCAACCTGTTGCGCGAGGGCGATCCGGCGGCATCGGTGCATGCGCGCCAGTCGACCGGCGCCGGCTCGACCTTCAGCATCGAGATCGAGGGCGGCATCGAGGAGGCGTTCCGGGTGCTGAACGCCCTGCGCATCTTCAAGCTGGCGGTCAGCCTCGGCGGCACGGAATCGCTGGTCAGCCATCCGGCCTCGACCACCCACTCAGGCGTGCCAGTCGCGGTGCGGGCGCAGGCCGGGGTCACCGACGGGTTGATCCGGCTGAGCATCGGCATCGAGAATGCCGAGGACCTGATCGCCGACCTTACCCAGGCGCTGGCGACGCTGGGTGCTTAGCCGTCCGCCATCATGACTGCCTCATAAAAAAACCTGGACGATCGCCGGCTTCCTCTTCAACAAGAAGATAATTCCCGGCTTCCCGCCTGGATCCGGCCGCGGAGTAAAGCCAATCATCCAGGACCTTGGGGGCCGGCAGGCGATCGCGCGCGATCTCGACGGCAATTCCGGCGCAGTTCAACTCGGGCCGATGCTCGAAGATGTGGCCTCGCTTCGAGCGTCGCCCCTGGCGCCGAGCCGTCCGCCGCGCAAGCTCGCCGGCCTGGTGCCGCAGGCGACGATGCACCGGGTCTTCGCCCGCAGCCGCCTGCTGCGCCGGTTGACCGTCGGCATGCTCAGCCGGCTCGAGCTCGCCATCATGGGCGGCCACAAGCAGCGCGGCCGGCTCGACATCATCCGGCGCGTCCGCGGCGAACGCGAGTCGCTGCTGAGCGGCAACGAGGCCTTCACCCTCTATTCGCTGGCCGCGGCGCAACGCGCGATCGGCGGCGTGATGGCCGAGGTCGGCGTGTTCCAGGGCTGTTCGGCCAAGCTCATCAGCCTGGCCGGCCAGCCATCGGAGCTGCATCTGTTCGACACCTTCGAAGGACTGCCGGAACCGGACCCGGACGAACGTCGCGCGATGCGCAAGGGTCACTACGCCGCCTCCCTGGACGCGGTCCGCAGCTATCTGGGCGACCAGCCGAACCTGGTGTTCCACAAGGGGCTGTTCACCGGCCGCGATGTCGCCTGCACGGACCGGAAATTCTCTTTCGTGCATCTCGACGTGGACCTCAAGGAGGGCACGCGGGCCTGCCTGGAGTTCTTCTATCCGCGCATGCAGCCGGGCGGCGTCATCGTCTCGCATGACTATTCCTACCTGGACGGTGTAAGGGAGGCCTTCGCCGAGTTCCTCCTGGACCGGTCCGAGCGCGTCATCGAGCTGCCCAGCTCGCAGGTCATGCTGATCAAGGCGCCGGACTAGCCAGGAAGGAGAGGATCGGGAAGGCAGGGGTCGAACGGATGTCGGAAGGGCCGGTCCAGCGGCGAGGCGTCTGCTTGGTGATCTCGGCGCCGTCCGGTGCCGGCAAGAGCACCATAGCCAACGCCTTGCGGGCTTCCGAGCCGGAGCTGAAGCCTTCGATCAGCGTCACGACCCGCACGCCGCGCCCCGGCGAGGTGGAGGGCGTGCATTATTACTACCGCTCCCGCGCGCAGTTCGACGCCATGGCCGAGGCCGGCGAGCTGCTGGAGTGGGCGATCGTGTTCGGCCGCGGCTACGGCACGCCGCTCGCGCCGGTGGAGGCGTGGCTGGCCTCCGGACGCGACATGATATTCGACATCGATTGGCAGGGGCATCGCCAGATCCGCGCGGCGCTGCCCGAGGACGTGGTCAGCCTGTTCGTGCTGCCGCCTTCGCTGGCCGTGCTGGAGCAGCGTCTGCGCAACCGTGCCGCCGATGATGCCGACGAGATCGCCCGCCGCATGCGTGCGGCCAGGGACGAGATCGCGCATTGGCAGGAGTTCGACCACGTGATCGTAAACGCCGAGCTCGACCGCTCGATAAGCGGGACCTGCGCGATACTGCACGCGGCCCGCCTGCGCACGTCCCGGCAGTCATGGCTGAATGGGATGGTGGCGAGCTTCTCGCCGCCCGACGCACCGTGATCGCCTGTTGATGGATTTCTCCGGCATCTCCGTGCTGTGCGTCGGCGACGTGATGCTCGACCGCTACGTCTACGGGGCGATGGAGCGGATCTCTCCCGAGGCGCCGGTGCCGGTGCTGCGCCTGACCCGGACCCGGGAGATGGCCGGCGGCGTCGGCAATGTCGCCAGCAACATCCTCTCGCTCGGCGGCCGTGCGGTAATGGTCGGCCTGATCGGCCAGGACGCGCCGGGTGCGGCCCTCAGGGCATTTGTCGCCGGGCAGGGCTGCGTGACCGACGGGCTGGTGGCGACCTCTGCCCGCCCGACCATCTGCAAGACCCGCTTCATCGCCGCCAACCAGCAGGTGGTGCGTGCCGACGAGGAAAGCCTGCTGGCGCTGCAGCCCGAGGAGGAGCAGGCGCTGATCGCGGCGATCGACCGGCAGATCGATAACGCCGCGGTGCTGGTGCTGTCGGACTATGGCAAGGGCGTGTGCTCGCGGGCTGTGCTGGCGCATGCGATCGGGGCGGCACGCAGGCGCGGCATCGCGGTGTTCGTCGATCCCAAATCCGACGATTTCTCCCGCTATCGCGGGGCGACCTGCATCACCCCGAACGCCCGTGAGCTGGCCCGGGCGTCCGGACTGCCCGCCGACGACGAGGCCGAGGTCGTGCAGGCCGCCCGTATGGTGATGGTCCAGGCCGGAACCGCCGCGATCCTGGCGACACGCTCCGACAAGGGCATGATCCTGGTCGAACGGGATGGTGCCGCACTGTCGGTGCCAGCCCGGGCGCGGGAGGTGTTCGACGTGTCCGGCGCCGGCGACACGGTGATCGCGGCGATGGCGCTGGCCCACGGCGGCGGCCACTCGCTGGCTCAGGCGATGCGCATCGCCAACGCGGCGGCCGGCGTGGTGGTCGGCAAGCTCGGCACCGCGACCGCGGATATCGTCGAGGTGATGCAGGAGCTCGAACTGCTCGACCGGCAGTTCGGCGAGCATCCCGATCCGGCGGCTTCCGGTGCCGGAGCCCTCGCGACCCTGTCCCACGTCCAGGCGCTGGTCGGCCGCTGGAAGGCGCAGGGCCTGCGTGTCGGCTTCACCAACGGCTGCTTCGACATCCTCCATCCCGGCCACGTGTCGCTGCTGGCGGCGGCGCGGGCGGAGTGCGACCGGCTGATCGTCGCCCTGAACACCGACGACGGCGTGCGTCGGCTGAAAGGCCGGCGGCGTCCGGTCAACCGGCTGTCGGCACGGGCCCAGGTGGTGGCGGCGATCCGCCATGTCGATTGCGTGGTCTGCTTCGACGAGGACACGCCGCTCGAGCTGATCCGCATCCTGCTGCCCGACGTGCTGGTCAAGGGTGCCGATTACGCGCCGGACGAGGTGGTCGGGGCGGACCTGGTGCGTGCGGCGGGCGGCATCCTGGTGCTGGCCGGGCTGGTGCCGGACCAGTCCACGACCGCAACCATCGCGCGCATCTCTGCTGCCGGGGCCGCCGAGGCCGCCGGGTGACTATCTGCTCGCGTAGTGTCCCCGTTATCCACAGGCATCCCCGCTATCCACAGGGCATGGAAGGGCTGAACCGGGAGACGTAGCGGCGTAGTATGCGCCTGGTGAACCAGATTGAACCCACTCGGCGGGAGGGCCTGTTCGGCCTCTCCCAGCGTCTCCCGCCCTCTAATCCGCAGGCGGAGCAGG
>CAXSEE010000260.1:0-5323 GCA_964235615.1 uncultured Acetobacteraceae bacterium | reverse complement strand
TTGGCGGGTCTGGGCAGAGCCCGGCCTTGCCTTCCGACGGTCGGTCCCACCGCCGGTTAGTATAAATCAGCCGGGCCTTTGACATCTCGCCGGCGCACGAAGCTTGACCCTGCCTGTGGACGCTTCATCGCCCGGTCATGATGTTCGAAGGCCCGCATCACTCACAGATCAATCTCCAGACTGGCGAGGATGGTGCGTGGCGCGCCGAGATAGGCGGTGTTGGCGCCCGCCGCGCCGGAGATGTTTCCGACGCCGATCGACGAGTAGTATCTGACATCGCCTACATTGATCGCGGCGAGCCGGGCGACCACGACGTGATGCAGCAGGGCGATGCTGTCGCGTATCCCCAGATCGAACGTGACATAGCTTGGCGCGAACGAGATGTTGGTCGTGGTCGTCGCGCGCGGACCCTGGTAGTGCGCGGCGCCGGTAAGAGCGAAACCGCCGGCAAAGCCGGGGTGGTAATCGAGCGAGACGTCTGTCTTCCATCCCGGGACACCGACGATCTGTCCGCCCTCGGTCGCGGCCGATCCGGTGTCGCGCAGGCGAGCATCGGTATAGGTCACGCCGCCGATCACGCTCAGCCCGTTGGTAATCTCGCCCTGCACGAAGAACTCGGCGCCGACATCGCGCTGCTGTCCGATCACCTGGAAGATGTTCGACGGCGCCAGGGTGTTTGCGAATGGCCTGGTCTGGTCGAAGCCGTCGAGTGTCAGCAGCAGTCGCGGCGACACGGCATATTTCACTCCACCTTCGTAGAGTTCGTCGTGATACGGGCCGAGGAACTGGTTGACGTTGGCGGTCCCGGCCGGCGCCTCGTCGCCCTGTTCGATGCTGCTGGCATAGGTGAGGTAGGCGGTCAGCCGCGCGGTCGGGGTATAGATCAGGCTGACGGTCGGGCTGAAGGCGCCGTTGGCGGTGTTGCCGCTGGTCCGCACGTCCTTGGTGTTGTAGGTGCGCGAGCTCAGGAAGGACTCGCTGAACACCGGCTGGATCGCCAGCGACTTGGTCAGATGCAGCGTGTCGGCCTCGATGATCGATTGCTGGAACAGCGTGCCGGACTTGTAGAAGCCACCGTTGTTGGGAACCGGCCGATACGCGAACACCACCGGATCTGCCAGGCTCGCCTTGCCCAGCGGCGTGGTGATCGACTTACGATACGAGAACTGGCCGTTGACGAAGCCGTTGGTGCCGAGCGTCAGGTCGTTGGCGAGGCCGAACAACGTGACGTGGCCGTGCAGGTAGCCCTCGTTGCTGCCGATGGTATAGTGCGGAATGTTGTTGAAGTTCTTGGTGGTGGTGTAGTCGCCTTTGTTGTCGGTCAGCGTGTTGGTGATGCCGAACAGGTTGCGCAGCGCGCTCTGATAGAGGCCGCCGACCTCCAGGTCCCAGTCGTCGTCGAATTGGTGGCGGATCTTGCCCAGGCCGGTATCGGTGATCAGGTCGGTGCCGGCGCCAGGCTGGCCGTAGCCGACACGGGTCGGATCGACCGCGGCCGGCAGCAGGGTGTTGTGGCCGCTGCTGTAGACGAAGCCGCCGGGCAGGCCGTTGCTCGTATCCTCGTAGTAGCTCGCATCGAGCTCGATCACGGTGCGGTCGTCGAGGTGTATGTCGAAGTCGCCGCTGACCAGCGTGCGATCGTCGAAACTGCCCGAGACGTAGCTCTGGCCTTCGCCATGCACGATGTCGATCCGGTAGCCGAGGAAGCGGTCCGGTCCGGTCCGGCCGCCAAGATCGGCCTCCTCGCTGAACATTCCGTTGCTGTCGTAGCCGCCGATGAGGCGATCGAGCGGCGCGTCGGTCGGACGCTTCAGCACGTAGTTGAACACCCCGGCACCGGTTTCGGGTCCATACAGGGCGCCGGCGAGACCGTTCAGCACCTGGATGGTATCGAGATTCTCGGTGGGGACCGCCGTCGTGCCGATGATGTTGAGCCCGTCGAGCCGGGTGTTCTGGGCGATGGTGCCCTGGAAGCCGCGCGACTGCGGTCTCGACACCTCCTGTCCCTCCTGGTCCAGCACCTCGACCGAGGGCAGATCGCGCAGCGCGTCATTGACCGTGCGGATCTGCTGGTTCACCAGCAGGTCCTGGGGCAGCACGGTGATCGAGGTCGGCGTCGTCAGGATCGGCTGGTTGCCGAGCGGACCGAGCAACGCGTCATCGCTGTGGAACTGCGCCTGCGCCGCATAGCCGGGAGGTGCCGGTGCCGTGACGTTGACGATCTCCGCCGGTGGCGCCGGGGTCTGCGCCCGCGCCCGCCCGATGCCGAGCGGCAGCAGCACCAGCGACACGCCGAGCCTCCACGCGGGCGCGCCGCTCCGCCCGCGCGCAGTCGTGACGATGATAGGGTCGCGCAAGGTCGTCTTCATGTCGCTCTCGATGCCAGCAGCAAGACCGGCCCGCGGGAAGCTGCATCCCTGATCCGGTCCAGCGGGATGATGTCGCATCATGCGACCTACCCGTTATAGCCGGTCAAATATCACGCTGGACGAACGCGATATACTGCGGGGGGCCTCATTTCCCAATGGCCCGGTATCGGATCGACCGTCTGTGTCATCCATGACACGAAAGGAAGATCCGATTATCGCTCTGCGTCAGGAACCGCGGCAAGGATGGGCCATGCATGGGGAACGCAGCCGGACGGGAGCAGAAGACTGGTCGAAAGCCCGCTATCGCATCCCCGTCAGTCAGATGCCGAGGGACTTGAACATCAGGTCAACCATTCGCCCGAGGCAGCGGTTCACCGGGAAGCTGCACGGAATGGCCTCCCATCTTGGTCAAGACATCGCCAAGCCAGACGGCGACGCGCCTAGGCTGAGCCTTGCGGATCCGGTCAGCCGATGGTGTTCAGTTCGGCTAGGATTTCGTCGGACAGGACCAGTTCGGCGGCTGCCAGGTTCTCGCGCAGGTGAGCGACCGACGAGGTCCCGGGGATCAGGAGCAGGTTGGGCGCGCGATGCAGCAGCCAGGCCAGCGCCACCTGCATCGGCGTCGTGCCGAGCCGAGCCGCCACGTCCGACAGGATCGAGGATTGCAGCGGCGTGAAGCCGCCAAGCGGAAAGAACGGCACATAGGCGATTTGCGCGCTGGCAAGCTCGTCGATGAAGGCGTCGTCTTCGCGATGCGCCAGGTTATAGTGGTTCTGCACGCACACGACTTCCGCAATGCGACGCGCCTCGGCGAGCTGGGCGGATGTCACGTTGCTCAGGCCGAGATGGCGGATCAGTCCCTTCCGCTGCAACTCGGCCAGTGCCGCGAACGGCGCCTCGATCGACCCCTTGGCCGGACCCTGGGGATCACCGGCACGCAGGTTGACGACATCGAGCGCCTCGACCTCCAGGTTCCGCAAATTGTCATGCACCCCGCGCTCGATGTCGGCAGGCTTGGAGGCAGGGATCCAGGAGGCATCGTCGCCGCGGATGAAGCCGACCTTGGTCACGATCACCAGATCATCCGGGTAGGGATGCAGCGCTTCGGCAATGAGGCGGTTGGTCACGTGCGGCCCGTAGAAGTCGCTCGTGTCGATGTGGTTGATGCCGCTCTCGACCGCCTCGCGCAGCACGGCAAGTGCCGCGCCATGGTCCTTGGGAGGTCCGAACACGTGCGGGCCGGCCAGCTGCATGGCGCCATAGCCCAGACGCCTCACATCCTGGCCGCCAAGCAGGAAGCTGCCGGCAGCGTTCAGGTCAGTCATTGAAACTCTCCGAAATTATGACGCTCCCACAATAGGTATCGTCTGATCCCGGATTTTAAAGGCTCCGCCTTTAACGGGTCTGGGCAGAGCCCAGCCTTACCGGCACAGGAGCATTACAGACCTCGACCCCACCAGCCGGCCTGACAAAGAAGGCATCGCGACGGTCGGCGCGGGCCGACAAATACTCGGCGAAAGCCGGCGCGTCGCTGCGCATCACCTCGTAGACCGGCCGGGCCGCCGCCGGCAGGTCGGCCGCGATAGCGACGCTGCGGATCGGCACGCGCTCGCCCGGTGCGGCGTAGAAGCCGAGGTCGCCGGTGCCGCGCGGCAGTGACGCGAGCAGCGGCATTCCCTCCAGCACGCGGCCGACCACTGCCAGGTTGCGGTCGAGATGGCGCGGCGCCTGCCCGATCACGGCGTACAGTTCCGAGCCATTGCCGGTATCCGGCGGCATGTCGCGACCGGCTCCGACCATGCCGTAGCAATGCGTGAGCCAGGCGCGCCTGCCGTCGTCCGCCACCGGCCAGCCATCGGCATAACCGGTCGCCGGTGCGTAGGCATCGGGGTAGCCGAGCGGATGGATGGCGAGCCCGCTTTGCTCGCGATCATACTCGGCGGCCGGATGCGCGGTGGTGCCGGGCGGCAGTGGCTTATTGTTGCCGGCGCCGGCCCACTGGACGACGTAGTTGTCCTGGACACGGACGATGCTGGCGCCGTTCCACCATCCGGCACGGGCGAGAGCGCGGATGTTGGCGACGTGAACGGGTGCGAAGGCCGGAGCCAGCTCGATCACGACCCGCCGGTCGCCGGCAAGATCCATCACCAGCAGGTTGGCGGGATCGACCGCCCTCCAGGCCGAGGCCGGCGCCGCGGCGACGATCTGGTTGGGCGTGAGAGCCGGAGATGCCGCCCCCACCAGAAGCATGGCGGCCAGGGCACCCGCTGCGTGGAATGATCTCAAAGCCCAGCCTCGCCCGATTGCGCCAGCCGAAGATCCTCCGGCGTATTGATGTTGAAGAACGGATCGAACGGCGAGGCGTCGAACGCCACCCCGCGCATCGCGATCGTGCGGGCGAAACCGAACACGGAGCGGTTGCCGCCTGACAGCAGATAGCCCTGCAACGCGGCGGCGCAGGAGAGCGGCCACAACCCGACGGCATGATGGGTGCGGCCGTCATGGACCGCGACCGCGGGAGCCGGCCACAGCCGTTGCACCAGGTCGAGCGGCACGAAGGGGGTGTCGCCAGGAACCGTGAGCAGCGCCTCGGCGCCTTGTTCCCGCGCCCAGCGGATGCCGCGCAGCACGCCGGCGAGCGGTCCGAGGCCGGGGGTCTCATCGGCCAGCACGGGCAGCCCGAACGCCTCGAAGCGTGCCGGATCGCCGTTGGCGCTGAGGGCCAGGCTGCCCACCTGCGGGGCCAGCCGGGCGATGATCCGGTCCAGCAGGGTGATGCCGCCGAGGTGGAGCAGCGGCTTGTCGAGGCCGCCCATGCGACGGGCCGAGCCGCCGGCCAGGATCACGCCTGCCACGCGAGAGGAAGCTCTGGAATATTCAACTCTGGGGCGAACGACGGGGCTCGAACCCGCGACATCCAAGACCACAACCTGGCGCTCTACCAACTGAGCTAC
>CAXSEE010000259.1:0-5366 GCA_964235615.1 uncultured Acetobacteraceae bacterium | reverse complement strand
CCCGTCATCGGGTCCGTCCTTCTCATCAGGCGAACCAAGCTTAACCACCTGTCCGGAAAACGGGGACCACCTCAGTGCGACTGGCTCTCTACGCCAGCACTACTGACCAGGTTTTCCCCACCCCCCTCCGAGAGCGGAATGGCAGCTCTGCGGGAGCTGCTTTATGCATGCGAAGCAGCCTAAGTTCGCCGAGGGCAATCGAGACGACCGGGATGAGTAAGCGAAATGGAGCGGCTTGACTGTGATCGCATGTTTGTCGCCGTGCTTGGAGCTGGAAGCTTTGCGGCAGCGGCCGAACGCCTCGGAACAAGCAGTGGTCAGGCCTCCAAGCTCGTCTCGAAGCTGGAAGCTGATCTTGGAGTGCAACTCATCAAGCGCACTACACGCGCGCTGTCGGCCACAGAAGTGGGGCAGGCCTATTACGAACGCATCAAGGCACTGCTGGAAGACCTCGATGAGCTGGATGCGTCGGTGCGACACGCATCCGGGGCACCAGGCGGTCGCTTGCGGCTGACAGCACCGATCTCCTTCGGGAACATGCAACTCGCGCCTGTGCTGGTCGATTTTGCCCGCGCCTTCCCGCAGATCCAGCTTGATGTGAGCTTTTCCGACCGCATCCTGAACTTGGTGGATGAGGGCTTCGACGCTGCCATCCGAATCATGGGCCAATCCGATGATAGCAGCCTGATCGCGCGCAGGCTCTGCGACATAAGGCTCGTTCTGGCGGCGGCACCTGCCTATCTCGAAGCACGCGGCGAACCTGTCGTGCCGGGGGATCTGGCCGTCCATGACTGCATCATCGACAGCAATTTTCGTGATCCCTTGATCTGGCCGTTTCGCTCGGTCAAAGCGGATGAAGCCTTGTCCGTTCCGGTGACGGGCCGGCTGCGTTTCGCCAGCGGCGAGGCCTGCATCGCAGCGGCGGTGGGAGGGCTCGGGATCACGCGCGTACCAAGCTTCGTGGCCGGTCAAAGCTTTCGCGCCGGCGCCGTCCGTCCGGTGCTGGCGGCCTTCGAGACGGAGCCGGTCGGCCTGTTTGCACTTTACCCTCCGACCCGCCATCTGGCGCTGAAGGTCCGTGTTCTGGTAGATTTCCTGACCCTCTGCTATCGCGGCGGCCCGGGCTGGGACCAGGGGTGGTGAAACGATCCCTTCCACCACGGAAGGGATTACCTCCAGTCCTTCCGGATAATCACACGATCAGAAACAACGCATCTTCCTTCTCAGCAACATCTTGTAGAAGGAATTCTCGCCATGATCGACACACGAACCGCCCCCTACGCCGCCCTCTTGCTGCGTCTCTTCCTGGGCGTTCTGTTTCTGGCCCATTTCGCGCTCAAGCTCTTCGTCTTTACCCCTGCCGGCACCGCGCATTTCTTTGGCTCGCTCGGCCTGCCGCCAGCACTCGCCTATGTCGTCATGGTCTGGGAATTGCTCGGTGCGCTGGCGATGATCTTTGGCGTGTGGCCGCGCCTTGCAGCACTTGTGCTCGTTCCTGACCTGCTCGGTGCGATCGTCACGGTGCATGGTCCGGCCGGCTTCTTCTTCGACAACGCTCATGGCGGCTGGGAATACCCCGCGCTTTGGATTGTTGGACTGGCCACACTGGCGCTCGTTGGCGATGGGCCGTTCGTCCTAAAGCCGACCCCGTTCCTGACGCGGACCAGCAAGTTCGTAGGCGCCCTTCAGAACTAAGATCGTGCGCCAGGGAGGACATACCATGATGACCTCAATCGCGATGGGAAGAGTTGCGCTGACGGTTCATGATCTTGAACGTGTCAGCGCCTTCTACCGGCAGGTGCTCGGCCTTCATCAGGTGAAGGCCGAAGCCGGCGCCACCCAACTGGGTGTTGGCGGGAAGGTCCTCCTCGAACTGCGTAGCGATCCGTCCGCGCGCCGAAGCTCACCGCGCGAGGCAGGGCTGTTCCACACCGCCTTCCTGCTGCCGACGCGTGCCGATCTTGGCGCCTGGACGAGACACGCGGCAGCGACACGAGCTCCCATCGTCGGCGCTGCCGATCATGCGGTGAGCGAGGCGCTCTATCTCGTCGACCCGGAAGGCAACGGGGTGGAGATCTACGCGGATAGATCGCCTGACCTGTGGAAAAAGAAGCACGGCTCGTTTGTCATGCCCAGTGATCCACTCGACATCGAGCAACTTATAGCCAGTGCCGGCCACCAAGAATGGCAAGGCTTCCCGAGCGGTTCTGTCGTCGGTCACGTGCATCTCCAGGTCGGCGCCATTGCACCGGCAGAGGCCTTCTACGCTGAAATTCTCGGGCTCCACGTCACCACCCGATACCCCGGCGGTACCTTTTATGCGGGCGATGGCTACCACCACCATCTCGCAACCAACATTTGGAATAGCCGTGGTGCCAGCATGCGCGACGAACCATCAACGGGACTGACGGATGTCGAGTTGATAGTCGACAACGCCATGTTCGATGCTGTCCAGGCGCGCCTCACGGAGCAGAAACCGACAGCGGCCGACCGACCATCTCGCCTGTCACTGCGCGATCCTTGGGGAACCTCGATAACCCTCATCGCCCGATGATCGGGTGCGTTCGATCATTCATCCGCACCATACCATATTGAGAGAGGACGAACGATGCTTGTAGACGGTAAATGGACAGCCGATTGGCAGCCAGTGCAGGCGACCGATGCCAAGGGGGGCTTCGTCCGCCAGACTTCCGGCTTCCGCCACTGGGTCACCCCGGATGGTGCAGCCGGCCCGACCGGGGAGGATGGCTTCAAGGCCGAAGCTGGACGCTATCACCTCTATGTCGCGCTGATCTGTCCCTGGGCATCACGCACGCTGATCACGCGGAAGCTGAAAGGGCTCGAAGACGTGGTTTCGGTCAGCATCGTCGAACCGGCTCTGACCGATGAGGGGTGGCGCTTCGGCGACTATCCCGGTTCCAACCGGGACACGCTGAACGGCGCAACCTACATGCATGAGATCTACACGCGCGCCGATCCCCATTATACCGGCCGCGCGACTGTGCCTGTACTGTGGGACAAGGAGCGCAAGACGATCGTCAACAACGAGTCAGCTGACATCGTGCGGATGTTCAATGCCGGTTTCGGCACGCTGGCGAGCCGGACATATGAGCTTTATCCGCAAGAGCTTCGCGCCGACATCGACGCACTCAACGACCGCATCTATCCGATGCTCAACAACGGCGTCTACCGCGCCGGTTTCGCAACCACGCAGATCGCCTATGAAGAGGCCTTCGCCGATGTGTTCACCATGCTCGACGAGCTGGAAGATCGCCTTGCTGGGCGCGGACCGTTCCTGTTCGGCGACAGCCTCACCGAGGCGGATGTGCGATCGTTCGTGACGTTGGTGCGCTTCGACGCCGCCTATCACAGCCTGTTCAAATGCAATCTGCGCCGGCTCTTGGACTACCCCGCCCTGAGCACCTACCTCATGCGGATCCTCGACGTTCCTGGCGTGAGGGAGACCGTGAGTATCGACCACATCAAGCAAGGGTATTATTCGATCAAGGCGCTCAACCCGACCGGCATTGTTCCCGTTGGCCCTGATCTACCGGGACTTGATCCGGTCACTTTGCGCCACGCCAGTCCGGGAATTGGATCATGAACCGTGATCTTGTCATCCTCCTGCACGGCGTTGGGGGCTCTGGCGCCAATCTCGCAACACTCGCCGACGCCTGGCGCGATGTGCTCCCAGACACCGCGTTCGCAGCACCGGACGCGCCCTTTCCCTCTGGTCACGGCCCCGGCCATCAGTGGTTCAGCGTCAATGGGGTGACGGAGGCCAATCGCCCGGAACGGGTGGCAACGGCGCGGGCGGCGTTCGACAGGACCCTCGGCGATATCATTGCCGCACACGGCCTGACCGATCAGCCCGAGCGCATCGCGCTGGTCGGATTTTCACAAGGTTCGATCATGGCGCTCGACGCCCTCGCATCGGGGCGCTGGCCTGTGGCGGCGGTCGTGGCCTTCTCGGGCCGGCTGGCATCGCCAGGGCCGCTGACGCCGGCGAAGCACACACGGGTCCTTCTCATTCACGGTGATGCAGACCCTGTCATGCCCATGAGCGAAAGCGTTCAAGCCGCCGCACTTCTGAAAGAGTTGGGCGTCGATGCGACCGGTCTCATCCTGCCGGGTGTGGGGCATATGATCTCGTCGGAGGGTGCAGCGATCGCCGGGACGTTCCTCGCCGGGATTTTCGAGTCTGCTGGCAGGAAAGACCAATGATGGAACTCGGGCTCTACACGTTTGGCGATCTTCCCGTCGGCATCAGGGGCGCAGACGCCGCCCGGCAGCGCCTGGCGGATGTCGTTGCCGCGGCAAAGCTCGCCGACGAGGCAGGTCTCTCGGTTTTCGGAATTGGTGAGCATCACCGCTCCGATTATGCGATCTCGGCGCCCGCCGTCATGCTCGGCGCCATTGCTGTGGCAACGAAGAACATTCGGCTCACCACGGCCGTGACGATCCTGAGTTCATCCGATCCCGTGCGGGTCTTCGAAGAGTTCGCCACCGTCGATCTGCTGTCCGGCGGCCGTGCCGAGCTGACAGTCGGGCGAGGCGCCTTCATCGAATCTTTTCCTCTGTTCGGCTATGACCTTGATGATTACGACGCGCTCTACATCGAGAAGCTCGAGCTCCTCCAGATGCTGCTGCGCAGCGAGCGTGTCACCTGGCAAGGCCGTTTCCGTCCGGCCCTTCATGATGCCGAAATTGCACCGCGGCCACTGGTTTCCCCGAGTCCGCCAATCTGGATCGGCGCAGGCGGCACGCCCGCAAGTGCTGTTCGTGCCGGCAACGCGGGGTTGCCCCTGAACCTGGCCAACATCGGCGGCGAGCCCGCACGCTTCAAGCCGTTCATCGACCTCTATCGCCGCTCCGGCCTCGAAGCCGGGCATGATCTCGCTGATCTCAAGGTCGGGATATCCAGTCACCTGCACGTGCAAAGGCAGTCGCAGGCGGCGCTCGACGACTTCTATCCCTACTACGCGCGCTACATCGGCCACAACTTGCCCAATCGCGATCTTGGAGCTCACATATCCCGGCGTGACTATGAACTTTTGGCTGGACCCCGCGGGGCGCTGTTTGTCGGAAGCCCGCAACAGATCGTCGACAAAATTCTCTATGAATATGAAATGTTCGGCCATCAGCGCTTCATGGCGCAGATCGACATCGGCGGTCTTCCCTTCGCCAAGGTGGCGGCGGCCATTGAATTGCTGGCAAGCGACGTGTTGCCCGTCGTCAATCGTGCCACCGGCACGGCGGGACGCCGAAGCGAGAGTCGAATGATGCAGAATGCCTGACTCCGGTCACTTCCGGACATGCCCGGACCTGGGGCCAGCGTTTCCTTCTGGCGATCACATGCCACGACG
>CAXSEE010000258.1:0-5375 GCA_964235615.1 uncultured Acetobacteraceae bacterium | reverse complement strand
CAGCCGCAGCTGCAGCCCGACCGCGCCCGGGTCCTGCATCACCGCCATCACCTCGGCCTCCGTGATGCGGCGAGAAGTCAGGTTGAACTGGTTGGTCTTGTTGATCAGCTGCACGATCCGCGGCAGGCCGACCAGGTCGAAGCCGCGCCAGACCAGGCGCATCTCCAGGCCCCTCAGGGTGCCATCCAGGTCGGTCACCTGCGTGCTCAGCGAGTCGCGGGCGAGGTTGGCCTGATACTGCGCGCCGCGCGTGCGGTCCTCCCCGGTCAGGGCGACGGCCTCGAAATAGCCGGCATCCGCCAGGGCGCGGGGGACCAGCGCCGGCTCGTCCGGCACCTCCGGCACGGCGACCATGGGCAGCTCGGCGCGCACCAGCGCCCGCTCGAACGGGTTGTCGTCCAGGAACACCAGGCTATCGAGGCCGATATTCAGCTGTTGCGCGATGCGGCGGATGTTGGTGGCCTTGTCGTCCCAGTTCGCGACAAAGCAGGCGATGTCCCCGCGCCGCAGACTCATCTCGGGATGGCGGTCGAACACCTCCAGCGCGTTCGCCTCGTCGTTCTTGGAGCAGACGGCCAGGATCACGCCGCGCCGTGCCTGCTCGCGCGCATAGTCCTGCACCGCCAGGAAGCCCTCCCCAAGCGCGCTGCCCTGCCCCAGCACGATCCCCTGCAGCCCGTCATCGCCGATGACCCCGCCCCAAAGCGTGTTATCGAGGTCGAGCACGAGCGCCTTGCGCGACAGGCCCGCCTTGGCCGCCAGCACTCGGACCGCCAGCTCGCCGTAGAGCGGTGCCGCGAGCGGCGTCACCTCCTGCTTCGAGCGGTGCCAGAGCGCCGGATCGAACCAGGCAGCCAGCCCGTCGCTTGCCGCACGGTCATCCAGCGCCAGCAGGTCGGCGCCCTCCGCGTCGGCCAGCTCCCGCAGCATCGCGTTCAGCCGGCGCACGAAGCCGGCCCGCGAACCGGGCAGGCGGTGCTCGCCGCTGCCGGTGAGCGGCGCATGGGTTGGAAGCACTGTCTGCTGCAACACGGTGCAGCCGAACGCCTCCCGCGCCAGCCGCCAGCACGTGGCGATCTGGTCTCTCGTGTCGGCCAGCATTGCGTCGGCCACGGCGGCATCGGCTCCGGCGGCGAGCGGCGCGCAGAGATGGGCGGCGTCGAAGGCGAACAGCACGGCGGTCGGGCGCCATGCGTGCAGGGCGGAAGCCGGGTCGGCCACATCCGACCGATACTGGCCATATTCACCTTCGAACGTATCCAGCCACAGCCCACGCCGCATCGCCGCGATCCGCAGCGCCGGCAGCAAGTGCGTCAGGGTGGACGAGCCCAGCACGGCGAGCCGGATCGGCGGCGCGGCCAGGCCTGGCGGTGGCGTGCCGCCCAGCGCCTGCCGCACCCGCTTGTCGAGCGCGTTGGTGCGCACGAAATCCGTATCCGTGTTGGCGAGCGCCACCGCGCGGTCCCAGGACTCCGGCCCGGCGATGGTGGCCAGCCGGGCGCGCCAGTCGGGCTCCTTCGGCAGCCAGTGCAAACTGGGGGCGGTCATGGCAGGGCGCCAGGGTGCGTCACGCCCGGTCGAGCGCTTCCTCTTTGCACACAAGCCGGGCAAGCCTCGTCATCTCCCGGCCCAGCGTGCCATCCTGCATCGGCGGCGGCGTGGGCCGCTCCGGCCCGGCACCATCCACCGTCATATGCTTCAGGAACAGGCGCATCACGTGCGACACGCCGCTCTCGGGGTTTACCGCCCCAGGTTTGGCGTCACGCCGGACGCATCGGCCGGGGCGAGGCTCCGATCCCGTTGGCTGCCCTGGTCACCGCCCTCGGACAGCGTCCCCGTCGGTGTGTCGCTGAAGGGCGTGCTGTTCGTCGGCCCGGCGCTCAGGGTGTGGCTACCCGGCCCGGCGGCCCGGTCCACGGCAGGGACGCCGGGCGGCAAGGCATCCGGGACAGGCGCGGGCTTGAGTTGGCGGCCGTTGACGGTATCCTCGGTCGTTGCAGCCGTCAGCCAGACGCCGTCTGGCCCCGAGGACGCCGTATCGGGCGCCACCAGCAGCGAGAGCGGTGCCGCGAGCAGCCCGATGGCGAGAACGATGGTGCGAGAATGCATGGAGCGCCCCTTGTCTAGCCAATCAATGTCAGCCAGGCGCATAGGGTTGCCCCGTTCCCAATGCCGTTTGAGTGACCGGCGTTGCACTGCAACAGGGTTGCGCCGTGCCGCGCACGAATTAGGCTGGCGTAAGACATGCATGTGACACTTAATCATGTGACACTCTATGCGTCCTGATGCATGTGCCTTCCAGCCCGGACCGACTCCGCCGGGGCGTCCGCCAATCTCCAGCGCATTAACCAGCCGCACGGTGTTACTTGCCCCTGCTGACCGTTCGCCATCTCACGACGTACCGCTACCGCCATCCCGTCGCGTTTGGCGAGCACCGCATGATGTTCCGGCCACGAGACAGCCATGATCAGCGCCTTGTCGACCACCGCCTCCTAATCAGCCCCGCGCCCTCCTCCTTGCGGTGGACACAGGACGTGTTTGGCAATTCCGTGACACTGGCGCGTTTTACGACCCGGTCCGAGACGCTGAGCTTCGAGAGCATCTTGCGCGTCGATCATGACGACTGCACCGACCTCGCGACCATGATCGCGGATCACGCCCGCAGCTTCCCCTTCGCCTATGACGCGGAGGAGATGCCGGACCTGCTCCGCTCGATCGAGCGGCAGAAGCCCGATCCGGGGCATGTGGTGGATCGTTGGGCGCAGGGCTTCCTGTCGCAGAACGGCCCGACCCGGACCATCGACATGCTGGCCGGCATGACCAAGGCCGTCCGGCACCGCTTTACCTACCGGGCCCGCCATACGCCGGGCATCCAGGATCCACGCACCACGATGAAGCTCGAGACCGGCACCTGCCGCGATTTCGCGCTGTTGATGATGGAGGCGGTGCGATCGCTGGGCCTGGCGGCTCGTTTCGTCACCGGCTACCTCCACGTGCAGGCGCGTGCCCGGCCCGGCGAGGCGGAGCGGCTGGGCGGCGGCAATACCCATGCCTGGCTGCAGGTCTACCTGCCCGGCGCCGGTTGGGTGGATTTCGATCCGACGAACGGGATCGTCGGCAGCCGCGGGCTGGTCCGCGTCGCCGTCGTCCGCGACCCGGCCATGGCCGTGCCGCTCTCCGGCAGCTGGACCGGCGCAGCCGCCGATTGCCTCGGCATGGACGTCACCGTCGATGTCACCCACACGATCCCAACGCTTCAATCCGCCTCCTGAGGAGCACCGACCATGCGCATCCGTTGTGGCTACCGCATCGCCCATGAATGCTCGCAGCCGGTCCCGATGCTGCTGGCGCTCAGCGTGCATCCATCCCGCGAGCAGGACCTGCTGACTCAGCCCAAGCTGCGCACGATCCCGGAGGTTACGCAGCAATCCTACCGCGACGATTTCGGCAATATCTGCCACCGGATCGTGGCGCCGGTCGGCCGCACCGAGCTGACCGACGAGTTTGAGATCACCGATAGCGGCCTGCCGGACCCCGTGGTGCCGGAGGCCAAGCAGGTCCTCGTGCAGGACCTACCGGACGGTGCGCTCGTCTACCTGCTCGGCAGCCGGTATTGCGAGACGGACAAGCTGTCCAACATCGCCTGGTCGCTGTTCGGCGGGACGCCGCCAGGTTGGGGGCGTGTGCAGGCGATCTGTGACTTCGTGCACGAGCGCATCACGTTCGGCTACGAGCACGCACGGCCGGACAAGACCGCCTGGGACGGCTACAACGAACGGCAGGGTGTCTGCCGCGACTTCGCGCATCTTGCCGTCACGCTGTGCCGCTGCATGAACCTGCCAGCGCGGTATTGCACCGGCTACCTGGGCGATATCGGCATCCCGCTCTCGGACGCCCCGATGGATTTCTCCGCCTGGTTCGAGGTGTACCTGGACGGACCGGATGGCGGGCGCTGGTACACCTTCGACGCCCGGCACAACAAGCAACGCATCGGCCGTATCCTGATGGCGCGCGGCCGGGACGCCACGGACGTGGCCCTCGTCACCAGCTTCGGCCCGGCGTGGCTCAGCCTGTTCGAAGTGACGACCTATGAGATAACGGAGTAGGGTCGCTCCGTTCCATTTGGGGGAAGCGGTTGTGATTCGGTCCATGATGTGCTGCGTGCCGCTGCTGGGGACTTTGGCGGTCACGATACCCGCCCAGGCGCGTGACGACTTCGCCAGCGGCCAGATGCTCGCCCGCGCCTGCGGTAGCGCCAACCCGGGCGAGAAGAGCCTGTGCGACGGCTATATCGCTGGCGCGCTCGATACGGTGGCGACCAACAACGATATGAAGGCCAGTGTGTGCGTCCCGCCGAACACCCGCTTGTCGGCGGTGCGCGAAGCGGTGGCCCGCTACGCCCCGGGCCACGTGGACGACACCAAGGGCTCTGGGATCGGCCTGCTGGCCGCGACGGTGAAGGCGGCCTTTCCCTGCCCGGGGAAATGACCCGGCGTGCAGCCACCGCGCCGCGCTTCCTTGACAGGACCACGCCCCATCGGCTTCATCCGCCGGCATTTCTCCGGACCGCCCTATCTTCATGGCTAAAGCAAAATCGGGCGGTTGGCTCGATAACATCAAGACCATCGTCTATGCCGGGCTGATCGCGATCGGTATCCGCACCGTCGCTTTCGAACCGTTCAACATCCCCTCCGGCTCGATGATTCCCACTCTTCTGGTTGGCGACTACCTTTTCGTGTCGAAGTTCGCCTACGGGTATTCGATCCACTCGCTGCCGTTCTCGCCGCCGCTGTTCCACGGCCGCATTTTCGGCAGCCTGCCCAAGCGCGGCGACGTGGCCGTGTTCAAGAACATGCACGCGGACTACGCCGACTACATCAAGCGGATCGTCGGCCTGCCGGGCGACCATATCCAAGTGAAAGGCGGCGTGCTGTACGTGAATGGCCAGCCCGCCGCTCGCCGCCCCGTCGGCAACATCATCGCCACAGACGAGAGTGGTGGCTCCATCGAGGAGCGGGAATATGACGAGACGCTGCCCGGCGGCATCACCCACCTCATCGCCAAAATGGGCGACAACGGTGAGGCCAACAACACGGGCGAGTTCGTCGTGCCCGATGGTGACCTGTTCGCGATGGGCGACAACCGGGACAACAGCCTGGACAGCCGCTTCGGCAGTGATCGCAGTGCCGGGCCGTTCCTGTCGGGTGAGCAGGGCGTCGCTTTCCTGCCGGTCGAGAACCTGGTCGGGCGGGCCGAGTTCATCTTCTTCTCCATCGACGCGACCGCGCCATGGTGGCAGGTATGGGAATGGCCGCTCGAAATTCGCTGGAGCCGGCTGCTGACTGGCATCAACTGACCGGCTCGGCACTCGGCCA
>CAXSEE010000257.1:0-5403 GCA_964235615.1 uncultured Acetobacteraceae bacterium | reverse complement strand
GCCGTCGGCGACCGGATAGCCGCACGAAGCGACCGGCTTCGGAGCCTTGGCGATCTCCACCAGGCACATGCGGCAATTGCCGGCGATCGACAGCCGTTCGTGATAGCAGAAGCGCGGGATCTCCTTGCCGGCCGCCTCGCAGGCCTGCAACACCGAGGAGCCGTTCGCGACCTCGACCGTGATCCCGTCTACCGTGACCTTCACCATTCGGCGCTACTCCGCAGCTACTGGTAGATTGATCGGCGTCGGCGCCAGCCGCCCGCCCGGATGCGATGCGCGATAGGCATGGATGCGTTCCTCCATCACCGGCCGGAAATGCCGTATCAACCCCTGGATCGGCCAGGCCGCCGCGTCGCCGAGCGCGCAGATGGTGTTGCCCTCGACCTGGCGCGTGACCTGCTCCAGCATGTCGATCTCCTCGATCTCGGCGCGTCCTGCGACCATGCGGTCCATCACCCGCATCATCCACCCGGTGCCCTCGCGGCACGGCGTGCATTGCCCGCAGCTCTCATGCTTGAAGAAGCGCGCGAAACGCGCGATCGCCTCGACGACATCGGTGGACTTGTCCATCACGATCATCGCCGCCGTGCCCAGGCCGGACTTCTCGGCGCGCAGGCTGTCGAAATCCATCAGCACGGTGTCGCACACCGACTTCGGGATGATCGGCACCGAGCAGCCGCCGGGGATCACCGCCAGCAAATTGTCCCAGCCGCCGCGCACGCCACCGGCATGACGCTCGATCACGTCGCGCATGCTGACGCCGAGCTCCTCCTCGACCACGCAGGGCCGGTTCACATGCCCGGACACCGCGAACAGCTTGGTGCCGACATTGTTCGGCCGACCGAAGCCGGCGAACCAGGAAGCCCCGCGACGCATGATGGTCGAGGCCACGGCGATGCTCTCGACGTTGTTGACCGTGGTCGGGCAGCCATACAGCCCCATCGCCGCCGGGAATGGCGGCTTCATCCGCGGCAGCCCCTTCTTGCCTTCGAGGCTTTCGAGCAGCGCCGTCTCCTCGCCGCAGATATAGGCGCCGGCGCCGAGATGGACATGGAAGTCGAAGTCCCAGCCCGAGCCGCAGGCGTTCTTGCCGATCAGCCCGGCCTCGTAGGCCTCGTCGATGGCGATCTGCAGGTTGCGCGCGACGTTATAGTATTCGCCACGGATATAGATGTACGAGGTGTGCGCGCCCATCGCGAACGAGGCGATCAGCGCGCTCTCGATCAGCTTGTGCGGCTCATGGCGGATGATCTCGCGGTCCTTGCAGGTGCCGGGCTCGCTCTCGTCGCCGTTGATGACCAGGTAGCTCGGCCGGCCGTCGGAGTTCTTCGGCATGAACGACCACTTCAGTCCGGTCGGGAAGCCCGCACCTCCGCGTCCGCGCAGGTTGGACGCCTTCATCTCGTTGATGATCCCGTCGCGCCCGCGCAGCAGGATCGCGGCGGTATTGTCCCAGTCGCCACGCTTGCGGGCGCCGGCCAGGAACGGGTCGTGCTGGCCGTAGATGTTGGTAAAGATCCGATCCTTGTCGCTCAGCATGATGCTGCCTCTTCCTTTGACACCGGTTCCACCGAGGGACTTTCCGATTCCTCAAGCAAGGTGGTTCGGCCGCCGACTGGCGCAGAATTGAAACGATCGATGGTCGGTCCCGGTTTCGGCGGTTCGCCGCGCCGGAGCGCATCGATCAGGGCGATCGTGCGCCCCTCGTCGAGATCCTCGTAGAAGTCGTTATCGACCTGCAGGATCGGCGCGTTGGCGCACGCCCCGAGGCACTCGACCTCGGACATGGTGAACATCCCGTCGGCGGAGGTCTCGCCCCAGTGGCCGATGCCGGTGGCCCGCTTGCACGCCGCGGTGATGTCGCTGGAGCCCCGCAGCCAGCAGGGCGTGGTGGTGCAGACCTGCAGATGATAGCGCCCGATCGGCTTGGTATTGAACATCAGGTAGAAGGTCGCGACCTCATACACCCGGATCGGCGCCATCCCCAGACGCGCCGCCACCACGTCCATGCCGACGCGCGGCACCCAGGCGCTGCCGGTCAGCCGCCCCATCTGGCCCTGGACGATATAGAGCAGCGGGATCACGGCGCTGGCCTGACGCCCCTCCGGATAGCGCGGCAGGATCTTCGCGATCTCCGCCTCGCTCGCCTGGTCGAAGGCGAAATGCTCCGGCTGCTCCTCGGAGCCCTTGCGAGGCACATGCCCCGGCTCTCCGAAACCGATATTCTCTGCGGAAAATTGACCCGACATTCGATCTACCTGTCGACCTCTCCGAACACCAGGTCGATCGACCCGATGATCGCCACCGCATCGGCCAGCATGTGCCGACGCGCCATCTCGTCCATCGCCTGCAAGTGCGAGAACCCGGTCGGGCGGATCTTGCAGCGATAGGGCCGGTTGCTGCCGTCGGCCACCAGATACACGCCGAACTCGCCCTTGGGGCTTTCCACTGTGGTGTAGGTGTTGCCCGCCGGCACGTGGTAGCCCTCGGTGTACAGCTTGAAGTGATGGATCAGCGCTTCCATCGAGCGCTTCATCTCCTTGCGCGTCGGCGGCGTGATCTTGTGGTCCTGCAGCTTGATCGGGCCGGGCTGCATCTTCGCCAGGCACTGCTTGACGATCTTCACGCTCTCGCGCATCTCGGACACGCGTATCAAATAGCGGTCGTAGCAATCGCCGTTGCGCGTGACCGGTATGGCGAACTCGACCTGGTCATAGGCATCGTAGGGCTGCGAGCGGCGCAGGTCCCAGGGCACGCCCGACGCGCGCAGGTTCGGGCCGGAGAAGCCCCAGGCCAGCGCCTGCTCGGCACTGAACACGCCGATGCCGACGGTGCGCTGCTTCCAGATCCGGTTGCCGGTCAGCAGCCCTTCCAGATCGTCGAGGAAGCTCGGAAACTTCTCCGCCCAGGCCGCGATCCGCTCGGCGAGGCCAGCTGGCAGGTCGGCCGCGACGCCGCCCGGACGGAAGTAGTTGGCGTGGTAGCGCGCACCCGAGACCGCCTCGTAGAACTCGAGCAGCTTCTCGCGCTCCTCATAGCCCCACAAGGCCGGCGTCAGCGCGCCGCAATCCAGGCCGAACGAGGTCACGTTGAGCAGGTGGTTCAACACCCGCGTGATCTCGGCGAACATGGTGCGTATCCACTTCGCCCGCTGCGGGATCTCGATATTGAGCAGCTTCTCGGTCGCCAGCGCGAAAGCCTGCTCCATGCACATCGGCGAGACGTAATCGAGCCGGTCGAAATACGGCAGCGCCTTCACGTAGGTCTTGTATTCGATCAGCTTCTCGGTGCCGCGATGCAGCAGCCCGATATGCGGATCGGCGCGTGCCACCACCTCGCCGTCCATCTCCAGCACCAGCCGCAGCACGCCATGCGCGGCGGGATGCTGGGGCCCGAAGTTCAGCGAGTGGCTGTCGATCTCGACCGTCTTGACCCGATCGTCACCGGCCGGGGTAAGCGGCCGCATGGTGTCGGGGATGTCGTCGCGCAGGATGATATCGCTCATCGTGACGTGCCTCCCGGTGAAGGTGTGTTCGATGTAGGTGGGTTCTGGCGGCTCTCGTGCGCCTTCTCGTCACCGGGAAGCGTCAGCACGCCTTCCCAGGGGCTCTCGAAGTCGAAGTCGCGAAGATCCTGCGTCAGCTTGACCGGCTCGTAGACCACAGCACGGCGGTCGACGTCGTAGCGCACCTCGACGTAGCCGGTGAGCGGGAAGTCCTTGCGCAGGGGATGACCCTCGAAGCCATAGTCGGTCAGGATGCGGCGCAGGTCTGGCTGACCGGAGAACAGCACGCCGAACAAATCGTAGCACTCCCGCTCCCACCAGGTCGCGCAGGGCCAGATCCGGTGGACCGACGGCACCGGCTCGATCTCGTCGGTGGTGACGACCACCCGGATGCGCTGGTTCAGCGTGACAGACAGCAGGTTGTAGACCACGTCGAACCGCTCGGCCCGGGCAGGGAAATCGACCCCGCAAAGGTCCATCATCTGCTCGAAGGCGAAGCGCGGATCGTCACGCAGCCGGGTCATCAGGGCCAGCAACGAGGCACGGTCGGTATGCACCACGAGTTCGCCCTGCTCGATCGCAGCGCCCGAGACGCCCGCGACCGAGGTCGACAGCGTCACGGCCAGGACGCCTAGCCTGGCGGCCAGGCGCGCGCGCTGTTGCTGCACTGCAGTCAGAACGATATCAGCCACTTCAGCCACGCACGATGGTCCCCGTCCGGCGGATCTTTTTCTGCAACTGGATGATGCCGTAGACCAGCGCCTCGGCCGTCGGCGGGCAGCCCGGCACGTAGATGTCGACCGGCACGATGCGGTCGCAGCCGCGCACCACCGAGTAGCTGTAATGGTAGTAGCCGCCGCCGTTGGCGCAGGAGCCCATGGAGATCACCCAGCGCGGCTCGGCCATCTGGTCGTAGATCCGGCGCATGGCCGGCGCCATCTTGTTGGTCAGCGTGCCGGAGACGATCATCACGTCGGCCTGACGCGGCGAGCCGCGCGGAATGATGCCGAGCCGGTCCAGATCATAGCGCGGCATGAAGGCGTGGATCATCTCGACGGCGCAGCAGGCGAGCCCGAACGACAGCGGCCAGAGGCTGCCGGTGCGGCCCCAATTGACCAGCTTGTCGAGGCTGGCGACGACGAAGCCTTTTTCCGTGATCTGGCCGCTGATGCCCTTGATCACCGCATCCTGTTCCGGACCCGGCGGCAGCAGTTCGCGGTTCCAGGCGATGTCGGGACGGGTCTCGATAATTTCGTTGCTCATTGCGGTTATTCCCACTCCAGGGCGCCTTTGCGCCATTCGTAGATGAAGCCGACCGTCAGCACGGCCAGGAAGCCCATCATCGAGAGAAAACCGAACAGGCCGATCTTGGCCAGGCTGACTGCCCAGGGAAACAGGAACGCCACTTCGAGGTCGAAGATGATGAACAGGATCGCGACCAGGTAGAAACGCACGTCGAAGCGGCGGCGCGCATCGTCGAACGCATCGAAGCCGCACTCGTAGGCCGATAGCTTCTCGCCGTAGGGCTTCTGCTGTGCCGCCAGCAACGAGCCGCCCAGCATGGCCCCAGCGATGCCGAAGGCGATGACGGTGAAAACCAGGACTGGAAAATAATTCACCACAACCGCGTGCATCTTCTGATCCTTCGTGTCGCTGGCCGAACGTGTAGCCAGGCGAGTATGCACCCGGATCATGAACCGGCAACGCTCAACCGGCAAAGGGTTCGCGTCCGGAGCCTGAACAAATGCAGAATTTAAGTTGGGCGCGAGACGGCCGCACCACCAGGGTGCAGTGCAGCATTTTTTCGCGAACCGCGAGTGGCGCGAGTGACGGGGCTCGAACCCGCGACCTCCGGCGTGACAGGCCGGCGCTCTAACCAACTGAGCTACACCCGCAAC
>CAXSEE010000256.1:0-5429 GCA_964235615.1 uncultured Acetobacteraceae bacterium | reverse complement strand
TCCGCGGTCGAGTATTTCAACAAGCTCGGTGGTCATGTCGGAGTTGCCGGCCTGGTCATCAACAAGGATGACGGCACCGGCGAGGCGCAGGCCTTTGCCGATGCGGTCGGCATCCCGGTGCTGGCGGCCATTCCCGCCGATGACGACATCCGCCGCAAGAGTGCGAATTACGAGATCGTCGGCCGCCCCGGCAGCGTCTGGGCGCCGTTGTTCGAGGCGCTCGGCATCCAGGTGGCCGAGGCCCCGCCGCTGCGCCCGCATCCGCTGACCCACGATGCGCTGCTCAACCTGTTCAAGGGCGATGCGGTCGGCCGTGACGTGGTGCTGGTGCCGGCGTCGCTTGCCGACATGTGCGGTGGCGAGGCCCTCGCCGAGCGGCCATCGCTCGAAGTCGTCTACGAAGGCGCCTGATCATGGATGGCGTCCTGACCGAACCCACCTCCTCAGGCTGCCACGGCGGTCGCGAGACCATGCAGGAGGCGGCGCGGGCGGCGGGCAAGCAGAAGTCGCTCGACCAGTTGCTGGCCGATTATCCGCGCGGGCCGCATGACCAGCCGCAGTCGATGTGCCCGGCGTTCGGCTCCCTGCGCGTGGGCCTGCGCATGCGGCGGACCGCGACGATCCTGTCCGGCTCGGCCTGCTGCGTCTACGGGCTGACCTTCACGTCTCGCTTCTACGGTGCCCGGCGCAGTGTCGGCTACGTGCCGTTCAACTCAGAGTCGCTGGTGCGCGGCCAGTTGTTCGAGGACATACGTGAGGCGGTGCGGCAGACCGCCAAGCCGGCCGATTATGACGCCGTGGTGGTGATCAACCTGTGTGTGCCGACCGCGTCCGGCGTGCCGCTCGACCTGCTGCCGCGCGAGATCGACGGCGTGCGCATCATCGGCATCGACGTCCCCGGCTTCGGCGTGCCGACACATGCCGAGGCAAAGGACGTGCTGGCGTCGGCGATGTTGCGTTACGCACGCACAGAAGTCGAATCCGGACCGGTGCAGCGTCCGCGTGGGACGGCGAGCGAACTGCCCACCGTGGCGCTGATCGGCGAGCTGTTCCCGGCCGATCCGGTCGGCATCGGCGGGTTGCTCGCGCCGATGGGATTGGGTGTGGCGCCGACCACCCCGGCACGCGAATGGCGCGACCTGTATGGCGCCCTGGATTGCAGCGTCGCTGCCGCGGTGCATCCCTTCTATGTCGCCTGCGTGCGCGAGTTTCGCGCCGCCGGACGTCCGGTGGTCGGCTCCGGACCGGTCGGCGTCGAAGGCACCGCAGCCTGGCTCGAGGCCATCGCCAATGCAGCCGGTGTCCCGGGCGCGAAGCTGGACGCGGCACGCGCCGCAGCACTCGGCCCGATGCGCGCGGTGATGGCGGCCAACCCCGTCCGCGCGCGCCTGACTGTATCCGGCTACGAGGGCTCGGAGCTGCTGGTCGCGCGTCTGCTGGTCGAGGCCGGTGCCGAGGTGCCCTATGTCGGCACCGCCTGCCCGCGCACCGAGTGGAGCGACCCGGACCGCGAGTGGCTGGAGCAGCGCGGCGTGCATGTGCAGTTCCGCGCCTCGCTGGAGAACGACGTCGCCGCCTTCCGCGAGATCCAGCCGGACCTGGCCATCGGCACCACGCCGGTCGTCCAGAAGGCCAAGGAGCTGGGCATCCCGGCGATCTATTTCACCAACATCGTGTCCGGACGGCCGTTGTTCGGGATCCCCGGGATCGCCGCGATGGCGGCCATGGTGGCAACGCAGACGCGCGGACGCGAACGCTACGCCCGCATGGTGTCGTTCTTCGGCAGCACGCCGGCGGCGCGGGTGCGTCCCGCCGCGGTGCTGGCGCCCGACCTCTCGACGCAGCCGATCGGAGTGTAGCGCCATGCTGGTCATCGATCATGATCGCGCCGGCGGCTACTGGGGAGCGGTCTACGCGTTCACCGCCGCGCGCGGGTTGCGCGTGATCATCGACGGGCCGGTCGGTTGCGAGAATCTTCCCGTGACCGCCGTGCTGCATTACACCGACGGGCTGCCGCCGCACGAGTTGCCAGTCAGCGTCACCGGGCTTTCCGAGGATGCGCTGTCGATGACCGGCACCGAGGCGTCGATGAAGCAGGCCAACAGCGTCGGCGACCGCAGCATGCCCGGCGTGGTGGTGACCGGCAGCATCGCCGAGATGATCGGCGGCGGCGTCACCCCGGAAGGCTCCAACCTGCTGCGCTTCATCCCGCGCACCATCGACGAGGACCAGTGGCAGTGCGCCGACCGCGCGATCTACTGGCTGTGGACACAGTTCGGCCCGAAGAAGGCAACTAAGAAAAAGGCCCCGCCGGCGAGGCCTTTGGTCAACATCATCGGCGCCATCCACGGCACCTTCAACATGCCGTCCGACCTCGCCGAGATACGCCGCCTGGTCGAGGGCATCGGCTGCGAGGTCAACATGGTGTTCCCGATGGGGACCCATATCAACGACATCCCGCGCCTGGCCGATGCCTGCGTCAATGTGTGCCTGTATCGGGAGTTCGGCCGCAAGCTCTGCGAGGAACTGGAAAAGCCCTATCTGCAGGCGCCGATCGGCGTGTTCGCGACCACCAGCTTCCTGGAGAAGCTGGGCGAGCTCGCCGGCGTCGATCCGCAGCCGTTCATCGAGCGCGAAAAGCTGACCACGATCAAGGCGGTGTGGGACCTCTGGCGCAGCGTCACGCAGGATTTCTTCGCCACCGGCAGCTTCGCCGTGGTGGCGACCGAGACCTACGAGCGCGGCATACGGCGCTTCCTGGAGGATGAACTCGGCATTCCCTGCGCCTTCGCCGTCGCGCGCAAGCCTGGCGAAAAGACCGACAATCCCGCCGTGCGCGAGGCCCTCCGCCGCACCCCGCCGCTGGTGCTGTTCGGCTCGACCAACGAGCGCATCTACGCCGTCGAGCAGGGCACGCGCTGCATGTATGTCGCGGCATCGTTTCCGGGCGCCATCATCCGCCGCTCCACCGGCACGCCGTTCATGGGCTACGCGGGGGCGACGTATCTGCTGCAGGAATATTGCAACGCGCTGTTCGACGCGCTGTTCAACATGCTGCCGCTGGGACGCGATCTCGATGCGATCGATCCGACCCATGCGCGCGGCGAGAGCTCCATGGCCGGCCTCTGGGATCCCGATGCGGCGACGCTGCTCGATACCCGGGTCGAGGCCGAACCCTTCCTCGTTCGCATCTCGGCGGCCAAGAAGCTGCGTGAGCAGGTCGAGCGGGAAGCGCGCGCGCATGACGAGAACCGGATCACGCGCGCACGCGTGCTGGCCTCGTTGCCGAATGCAATCGCAGAGGCTGCTCTATAACCTACTCAAAGGAGAAATGGACATGGCGATCGAACCCAACCGCTCCCCGCTATCGGGGCTGACCGAAGGCGAGGCGAAGGAATTCAACCGGATTTTTCTGCTGAGCTTCATCGTCTTCGTCGGCATCGCCGTCGTGGCGCATGTGCTGGCCTGGCTGTGGCGTCCCTGGGGCGGCAGCTATCACGCGGCGATGCTCGACAGTCATATCGCAAATGGCCTGCATTTCGCTGGACACATGCTTACCGCCCTTAGCTGAGGAGTATGTTCCATGTACCGCATATGGGTATTGTTCGATCCGCGCCGGGCGCTGATCGCCCTGTTCATTTTCCTGCTGACCCTGGCTCTGGTCATCCATTTCATCCTGCTGAGCACCGATCGCTTCAACTGGCTGGATGGTCCCACTCATGATCGGCTCACCGGCTCGCCGGTCCAGCAGATGACGCCGCTGCCGCCGAACCAGAGACAGCCCTGATGCTGTCGGCAAACCGGGAATAGCAGCTGTCAGGTAACGCCGGCCTGTTTGCCTGCCAGCCTGTGTACCTGACAGGAGGATCCGACCATGGCGATGTTGAATTTCGAGTACAAGTATCGCGTCCGGGGTGGGACGCTCGTGGGTGGCGACCTGTTCGACTTCTGGGTCGGGCCCTTCTATGTCGGGTTCTTCGGGGTGACGACCGCCTTCTTCAGCCTGGTCGGCACCCTGCTGATCATCTGGGCGGCAGCACTCGGTCCGACCTGGAACGTCTGGCGCATCAACATAGCCCCGCCCGATCTGCGCTACGGCCTCGGCTTCGCACCGTTGCGCGAAGGCGGCCTGTGGCAATGGATCACCTTCTGCGCGGTCGGCGCCTTCTGCTCGTGGGCGCTGCGCATGGTCGAGATCGCGCGCAAGCTCGGCATGGGGCTGCACGTCCCGATCGCCTTTTCCGGGGCGATCCTCGCCTACGTCACCCTGGAGGTGATCCGGCCGCTGCTGATGGGTGCCTGGGGTCATGGCTTCCCTTACGGGATCATGAGCCATCTCGATTGGGTCTCAAACGTCGGCTACCAGCATCTGCAGTTCCACTACAACCCGGCGCACATGATCGCCGTCACGTTCTTCTTCACCACCACCTTCATCCTCTCGATGCATGGCGGCGCGGTCCTGTCTGCCCTGAACCCTCCCGGCGACGAGCCGGTCAAGCCGTCCGGCTTCGAGGACAGCTTCTTCCGTGACCTGATGGTCTATTCCATCGGACCCATGGGCATCCATCGCCTGGGCTGGTTCTGCGCCATCAACGCCGGCGTCTGGAGCGCCATCTGCATCGTCATCAGCGGCCCGTTCTGGACCCGCGGCTGGCCGGAATGGTGGAACTGGTGGCTCAACCTGCCGTTCTGGAGCTGAACCGATGTTCGATTATCGCACCACCTTCGGGGTCGAGTATCAGAGCCTGTTCAACCGGCTCGACCTCGAAGGCCCCGTCGATGAAGGCGCACCCCTGAAATGGGGCACCGAGAACCGGACCATGCAGCCGTTCCTGTCCACGCTCTTGGGCAAGATCGGCGCGGCACAGGTCGGCCCGTTCTATCTGGGCACTCTCGGCGTCGCCTCGTTCGTCTGCGGCTTCATCGCCTTCGAGATCATCGGGCTGAACATGCTGGCCCAGGTCGGCTGGGACCCGATCCAGTTCATCCGGCAACTTCCCTGGCTGGGACTGCAACCGCCGGCTCCGATCTACGGGCTGCGCATCCCGCCGCTCAATGAGGGCGGATGGTGGCTGATGGCGGGCTTCTTCCTGACCACGGCGATCATGCTCTGGTGGGTGAGGGTGTACCAGCGGGCCCGCGCGCTCGGCATGGGCACCCACGTCGCCTGGGCGTTCGCGTCCGCGATCTGGCTCTACCTGGTGTGCGGCTTCTTCCGCCCGCTGCTGATGGGCTCGTGGGGCGAGGCGGTGCCGTTCGGCATCTTCCCCCACCTCGACTGGACCGCCTCGCTGTCGATCCGCTACGGCAACCTGTTCTACTGCCCGTTCCACATGCTCTCCATCGTCTTCCTGTACGGCTCGACGCTGCTGTTCGCCATGCACGGCGGCACCATCCTCGCCGTCAGCCGCTACTGGGGCGAGCGCGAG
>CAXSEE010000255.1:0-5454 GCA_964235615.1 uncultured Acetobacteraceae bacterium | reverse complement strand
AGAAGGTCAGATCAACCGGCTGAAAATGCTGAAGCGCGCGATGTATGGTCGAGCCATCCGTTGAGGAAGAACCCGTTAACAGCAGTGCGGCACCGGAACCGCCGGTGGCGCCGTGTCGTGACTTCCCGCCCCTCAGTCACCGCCATCGAGCCACAGCACACGCAGTTCATACCGCCAGCCAGCCCTCCAACTGCTGCCCAAGACGCTACGTCGGCTGCCCGACCACTGCCAGATCGTGCGCTGGCGCGAGCGCTGACATATTCCGCAGTTGGGTTTGAGCTCATGAGCAATGCAAATTCCTGTGGGAGAGGCAATAAAGGAATGGTGGCTGGTTCGAGAGTCAGCACTTGGGAGAATTATAAGAAAATAGGACTTTACGTTACTGCGATGTCCAGACATCGTGTGCCACGTGTAGGGCGCTCATAACGAGCTGCATTAACGGCGGGACTTATGAAGCGGTCATTCAGTAGGAGGCGTGGCCTGGCGCTGGTTTCGGCGGGCAGCTGGAAGATATGCTTGCCTGCCGGTCTAATCACCGCCGCTGCAGCGGCTTTGCCGGCGGCTGCCCAGACTGCACCTGCAGCGTCCCCTTCAACGGCGTCGGCAAGTCAGGCCGGACAGCCGGCTGCCATGCAGGCTGCGGCACCGGTCGAGACGGTAGTGGTGACGGCGGAGAAGAAGTCCGAACGCCTGCAGGACACGCCGGTCTCGGTGACGGTGCTGAACACGACCCAGCTCAGCGAGGTCAACCAGGTCCGCCTGCAGGACTACTTCGAGAAGGTCCCAGGCCTCTCGATCGACGCCGAGGGCAATGGCCAGAGTAACATCATCCTGCGCGGCATCTCCTCGTCGCGGCAAGCGAACCCGACCGTCGGCATCCTGATCAACGACGTGCCGTTCGGCTCCTCCACCGTGCTCGGCGACGGCGACCTGCTGGCGCCCGACCTGGATCCCGCCGACCTGTCGCAGATCGAGGTGCTGCGCGGCCCGCAGGGCACGCTCTACGGGGCCAGCAGCCTCGGCGGCCTGATCAAGTACGTCACCGCCGACCCGTCGACGCGGGCGCTGACCGGGCGGATCGAGACCGATCTCGACGGCACGGTCGACGGCGGCGTCGGCTACGGCGTGCGCGGCGGCGTCAACGTGCCGATCAGCGACACCCTGGCGGTGCGCGTCAGCGGCTTCTCTCGCCAGACCCCAGGCTACGTGGACAACGTCGTGAACGACGACCGCAACGTCAACGACGTCAACGCCCGGGGCGGCAACGTCGCCCTGCTCTGGGCCCCAAACCAGGACCTCTCGGTTCGCCTCGGCGCCATCCTGCAGGACACCAGCGGCAAGGGCTACGACGGCGTGACCACGACCTACAACCAGCAGCCGCTCTATGGCGACCTCAAGCAGAACGAGCCGCCTGGTTCGGGCATGTTCGACAGCTTCGTCCAGCTCTACACCGGCGAGGTGCGCGCCCATCTCGGCTCCGTCGACCTGACCTCGGTGACCGGATACGGCCTGACCGACTATTCCTCCAATCCCAGCTTCCAGGCCTACGACAGCATCGCCGCCGCAGCCACGGCGACCGCCACCAGCCCGGGCATCGACGGCGCCGAACTGGGCCAGGCCTTCGAGACACGCAAGTTCACCCAGGAGCTGCGCCTCGCCTCGTCCCCCGCCGCCTACGCGATCCTGGGGCACCGCATCGACTGGCTCGCCGGCGTGTTCTACGACAACGAGACCACGCCGTCCGACCAGTATATCCTCGCGGTCGACCCGCTGACCGGCCGCAGGGCCGGTTCGGTGCTCGACATCACCTTCCCCTCCACCTACGAGGAGGTGGCCGGGTTCGGCGACGTCACGGTGCACCTCACGCCGCGCTTCGACATCCAGGGCGGCGTGCGCTACGCCTACAACCACCAGACCTACCGCGAGCGCGACGACTACGCCCCCACGCTCGGCGCGCCGACGCCGCAGTTCTTTTCCTCGACCTCCTACGACACGCCCGTCACCTTCCTGGCCACGCCCAGCTACCGGCTCTCGCCCGACGCCATGGTCTACGCGCGGATCGCGTCCGGCTACCGTCCCGGCGGCCCGAACGCCGACATCGTCCCGGGCTCCGGCGTGCCGACCAGCTACCGCTCCGACACCACGGTCAACTACGAGCTCGGCGCCAAGGGCGATGTCCTCGGCCACCGCCTGACCTACGACCTGTCGGCCTACGACATCGAGTGGAGCAACATCCAGATCCAGCTCACCGACCCGGCGACCCAGTTCATCTACTTCGCCAACGCCCTGTCCGCGCGCAGCACCGGGGCCGAGTTCGCCCTGAACTACCATGTGACCCCGGCGCTGCGCATCGTCGCCAACGGCAGCTACAACGTGGCCGAGCTTACGCAGGCGATCCCCGCCGGCGGCGGGGTCGGCAGGGCCGGATCCCCGCTGCCGTTCACGCCACGGTTCGAGGGCAGCCTGTCGGTCGAGCGCGACGTCCGCCTGTCGAAGGACTGGACCGCGACCGCGAGTGCCACGCTGAGCTATGTCGGCCGCCGGTTCGAGGCGTTCGTCAACAGTCCCGGCAACCTGCGGGTCACGCTGCCCGACTACGAGAAGCTCGACCTGCGCGTCACCGCCCACGATCCCCATTGGTCGGTCACCCTGTTCGCCAATAACGCCACGGACACGCGCGGCGTGCTGTCGACGATCTCCCAGGCCGGCTCGGTCTCCACCGCCTCCAGCCTGTACAACACGATCTACATCCAACCGCTCACCGTCGGCCTGTCCGTCGTGCGCTTCTTCTGAGCCGGCGGCCGCCTCCGACATGACTGCCGCACCCTGGTCGCAGGACCTCGACTGGCCGAGCCACCTGAAGCCGTTCGACCCGTTCGACCATGGGATCCAGGCCGATCCCTACCCGCACTACGACTGGATGCTGGAGCACGCGCCGGTGCTGCGCGCCGGGCCTCCCGCCTCACGCTTCGTGTTCGTCTCGCGCCATGCCGACACGACCGCCGGGTTGCGCGACGCCGCCGCGTTCTCCTCGGTGATGCGGACCGACGCCGCCGTGCCGGGCTTCCTGCTCAACATGGATCCGCCGGAACATGCCGAGATGCGCCGGCTGGTGTCACGCGCCTTCACCCCGCGCGCGCTCGCCGCGGTCGAGCCGGGGATCGCCACGCGCGTGTCCGATGCCTGGCGTCGGTTCCTGGGGAGCGGCGGCGGCGACGCGATCGGGGCGTTCGCCAGCCCCTGCACCATCGGCGTGATCTGCGACGTGCTCGGCATCCCGGACGAGCGGGCGGCCGAGATGCGCCGCTGGACCAGCGAGAGCATCGACTACCTCGCCCAGGTGCTGCGCGGCGTGCCGGGCCGCGCCGGCCGCGCCGGCTACGACGCGCTGCTCGACACGATCTCCGCCGCAATGGACCGCGCGGCGGGCGAAGCGGACAGCGTGATCGGCAACCTCGCCCGCCTGCGCGACGAGGGCGTGCTGTCCCGGCCGGAGGCGGCGGGCTTCGCCGGCCTGCTGTTCACCGCCGGCCATGAAACAACGACGCTGATGACCGGCAACTGCCTCGACATCCTGGCACGCGAGCCCGGCTGGCTGGCACTGCTGCGCGAGCCGGACGGCCCGTCGGCGTTCCTGGAGGAAGCGTTCCGCTACCGGCCGCCGGTGCATCGCCTGGCCCGTGTCGCCACCCGCGACGTCGAGCTCGGCGGCGTGCTGATCCCGGCCGGCAGCAACCTGCGCTTCATGGTCGCGGCCGCAAATCGCGATCCGCGCCAGTTCGACGCGCCCGACCGCTTCACTCCGGGTCGCGCCAACGCCGGCAGCGCTGCGTTCGGCTACGGCGTGCACCTGTGCATCGGCGCCTGGCTGGCGCGGCTCGAGCTGCGGCTGATCCTGGCCAGCATCGGCGCCATGACCGCGCAGCTCTCGATCGACCCCGGCGGGACGCCGGTGCCGCTGACCGGCGGCGCGTTCGCCACCGTGGGCCTGCGCGCGCTGCCGCTGCGGGTGGTCCCGGCTGATCGTGCCTGAAGCACCGGCCGCCAGCCGATCGGACGTGGCCCGCCGGCCGCCGATGCCGCACCGGCCGGCGGAGCGGCGCTGGCTGCTGCTGCTGGCCACGCTGGCGATGACGCTGAACTACGTCGACCGCTTCGTGCTGTCGATCCTGATCGAGCCGATTCGGACCGAGCTGCGACTGAGCGACCTGCAGATTGGCCTCCTGACCGGTGCCGCCTTCGCGCTGTTCTATTCCGGTCTGGCGCTACCGATGGCCCGGCTGGCCGAACGGGGCAACAGGATCGCCATCCTGTCCGCTTCCCTGCTGCTTTGGAGCCTCGCCACCGCCGTTTGTGCCGCCGCGCGAGGCTTCGCTGGTCTGCTGGCGGCGCGCATCCTGGTCGGCTGCGGCGAGGCCGGAGCGATCCCGCCCGCGCACTCGATGATTGGCGACCTCTACCCCGCCAACCGGCGCGCCGCGGCGATGAGCATCCTGGCGCTGTCCGCCCCGTTCGGCGTCGTGCTCGCCCCGCTGCTGGGTGGGATGCTGAACGACGCGGTCGGCTGGCGCGCCACCTTCGTGGTCATCGGTCTACCCGGCCTGCTTCTGGCCGGCGTCATGGCGGCGACCTTGCGCGACCCGATACGTGGCGGTGCCGACGGGGTCCACAGCGCCCCCAATCCACCGCTGTTCAGTGTGGCGTTGCGCCGACTGGCCGGCCGCCCCGCTTTCCTGTGGCTCGGGATCGCGCTTTCGCTGATGGCGATCGCCGAGTACAGCACCTTCATCTGGCTGGCGCCGCTGTTCACGCGCAAGCTGCATGTGTCGACTGCGGCACTCGGACGCGCCCTGTTCGTGTTCCAGGGCCTGCCCTATCTGCTCGGCACCTGGGCCGGCGGCCGCCTGGTCGACCGCGCCTATGACCGGGACGCGCGGTGGATTGCGTGGGTGCCGATGGCGGCAACTGCAATGGCCGTCCCAGCCATCGTCGGCCTGAGCCTGTCGCAGGACAACGCCGTCGCCTACCTGCTGCTGATCGTGCCGTCCTTTGCCAACGGGCTTTACATTGGCCCGTGCTGGGCGCTGATCCAGAGCCTGGCGTCCGCGCGGTCGCGCGCCACGGCGGCGGCGGTGCTGGTGTTCGCAGTGAACGTGATTGGCGCCGGCATCGGTCCGCTGATGATCGGCGCCTTGAGCGAGGCGCTTACTCGCCAATATGGAACGCTGGCCTTGCAGTATGCCTTCCTCGCCCTGGCCCCGATATACTTGCTCGGCCTGGTGGTGTTCGGCCTGCTGGGGCGCAGCCTGAAGGCCGGCCTCGCCGAGGTGGCGGCGGAGGAACGGCAGGACGCCCTGCGCGCCTGAGGACGCAACGCTTGCGGCACGAACCGGGGACGCGGGAGGGGAGTAGCATTTGGCCCAGGGACGGATCCTGATCGTCGGCGGCGGTATC
>CAXSEE010000254.1:0-5520 GCA_964235615.1 uncultured Acetobacteraceae bacterium | reverse complement strand
GATGCCGGCAACTCCTCGCCGTTCACAGACTTTTGGATCGCGACGCTGCGATCCCGTGGCGCCATCGTTGAAAGAGGGTTTGAAATGCCGCAGTTCGACGCGACCATCAAGCACATCAAGGACGGGGTGAAGAGCTTCACCATCGCTGCCGCCACCAAGAACATCGAAGGCTGGGAAGCGACGCTCGAGAAGATCGAGACGCCCGGCGTCAAGACGATCATCCGCGACCTCGAGAGCCTCAAGAAGCATCTGCATGCCGACCCTCTGGACGGCGCGGCAATCCAGAAGCTGGTCGCCAAGCTGGGTAAGGAGACGGTAACGCTTGCCGGCAAGGCAGACAGCAAGAACGCCGAGAAGGTGAAGACGCTGGGCGAGGCGCTCACCGCCGCCGCCGAGGAAGCCGAGCCCGCCAAGGCTTGATGTGCTTGGCTGCGCGCTCCAGCGCGCAGCCATCACGGCCGATCTCGGGGTTGCGGGATTGTCCCGGTCATGCGCCGACCGGATCGCAGGGAACCCAAGAGTGACAGATCCCGATACGACCCGCCCTTCGACGGAAGCTATGGTGGACAGCTTTCCGTTATTTCTCCGGCTCGACGGGTGCCGGGCCCTGTTGCTCGGAGAGGGCGAAGCGGCGGAGCGGCGTGCCCAGAGCCTCGCGGCGTGCGGGGCAAGGGTCGAGCACGTCATGGAGTTTCACGAGCCTCTGCTCGATGGCTGTGCGATCGCGATCGGGGCTGCGGAAGGTGAGGCCCGGGCGCCGGATCATCCGTTGCAGGCGGCGTTGCGCGCGATGTCCGCCTCGGCCCGGGCGCGGGGGATCCCCTGCAACGTGGTCGATCAGCCGGAACTGTCCAGCTTCATCACCCCCGCCCTGGTGATGCGTCCGCCGCTGGCCATCGCGATCTCCTCCGGAGGGGCCAGTCCGGTGCTGGCGCGTCTGCTTCGCGCGCGGATCGAGGCGCTGGTGCCTCCCGGGTTCGGCCGGCTGGCGGCGCTGGCCGGCCGCATGCAGGCGCTGACCCGCCGCCGGCTGCCAGACGTGCTGCCGCGCCGGCGAATGCTGGAGGCTGCCTTGTCCGGCCCGGTCGCGGCGCTGATGCTGGAGGGCCGGGAGCTCGAGGCGGAGGCTGCCTATCTGCAGGCACTGGAAGCCGCCGCAACCGGCACCACCATCATGCGCGGCTTCGTGCATCTGGTGCATCCCGGACCGGGCGAGGCGGATCTGCTGACCTTGCGGGCGTTGCGGCTGCTGGGCGAGGCGGACGTCATCGTGCATGGCCCGGACGAGAGCGGAGCCGTGCTGGAGGTGGCCCGGCGGGATGCGACCCGATGCCGCGTCACGGATGCCCAGGCGCCGTCGCTGCTGCTGGCCCTCGCAGGCGACGGCGGCAAGATCGTGCGGTTGTCACCGACCGAGGCCGACCGGCTCGCCCTCCGCGACGCCGGCATCGACCACGCCATCGTGCCCGGAGCCGCGCCGCTGCTCGACATGAGTTGACGCCCAGTGCTCGTGCCTGTTCATTCGGGGCCATGTCCTTCATCGATCCCAGCAAGCGATTTCTTCCGGTACGCATTGCGGTGCTGACCGTCTCCGACACCCGCACCGCGGCCAACGACACGTCCGGCGATATTCTCGCGGCTCGTCTCGAAGCCGCCGGCCATGTGCTCGCGGATCGCGCCATCACGCCGGACGATGCCGGCCACATCGCGGACCGGCTGTCGGGATGGATCGCCGATCCACAAATCGACGTCGTGATCAGCACCGGCGGCACCGGCGTCACCGGCCGCGACGTGACGCCGGAGGCCTACGCCCGGGTGATCGAGAAGAACATCGAAGGCTTCGGCGAGCTTTTCCGCATGCTGTCGTACCAGAAGATCGGCACCTCGACGATCCAGTCCCGCGCGCTGGCCGGAGTCGCCAACGGCACCTATCTGTTCGCGTTGCCGGGAAGCACGGGCGCCGTGAAGGACGGTTGGGACGATATCCTGGTATGGCAACTCGACAGCCGCCACATGCCGTGCAATTTCGTCGAGCTCATGCCTCGCCTGAAAGAACATCTGTCCTGAGGAGCAGTCGCCATGAGCATGCGTCACGATCTGACCGAGAAGATCGTCCGGATCAAGATCGAGCGTGATCTGAGCTGGAGCGGGATGTCCGAACTCGCCGACGGGTTGTCCAAGGAGTTCGTGACCGCCGCCCTGCTCGGCCAGATGCCGCTGCCGAAACAGGCGGCGCAGGCGATCGGCGATCACCTCGGCCTGGAGCCGTTCGAGGTCAAGCTGCTGCAGGAGCCGCCCTATCGTGGCTCGCTGCCCACGCCGGTGCCGACCGATCCGCTGATCTATCGCTTCTATGAGCTGGTATCGGTCTACGGGACCACGTTCAAGGCGTTGATCCACGAGGAGTTCGGCGACGGCATCATGAGTGCGATCGACTTCAGGATGGACCTGCAGCGGGAGCCCAACAATGCCGGCGATCGCGTCGCCATCACCATGAGCGGCAAGTTCCTGCCCTATAAGACCTACTGATCGTCTGAGCGCTGCGGCGCCTCTTCGAGACTGCTGCGGCGCAGGAAGCTGCCGACCGGCGTGATGCGCCTATCGTTGCGTGTCGCCTGGATGCATCCCATATGCAGCATGTGCAGTGGACCACGTGGTGCGGAACTCGAGGACCGTGACAGGACGTTCCATTCCTCGCGGATCTGACGCAACAACGCCGGTTTGGACTGCCGAGCCGGATCTGCACCGCCGTCCAATTGTGAACTTGACATCCCTGGCGTCATGGATAATGCGTCAGGCCACAGAACCGGGCCGATCCCGATCACCTTGACGGGCATCCGGACCGGCATCCCCGCTTCACCCCGATCCACACGTCCTCGATCGAACCGGTCGAGGGCTTCCGCGCTTTCCGGCCAGGATACCGGAGCCGGGCTGCCGCTTTCCCTACAAGACGAAGAATGGCCGGTTGAACCAACGGTTATCGGCTCACGCATCAGGAGACACGCAAATGGTCAGACGTCACAGAGAGGAAGAGATCGCCGGCATCCTCGAGTTCGAGGGCCGTTCGGCCGAGGATCCGGAAGTCGTGGAGTGGCTGGCGGACCACAAGGCCCGCAACCGCGGCAAGATACGGGTCAGCCAGGGCGGCAAGGGCGTACGCGTGATGTTCAGCAAGGAGGCCGACATGGCGCTGTGGAAACAGCGCTCCGAACAGGCGGCGAAGGGCAAGAAATCTTCGGTTTCGTAAGGCCCCAGCCTTTGGTGCTTGCAGCCTTGGTGCTTGCACCGCCGGCCTGAGACAGTTTCTCCTGGAAGCCGGCGAGGTCGGAGGCTCCAGCATGGGTGTCATACTGAACACCAACTACCGCGTGTGGCAGGATAATGCCGCCCGCGTCGGCTGGCCGGTGCCCACCGCGGAGCAGCCGCTATGGGCGTACGAGCGTATCGCCCGCGGCAGCCGGGAGTATCGCGAGGCGGGGTTCACGGCCGTCCTGTTGCCGCCCTTCACCAAGGGGGGCTCCGGGACCTACTCCGACGGCTACGACAAGTTCGACGATTACGACATCGGCTCCAGGGACCAGTGTTCCACGCGGCCGACCGCCTTCGGCACCGCCGAGATGCTGCGCCAGTGCATCGCCGCCATTCACGGCCATCAGATGCAGGCATATGGCGACCTCGTGCTGCACCAGTATGGCGGCGGCTCGGACGGGGTGTACCAGCCGGTGGGCGCTGACGGCGTCTCCAGGACGGGCCGCTTCCCGAAGCATCCGGCCTGCTTCGTCGGCGCGCCACCGCGTGTCGCCGCCGACCCGGTCCCGGACAGCGAAGGCAATTTCGCATTCGGCGACATGGCGTCCTACGTTAATTCGACGCCCGCCGGCTGGATGCGCCAGGGGGCAATCGACGCGGCCGGCTGGCTGACGCTCACGACCGGCATCGACGGCTGGCGGGTCGACGACGTGAAGGGCACCAACGCCGGCCTCGTCCGCGACCTGCTCCAGTCGGCTCCGCTGCGCGGCCTGTGGGCGTTCGGCGAGTATTTCGACAGCGCCAGCAGCGCCCTCTCGAACTGGGTCGACGGCGCCATGCAGCGTCGCGCCGGCGTGCTCGATTTCGGCCTCAAGTTCGGCATCGGCAGCATCTGCAACAACAACTCGCGCGCCTGGATGGGCCAGCTCTCGAACCTCGGATATTGCCGTGTCGACCCGGCCATGGCGGTGACGTTCGTGGAGACCGCCGACACCGACGGCAGCCCCGGCGAACAGGTGATCTGGAACAAGCTGCTCGGCTACGCGATCATGCTCACCTTTCCCGGCTATCCGTCCGTCTATTACCGCGACTGGTCGACCGATCCCGGCTGCTACGGCCTGAAGGTGCCGATCAACAACCTGATCTGGATCCACGAGACGCTTGCCAACGGCGACTTCGTCCCACGCCTCGATACCGATCCGCAGGTGTTCGTCCATGAGCGGACCGGCTATGGCGACCTGCCGGGATGCGTGTGCGCGTTCAACAACGACCAGTGGAACGCCTATACGCGCACTGTCCAGACAAGCTTTGGCGCGGGGCAGGAACTCCACGAATATACCGGCAACGGTCCCGCCGGGAGCTGCTGGACGGACGGGCAGGGCCGGCTCACCTTCACGGTGCCGCGCAACGTCAACGGGATGTCCTATCTCGTCTTCGGCCGGCCCATGGAAGGTGCCGGCTTCGGTTGGCACGGCCAGCCCACCACCCAGACCTTCTTCGGCGCTCCCGACCTGGACATCCCGCCGCTGGGCAACGGCGAGATCGGCGTGGGGCGGGTATGGTGTGCCGCTGGCACATCATTGTCAGGCGAGTTGGTGCCCGATCGCCAGGGCTGGAGCGGTGACACCGCCGTCCAGCTCGAAATTCTCGATCCGGCGGGAGCCTCGATGCCGCTCGGCCTCGATGATCAGGGCGGCAACACCATTCAGGTGGCGGAGACCGGCTGGCACACGCTGAAGCTGACGAGCCAAAACCTGCCGCCGGAGGGAAGCCGGTTCAGCCTGCGCGTCACCTATACCGGTGGCAGCAACTGAGGCGGGACCGGTTAACCACGAACTATTCGGGAGAGGTTTAACTTTTGAACTGTATTTTGTGTATTTCTTCATGTGTTGTCGAAAATCATTGCACGACACGACTTGCCTGGATCATATTCGACTTCGGGTCCCGGGAGGATTTCCTTCGCATGATTGTCGGAGAACTGACCAGCTACAGCTACGCTGCCAATGTCACGGCAGAACTGCGTGACGGTATTCGTACGCAATTCCAGAATGTGTCGGGGGACATCACGGCGGTTCCATCCGCTGCGTCCGCGGTGGCGACGACGGCGGCCTTCTCCGCGGTAACCTCCCGTCTCGGACAGGGCTGGCCGGAAATACAATCCGTCGCGATCGACGCCCTGGACGTTTTTGCCTGAGGCAGGACGTCCCTACGAAGCTGTCTAGCCGAGCGTCCCGATCAGGGCCGCGCCTGCAAGGGCAATGGCCGCTCCCA
>CAXSEE010000253.1:0-5525 GCA_964235615.1 uncultured Acetobacteraceae bacterium | reverse complement strand
TTCACCGTCAATATCGGCCTGGTGCGGAACGGCCGCGCGGTGCTGGGCGCGGTGGCGCTGCCGGCCTACGGCCAGCTCTATCTCGGCATCGTCGGACAGGGCTGCGTCCGGCGGGACGCGAGCGGCGAGCACGCCATCGCCGCGCGCACGGTGCCAGCGGAGGGGCTCAGCGTGCTGGCCTCGCGCCACTATGCCAAGGACCCCGCCCTGCTGGCCTATCTCGGCACCCAGCGCATCGCCAGCATCGACAATATCGGCTCGGCGGCGAAATTCGTCCGCATCGCGGAGGGTGCCGCCGACCTCTACCCGCGCCTCGGCCGCACCATGGAGTGGGACACCGCCGCTCCCCAGGCCGTGCTCGAGGCAGCCGGCGGCAGCGTCAGGCTGTTCGACGGCAGCCCGCTCGTCTACGGCAAGCCAGGCTGGGAGAACCCGCATTTCATCTGCCGCGGCCGGATGTAAAGCGCCATGTATAAGACTGTGGGCATAAGGCCGGGGAGGCAAAACCGCCCGGCGATGCTACATTGACCGCATTGGATGAGGGCGGGAACAGGCGGCGAGGATGCAGACGGTGAAGACGCAGCGCCTCGATGCCGACGCCGCCGGCATCGCCCAGGCGGCAGCCTTGCTGCGGGCCGGCCGGCTGGTCGCGTTCGGCACCGAGACGGTCTACGGGCTGGGTGCGGATGCCGCCCAGCCGCAGGCGATCGAGGCGGTCTTCGCCGCCAAGGGCAGGCCGCGGTTCAACCCGCTGATCGCCCATGTCGCCGATGCCGATGCCGCCTTCCGCCAGGGTTGCGAGACGCCGATTGCCCGCCTCCTCGCCGATGCCTTCTGGCCGGGTCCCCTGACCCTGGTGCTGCCAGCCAGATCCGACAGCGTGGTCTGCGCCGAAGCCACCGCCGGCCTCGCGACACTGGCCGTCCGCGTGCCTTCGGGCGCCGCGGTGCTGCGCCTGCTGCGCGCGGTGGACCGGCCGATTGCCGCCCCATCGGCCAACCCTTCGGGCCGGGTCAGCCCGACCGAGGCGGCGCATGTGCTGGACGGGCTGGCCGGCCGTATCGACGCGGTGCTGGATTGCGGCCCCTGCCCGGTCGGGCTGGAGAGTACCGTGATCGAGCTCCGAGGCGACCATCCGGTCCTGCTGCGGCCGGGCGGCATCTCCGTGGAGGCCATCGAGAGGCTGCTGGCGACTCATGGCGCCCCAAGATTGCGGCGATCCGGTCCGGCTGGCGATGCGGCGCCTGCGTCACCCGGAATGATGGCGTCGCATTATGCGCCCGACCTGCCGATACGGCTCGATGCGCGCCACGTGGGTCCCGACGAGGCGCTGCTGGCGTTCGGCAACACTCTGGAAGGTGCCGGCCTGACCTGGAACCTCAGTCCGGGCGGCGACCTCGATCAGGCCGCGCGGCACTTGTTTGCCGGCCTTCGTCTGATCGACACGCAGGCGATGCGGCTCGGGCTGACCCGGATCGCGGTGATGCCGATCCCGGCGCATGGGTTGGGCCTCGCCATCCGCGACCGGCTGCAACGCGCCGCCGCTCCACGACCTGCCGATGGGCAGATGGACGCATGACGCAGGCGTTCGACCCCAAGGAGCTCAAGACGCTCTCGGACATATTGGCGCTGGTGCTGGAGGACCAGCCGGGCCAGTCGGCCAGCGCGCTGGAGGCGCTGCGTCTGCGGGCGCGGCGCAACGCGATCACCGGCGGCGCGCTCAAGAACTTGTTCGTGGCCATCGCCCCGAACCCGCCGGCGCCGCGCACGGCCGCGTCGCCACGCCCGCGGACGTCCCGGGCCAGCACGTCGGCAGCACCCGAGCTGCAGGCGGCGCGAACCCGGATCTCCCAGCTCACCGCCGACGTGAACCGGCTCGACCTGGATTTGCGCGGCAGCACCGCCAGGATCGAGGCGCTTCGCTCGGAGCTCAACATCACGCGCAAGGCACGTGCCGAGGCTCAGCAGGCGCTGCTCAGCGTGAGCAGCGACAGCCGTCCGCGGACGATCCTGATGGCACTCTGCCTGATCTGCGGCGTTCTGCTCGGCATTGCCGGCTCGTCGATGTTCCATGCCGTCATGCCGCCGCCGAAGACCGACAACTCCCGCTACCTCAACTGATCCCGAGATGCACAGCCTTTAAGATGCCCGACATATTGCCCGCCAACACCGGCCTGCTCGCCGATCTCCGCCAACGGCTCGGGGAGAGCGGCGTGCTGACCGGCCACGCCGATACCGACCCCTATTGCGAGGACTGGCGCGGCCTCTATCACGGACGGGCGATGGCGGTGATCCGGCCGTCCGACACCGCCGGTGTCGCCGAGGCGGTCCGGCTGTGCGCGCAGCATGACGTTCGAGTGGTCCCCCAGGGCGGCAACACCAGCATGGTCGGCGGTGCCGCGGTCCACGAGGACGGCAGCGAGATCATCCTCAGCCTGTCCCGCCTGAACCGCATACGCGAGCTCGACCCGCTCGACATGACCCTGTCGATCGAGGCCGGCGTCACGCTCAAGGCCGCCCAGGATGCCGCCCGCGAGGCCGGCTGCCTGCTGCCGCTGTCGATCGCCTCCGAGGGTTCGGCGCAGATCGGCGGCGTGCTCGCGACCAACGCCGGCGGCAACAACACCGTGCGCTACGGCAACGCGCGCGAGCTGGTGCTCGGGATCGAGGCGGTCATGGCAGACGGCCACGTGTTCCACGGCATGCGCCGCCTGCGCAAGGACAACACCGGCTATTCGCTGCGTCATCTGCTGGTCGGCTCCGAGGGCACGCTCGGCATCATCACCGCCGCGGTCCTGCAACTGGTGCCGCGGCCTGGCACGGTCGAGGTGGCGCTGTGCGGGATCGCCTCCCCCGAGGCGGCGCTGGCGCTGTTCACCCGGTGCCGGAGCCAGGACCCGTCGGCGATCCAGGCGTTCGAGTTCATGTCCGGCACCAGCATGGCGATGGTGAACCGCCTGATCGACGGCGCACCCCTGCCGCTGTCCGAGCCGGCGCCATACTACGTGCTGGTCGAGCTCGCGACCGCGCGACAGGACGGCGGCCTGCGCGCGCTGCTGGAGACGGTGCTGGCCGAGGCGCTGGAAGACGGCTCGGTGCTGGACGCGGTGATCGCCGAGAGCGGCGCGCAGCGAGACGCGATCTGGAAGCTCCGGGAGGAGCATTCCGAGGCCCAGAAGCGCGCCGGCGGCAGCGTCAAGAACGACGTCTCGGTGCCGGTCTCACGCGTGCCCGAGCTGATCCGGCGCGCCGGCGAGGCGTGCGAGGCGCTGATGCCGGGGATACGCGCGGCGCCGTTCGGCCATCTCGGCGACGGCAACATCCATTTCAACCTGGTGCAGCCCGAGGCCATGGACCGCGCCGAGTTCCTCGCCCGCGACCACGAGATCATGGACGCCGTCTGCGACGTGGTGCGCACGCTCGACGGCTCGTTCTCGGCCGAGCATGGCGTCGGCCGGTTGAAGCCCTACATGATGGAGGCCTGGCGCGGCGGCGCCGAGCTGTCGGCGATGCGGCGGATCAAGCAGGCGCTGGACCCGCAGGGCCTGCTCAATCCGGGCAAGCTGTTGCCATAAGGAGGCAGGATCTTGGCCGAGCCCTGGCAGGCGCTGGAAGCGATCGGGCTGCTGCCCGACACCGAGATCGACCCCGCGACCGCGGCGCTGCAGCTCGCCCGCCTCGATGCGCCGGACACAGACTGGCTCGCCGCCTCGGCGCATCTCTCGGCCCTGGCGCGGGAAGCGGCGGCGATCGGCAGCGTGCTGTCCGGGCGTTCCACGGAGGCACGGGTCGGGGCGCTGGCCGGGCTGATCCACGCGCGCTTCGGCTATCGCGGCGACAGCGACAACTACGACGATCTCGACAACGCCAACCTGATCCGGGTCATCGAGCGGCGACGCGGCCTGCCGGTCGCCCTCGGCGTGCTCTGGCTGCACTGCATACGCGCCGCCGGCTGGGACGGCCATGGCGTCGACTTTCCGGGGCACTTCCTGGTTGCCCTGGCGAAACCCGCCAGCGTGCAGAACGGGGACGCCTCGCGGCAGGCGCCCCTGCTGATCGACGCCTTCGCCAACGGCGCCACCCTCGCCGCCCCGGAGCTGCTGGCGCTGCTGCGACGGATCAACGGCGGAGACACTCCGTTGCGACCCGGAATGGTCCGGCCGATGGCGACCCGCGACGTGCTGCTTCGCCTGCAGCGCAATCTCGTTCAGCGCCGCCTGCAGGCCGGCGATACGCAGGCGGCGCTGGGATCGCTCGAAGGCATGCTCCAGATCGCCCCCGATATCGCCGCCAACTGGCTGAACGCCGCCGATCTCAACCGCCATCTCGGCCATGTCGGCCGCGCCATCGATTGCCTCGAGCGCTTCCTGGCCCTGGTGCCGGAAAGCCAGGCGTCGATTGTTGCTCGTGCACAGCTCGATGCTTTGCGTGGGCAGGCAAGATAAGGGGCTTTGCCATGCCTGGAGCGGCGCCCATACCAACGAGTATCTCTCGACGCGGTCTTGCAGCCGCTTTTATTCTGTTGCTGTCAGGTGGAGCACATGCCCAGCCGCAGGCATCGCAATCCGCCAACTTGCAGGAAGGACGGAAAATGGCTCAGCAGGCCGATGGCACGTTCGATATCGAGACGAAACCCGAAGCCTCGTTTGGAGGGGGGATCGGGCGCTTCTCGATCGCGAAGACCTTCCACGGCGATCTGACGGGTTCGAGCATCGGCGAGATGCTTGCGATACGGACAGAGACACCGGGCTCTGCCGGCTATGTCCTCATGGAGCGGGTCACGGGCAAGCTGGAGGGCAGGACGGGAACGTTCGTGCTTCAGCATGATGGCATCATGAAACGAGGCCAACCCGAGCTCAAGGTCACCATCGTCCCTGACTCCGGAACCGGCGGGCTCGCCGGCATTCACGGCGGGATGTCGATCGATGCGACTGCGGGCCATCGCTACGTGCTCGACTACAGCCTGCCTGAGACCCCCTGAACGAGAGCCCGCTCCTCCTCGATCATATCGACGAAACCATGGTGCCGTAACGCCGAACGTCGATCATTGCCTGAACGCAGCCAGTCGCCCCCACTTGCTGTCAGGCCTTCTCCAAGCTGCCTTGTTGCAAGTTGACGCCGAAACCCGGGTAGTGCGGCAACCTTCGCGCCGTTTCCTCGGGCGAGAGCAGGATGACGCCATTCGCGATGGCAATCTTCATCGCTTTTTCCGGATCGTCCATGACATAAGTTACGGCATCCTTTGGCAGTTCCATGCTGGTCGCCGGCTCGGACACCTGCTCAAAATAGGTATCCAGCCCAACCGGATGCTCTCCATCTGCCTGTGCAATCAGCAGCACCTGCAACGTCGAGGAGCGATAATAGACAGCGTGAGCGACGCCTCGCGGCAGAAACACGGATTCCCCCGTGCATACCATGACGCTTTTCTCCTGACCTTCCCAGAAGAATTCCAGCAGACCTTCCAGAACGTACCAGGTCTCGTTCTCCCACTGGTGAAAATGCGGAGGCGGCTCATTGCCGACCTT
>CAXSEE010000252.1:0-5542 GCA_964235615.1 uncultured Acetobacteraceae bacterium | reverse complement strand
TACTCGCCCGGATGGTAGCGACGCGTGGTATGGCCGGTCAGTTGGTCCGGATAGAAATAAACCTCGCGCAGGGCGCCGTTCGTATAGCGGAGCGCCTGGTCGTCGAAGTGAGGCGAGGCTGGATCACCGCTTTCACCGCCAGCGGTGACTGCCACCGCCCGCACCTTATCACCGAATTCGACGGCAGCCACGAAGCTGTTGCCCTCATCGCCATAGCGCCGCCTGACGCCGGCGACCCGTGGTCCGCTGATCGATGCGAGCGAACCCCATTGGGCTGAGGTAAAACCCACCGGCAGGCTGGGTTCGGCGTCGGAGACGTGGGGATCCAGATCGTCGGTCAATCGCTGGAACCGGTTGGCCTGGCCCCAGGGCGTGCGCCAAGTCCCGAAGTCCCGGGTGAGCCGGTCCGATGCGGTCGCAAGCGCTCGCAGCTTCTGTGCCGGCGTCGTGCGGGCCAGCACCGCATCGTAATCGGACAGGCTGTTGGCATGCGGCTTCTGGCCCGCCTCTTGCCAGAGGGCCTCGCCCCAATACACGGCCAGGGTCGTGGGGACAGAGTCGATCGACCAGCGGCGATCCCAGCCCCGGAGCAGCGCGATCTGCTCCGCCATCCTCGCCTTGAGCGGATCGTCCGACGCCGTGTGGTCATACGCGTCGAGCAGATGCGGGATCAGGATGTCGAAGCCCGGCTGGCCGGCATCGTAGGCGGCCGCGACCAGAGACTCGAGGGTGAAGTCTCTCTTGTCCTTGAGCAGCGCCACCGCGTGAAGGCCCCGCACGTTCTCGCCGTATGTGTCCATGTAGCGCGGGAAGTCTTCGCGTTTCGGGCTCGCCGGCCCCGACGCCGAGTATGGCCAGTTGTTGGTGTTCTGGATCCAGCCGGTGCCGGGATCGAGCAGATGCGGAACCTCGTCCAATGCATGCAGGCCGTGCCAGTCCGTTCGCGGATCGGCGCCATCGACTGGATGGCCATAGTCGAAGCGGTCATCCCTGCGCGGGATGAACTGCGGATGAAGATAGGCGATGTTCCCGTCTGCGTCGGCATAGACGGTGTTGTTGGACGTATTCGCCTTCAGCTCCATCACCTTCATGTACGAGCGGTAATCGCGTGCCTTGGTAAGCTCGTAGGATTGTTCCAGTGCGGGAACCGGCTCGAACATCATGGCTTCGGCCAGCCAGCGGCCGTCGCGTGCCTTGCCAACGACTGGACCGTGCCCGGTCTTGTAGATCGTGAAGCTTTTCGACGCGAGACCGCCGCCAGCCGTTCGGTAGCTCAGCGTGACCATCGATGTCCTCACCGGCCGCAAGGCATTTCCATAGCGATAGAACAGGCGGCCATTCTTGTGGACGATGGTCTCCAGGAACTGGTCGACGGCGTCGGAATGGCTGGAGGTATGCATCCAGCCTACCCGGTCGTTAAAGCCCTGATAGATGAAGAACTGACCCCAGGTCACAGCCCCGTAAGCATTGAGTCCGGTATCGCTTGTCATCTGCAATTCAGAACGGAAATAGAATGAGGTGTGCGGATTGATCAGCAGGAGTGCGTGATGATGTTCGGTGTTGGGCGGAGCAATGGCGATGCCGTTGGACCCCGTGGGTCCGTGCTTGCCGGATGGGAAGGACCCGGAGACGTCGTAGAAAGCTGCCAGATCGGCAAGCGGGATGCGCTCGATGTCGCCGCCGATACTGCCTTCGGTGAACGCCAGCGCCATCCAGGGCTCGAACCGCCGGATCACCTTGGGCATGACCTTGGGGTGCGTTGCCAGATAGTAGTTCAGGCCGTCCGCCCATCCGTCCATGAGGGCCTTGAGCCAGACCGGACCATGCGCGTATCTCGCGCGAAGGTCCGACGGATCGACATATAGTCTTGCCCGAAGATCCTGCGCCACCGTAGCCTCGCCTTGAGCCTCGCTGAGGCGGCCCAGCGCCGTCAGGTAGTTCATCTCGATACGATTGAAGTCGTCCTCGGCCTGCGCGTAGGCCGTGCCGAACACCGCTTCCGCATCGGTACCGCCGCGGATGTGCGCGATGCCCCAATCATCCCGGGTGATCGTCACGCGAGCCGCCGTCTGCCTCAGCCGGAACACGCCCGCGTCCGCCGCGAAGACTTGGGTTGCGGCGACAAGGCTGATCATGGCCAATGCAGCACCAATAGTCCGCAATCGATCTACTCCGTTCAGCAGGCCCTCAGCTATTCGGCCTTCGCGGCGGCATACGGGCGATAAAGCAGGTGTGTCCGTGCCGGCGGTCGATCTCCAATCCGGCTCCGGCGCCGCGAAGCAGCCCCATGACAAGGCGCATGCCCAGGCCGCGGCTCTGTGTTGGATCGAAGCCGGGCGGAAGGCCCTGTCCCTCGTCCCACACCGTCAGGATACCGTTGCTGTCCGACGGCTGGCGGAAGGTGACGTGGACGGTGCCGCCACCGTATTTCAGCGCGTTGGTCACCAGTTCCGTCAGCACCAGGCCGAGCGTCGGCACGTCTTGCGCCGGCCAAGTTACCGCATCGGTCTCGACCTGGATCGTGCGTCCGTCGAGAGCCGAGGCCATGCCGTCGCGCAGATCCTCGACCAGATCTTCGAGATAGGGACCGATGTCGACGGTCAGGGCCGACCCGACCTTGTAGAGCCGGTCGTGGATCGCGGCGATCGTGCGCACCCGTGCCGCACTCTCGACCAGTTGTTTTGCGGCATGCTCGTTGTCGGACGCGCGCCCCTGCAAGGACAGCAGGTTCTGCACGAGCTGCAGGCTGTTCTTCACGCGATGATGGATTTCCTGGATCAGCAGGTCCTTGGTCTCGCTGGCCGCCACCCGCTCGGTGATGTCGCGGGAGATCGCGAGGCATTTGCCTTCGGCCGCGGCGATCAGCGTGACCTGGACGTCCCACCATTTTCCAGCACCGCCGGCAGTCATGCCGAACCCCTCGAAGCGGCCGACCTGCCCGGCCCGGGCCGACGCAAGGGCAGCCCGGACCTTCTCCCGCTCGCGTGGCGGCCATATGGCTTCCCAGGGCTTGCCCAGAACCTCGCCGACGTCGTTGATTTTCAGAAGGCATAACCCGCCGGCGTTCATCAGCTCGAGGTTGCCCGCGGGATCGATCACCTTCACGCAGTCGGGGCTCGCATCCAGGATACTCTGGATGAAGGCGGCACTGCGTTGCAGCTCGCCGATGCGGCGCTGCTTGGCGATGGCGTGGCCAAGCGTCACCGCCAGGGACTCCAGGAAGGCGATGTCGGAGACGGAGAACTGGCGCTGGCCGGGGCTGTCCACCTCCAGCACGCCGTAGCGTCCCGCCTCGGTATGGATCAGCACGTTGAACGCGCTGTGGATGCCGTGCTCGAGCAGCAGATCCGGCGTGCGGAAGCGCGTCTCCACGGTCAGATGGTTGGACAATACCGGCTGGCCGCTGCGGAAGGCGAAACCGGCCGGGCTCGCGAGATCGCCGCCTAGCCGGGCATGGCCGACCGAACCCGGATGCCAGCCGATCCCCGCGCGCATCAGGAAGCAATCGTCTTCCGGAAGATAGTGCAGGACCTTGGCGAAGCCGCATTGCATGCCGTTGGCGGCGATCCGGCAGGCTTCGTCCAGCACCGGCTGCAGCTCGTCGTGGCGCAGGCCGAAATTGGCGAATGCGGCGGTAAGCTCCTGCTGGCGCAGGCGAAGCGTCAGTTCCGCGTTGGCTTCCTCGAGAGTGCCGGCAGACGTCATGGCAAGGCTCCCCGGGATCGGCTAAGTGGCTGACGGCAGGAGGATCAGGCCCCTCAGCCGCTCTACGGTCACACGCTGCGGGCGTGCCGTTCCCGGCACGGTCACGGCCGCCCCGCCGGCGGCGACCCCCCAGGCGAAAGCATCCTCCGCGGTTCGTCCCTCGGCCAACGCCATCACCATCCCGGCGAGGAAGCTGTCGCCGGCGCCCACGGTGCCGTTCACCACCACCTCCAGGGCCGGCAGGCGTATCACGCCGGCTTCCGAGACCAGCACAGCACCTTTCTCGCCCAGGGTGAGGGCGAACAGCCGGGTGCGGCCGCTGCGCACGATCTCGGCGGCGGCCGTCTCCTGCGCCGCATTGTCCGGGAGCCGGCGTCCGGCCAGGCTTTCGAGCTCGGTCAGGCTCGATTTGACCAGCTCCACGCCACCCTGGGCGAGGCCGGCACGCAAGGCCGGGCCAGAGCTGTCGAGGGCGAAACGGATGCCTCGCTCGCGGGCCTGGAGTGCCAGGCGGGCGTAGAAATCCTCCGGCACGCCGGGAGGCAGGCTGCCGCTCGCGATCAGCCATCCGGCCTGCACCGCTCCTGCCGCGTCGAGCATCGCGGTCCATTCCGGCTCGGTCACCAGGGGACCCTGCGCGATGAAGCGATACTCGTGGCTGGTCGAGGCATCGGTGACGGTGTGGCTGGTGCGCGTGCGGCCGCTGATCGGTACCGGCTGGCAATCGACTCCGTCGTCCTGCAGCAGTTCCTCCAGCAGCCGTCCCATGGCGCCCCCGGCCAGGAACAGCGCCAGCGAGCGGCCACCGAGCGCGTGGATCACGTGGGCGACGTTCCCCCCGCCGCCACCCGGATCCTGGCGTTCGGCGAAGGTGCGCAGCTTGTGGGTCGGACGCACGCTCTGCGCCTGGGCCGCGACGTCGATGGTCGGGTTCATCGTGACCGTGACGATGAGGGATGGGGTGGGCCTGGTCGGATCAGGCGCCATTGGAATGAAGCGTGGGCATGCGAGGTCATCCGGAACGTTCAGGCCTATAGAAGACGCTGCAGCCGGCCACTGCAACCCGACCGCCTCGCCTGTGGTTTTCGGGCGGAACCCGATGCGGGAGGCACGCGACGCGCCGCCAAGATGCCATGGCCTTCAACCTGGCATAAAGCCGGAACGATGCCGCGGCGTGTGCGGTCCGAGACGGACGTTTCGGATCGTAACAGGCTCTGCGGCTATGTCCGGCGGTCGAGGCTGTGCCATGGCCGAGGCTGTGCCATGGTAGAGGAGGGAACAGGCATGATGGACGAGGACCGATGCTGACACGAACGGCGATCTACGAAGGCACCATCCACGCCGGACAGGAGGATGTCTTCTTCCAGCGGGTCCGGGACGAGCTCGAGCCGCTATGGCGGCGCTTCGCTCACGTCGCGGCGGTGCGCGTGCAGCGGACCCGGTCGGCCGACCCCGACGCGCGGCCGATCGCGATGATACTAGAGATAAATTTTCCGGATATGGCGGCGATCGAGGACTGCCTCGCGTCACCGATCCGGCCGGAGTCCCACGCGGCCACTGTCGAGGTGATGAAATTGTTCGAGGGGCGCTTCTATCATCTTGTCACCGAGGCGACCGTGCTTGCGCCCGCGTCCTAGTGCCTTGTCAGAGAGGTTTTGACCGGTTGAGCTGATCTCACGATAGCCGGGAACGTCAAGAAGCACTGTTGGCTCGGCGCATAACGCCGGGCTTCGCCCAAACCGTCAAAAACTCTGTGACGGGGTACTAGGCCTGCCGCTGGCGCCGAAGCGCCCGCCCACGATGACGCATGACTACGTCAGGCATGGCACGGTGACCT
>CAXSEE010000251.1:0-5555 GCA_964235615.1 uncultured Acetobacteraceae bacterium | reverse complement strand
CGACCACCTGGCCGCTGCATCCGCGGCTTTGCACGTCGCCGGCTGGCCACGAGAGGCCGTGCACGAGATCCTCGGCATTCGATTGAGTCCGGTCACGGTGGACCCGATGCCGCTTCTCGCGGGGCATCAGCCTTGGCAGCCGTGGACACCACGCCGTGCGGCCGCCGTATTCCTCGCCAAACTGCGGGAGCTTGCCGGGGGCGGCCGACTCGACAACCCGGCCGACCTAACGGCGGCGGTCGAGCACGAGCCCGCTCTTGCACGTCTGGGATCGGCCTTCTCCCGACTGCCCGTCGCCAAGCAACGCCGCTGCATGCGGCCGGTGACCGGCAACGGGCTGACAGATACCTTCGTCTTTGTCGAAACCGATGACATCTCCCAGCAGCACATCGAGGGCGTGATTGTCGACGGCGAGTGCGACGAAGAGGGCCAATGGCTGCTCGACGGCCAGTTCACCGTTTTCACGACCGATGAGGAGTTGATCCGGGTATCGGGTTGGGGGTGTCATGTCGAGATTCAATGAACCGCACGATCCCGCCATGGATCCCGCTTCTTCGGCGGTTCCGGCTGACCGGATGAGCGCGATCCTGGCTGGGCTTACGCCGACCCAGGCAGAGGCGGCGATGCTGGAAGGTGCCGTACTTGTCCTCGCTGGTGCAGGCACGGGCAAGACGCGCACTCTGACGGCAGGCGTGGCTGCGCGCATTGCCGTGCGTGGTATTCCGCCCTCGCGCATCCTGGCTGTGACCTTCACCAACAAGGCAGCCAAGGAAATGGCGGACCGGATACGTACCATGCTTGCCGGGGTCGCCGTTCCCTCATGGGTGGGGACATTTCACGGGCTGGGCGCCCGCCAGCTGCGCATTGAACCCGAGGTTGCAGCGCTCCGACCTGGCTTTGATATCCTCGATGCCGACGATAGCAAACGCCTGGTTAAGGGCACGTTGAAGGCCATGAACGTCAAGCCCGAGGACGCGGGGGATGGTAGCGACCCGTTGAAGCAGCTTTGCAATCCGATCGCCAAGTTCAAGGACAACCTGATCACGCCGGAAGAGGCTCCGGCTCGGGTCGAGGCCATGATTGTTCAGGCCAAGACATCACACGGGACGATCGATCCGGTCGGCAGGCGGCTCGCAGCGTGCGTCTACCTCGAGCGCCGGCTGCGCGAGGGCAACGCCGCCGACTTCGGTGACCTGTTGCTCTGGCCGACCAAGACCATGCAGCGCGATGAGGCTTATCGACGCCGTTGGGCCGATCGGTTCGATTGCATCCTCGCCGATGAATACCAGGATGTTTGCTATGTCCAGTATGCTTGTTGAGGCTACTCGCCGCAGATCATGGCGAGATATTCGTTGTCGGCGACGATGATCAAGAGCGTGTATTCCTTCAGAGGCGCCGACATCACGTTTATCCGGCGCTTCGAACATGACTTTCCATCGTCGCATCAGGTCCGCCTAGAAGACAACTTCCGCTCTACTGTCCATATCCTCGCAGCGGCTAATGCTGTCATCGCTCAGGATAAGAAGCGTGTCGGCAAGAAACTGCGAACAACGAAAGCGGTCGGCGAACCTATCGATATGGTCGGTTTTCAAAACCCCGAAGGTGAGGCCGCCAGTATTGCGGCGGAAATCCGGCGACGCGGGAGTGCTGGTGTTCCCTGGGACGAGTTATATTACAGTCACATCGGCCAAAATGGTTGACCCGAATATTTGCGCTTCTGTTTAGACCTATGACGGCGAAAGCTGCCCTCACCGGAGGGTATCGCAATCAACGTAGCAGTGGCGACTTAACTTGTCCTGGGTGAAATCCCGGTGCGAGGCGGCCCGCCACTCTCCATCTTTAATCTCTGCCTACCGGCAGCATGTCGTCGTTATCGTAACGCTGAACGTAGGCCGTTTGTGTAGTGTGGGGCAGCCTGTTCAGGCTCCTAAATACGCCTCCCGTATGCGTGGATGATCGGCTAGCTCCTTCGCATTTCCCTCAAGAACAATGGTGCCGTGTTCGATCAGGTAGGCGCGAGCGGCGACCGAGAGTGCCATGGCGGTGTTCTGCTCGACGAGCAGGATTGTGACCCCGGTAGTCGCGATCTGCGCCAGACGGTCGTAGACCTCCTCGGCGATCAGCGGAGCCAGGCCGAGCGAAGGTTCGTCGAGCAAAAGGGCTTTGGGGCGCGACATCAGGGCGCGACCCACGGCGAGCATCTGTTGCTCGCCGCCTGAAAGCGACCAGCCATACTGGGTTGCCCGTTCCTTAAGACGGGGGAACAGCGCGTAGACGCGGTCGAGGTCGGCGGCGCTGGACTGGCCTGGGCGTCTCCACGCCGCCGTCGCACTTCCAGGTTCTCGCGCACTGTCAGCCCAGGGAAGATACGGCGGCGTTCCGGGGCATGGGCCAGGCCGGCGCGGACCCGCTTTTCCGGCGAGAGCCCGGCCATGCGGGCGCCGTCGAAGGTGATGGCGCCGCCGCGGGGGCGTATCAGGCCGGACAGGGCCCGGAGCAGCGTCGTCTTGCCGGCGCCGTTGGAACCCAGCAAGGCCACGCACTCGCCCACGTCGACGTGTAGGCTGACGCCGCGGAGGGCTATCACCGGGCCGTAGGCTACCTCCAGGCCCTCACACGCGAGCATAGGCGCGCCTACGGCCGAGATAGGCCTCGATCACCCGGTCGTCGTTGCGGATCTCGGCGGGCGTGCCCTCGGCGATCTTCTGGCCGAAATTGATGACCGTGATGCCGTCGGCCAGGCGCATGATGAGGCCCATGTTATGCTCGATCAGCAGGATGCTGAGGCCGCCGGCGCGGAGGTCTTGCACCAGCGAGATCAGTCCCTCGACCTCGCCGGAGTTGAGGCCTGCCGCAGGCTCGTCGAGCAGCAGGACCCTGGGCTCACCGATGAGGGCGCGGGCGATCTCGATCTTGCGCTGCTTGCCATAGGGAAGGGAGCCGATCGCACGGCCTCCATCCGCGTCCATCCCGAGCCGTGCCAGCAGGGCGTAAGCCTGGTCTCGTATCCGTGCCTCCTCGGCGCGGAAGGACGGACTGCGGATCACCGAGCGGATCAGGCCGCTGCGGTAGAGACCGGCAGCGCCCACAAGCACGTTTTCCAGGACCGTGAGCCGGTGGAACAACCGGCCGTTCTGGAACGTGCGGACCATCCCGGCGCGGGCGACCGCCGTCGCGGTGCATTTCGACAGCTCCCGGCCATCAAGGCGGATCTGGCCGGAGGAGGGCCGGCTCGCGCCCGACAGCATATTGACCATCGTGCTCTTGCCGGCGCCGTTGGGGCCGATCAGGGCGCGCACGCCGCCTCGTGGGACGGTCAGGTCGACGGCGTCGACCGCCTTCAGGCCGCCAAAGGTCCGTGTCAGGGCGGAGACGACGAGGATGTCGTCCTCTACGACCGCCGCCCGGGCCGCGTGTTCAAGCGTGGCGGTGGGCATAGCGGGTTCGAATCTGGCCGACGGCACCGGCGAGCCCGCCGGGCAGCAGCACGAGGACGAGGATGATGCCGGCGCCGAACACCGTCAGGTATGCCTGCCCGACGAAGCGGAGCCACTCCGGTGCGAAGCTGACCAGGACGCAGCCGGCGATGGCCCCGGGGATCGACACCTCGCCGCCCACGATCAGCATGACGAGGAGGGTGATGGCGCGCACGCCATCGAAGTCGCTGGGAGCGATGTAGTTCGCATAATGGGCGTAGAGCGCTCCGCTAACTGCGCCGTATGCGCCGCACAGCGTGAAGGCCAGCAACTTCGTGCGCACGACGTCCACGCCGCTGGCCCGGCAAGCCATCTCGTCATCGCGGGCAGCAACCATATCGCGGCCGAAGCGGGAGGCGCGGATAGCAGCGGCCACCAGGCCGGCCAGGACAAGAAAGGCGAGGGCGAGATAGTAGAAGCGCACATCCGAACTGAAGGCGAAGCTGCCGATAGAAATAGCGGGAATACCGCTGACGCCATCGTCGCCGCCGGTCAGCCCGGTCCAGTTTTTAGTGACGATTTCCATCGTCACATTCAGGCCGACGGTGGCGAGGGCGAGATAATGGCCGCGCAGGCGGAGCATGGGCGCTCCGACCACCAGGCTTAGCCCGGCGCCGAGCAGGATGGCGGCGGGAAGTGCCGACCAGAACCCGAACCCGGCGCGGGTGGTGAGCAGGGCGGCCGTGTAGGCGCCGACGCCGACGAAGGCCGCCTGCGCCAAGTGGATCAGGCCGGCCCAGCCGAATGCGAAGATCAGGCCCAGCACGGCGATGGCGGAGATGACGGCGAGATCGAGGAGGCGCAGGCTGTAAGCGGGCACGATCACGGGAGCCGCCAGGACCAGGATCGCGGTGAGGAGGAGCGTCGCCCGCGTCATCACCCGCGTTCCCCGATCCGCTCGCCGAACAGACCCTGCGGACGGACGAGCAGGAAGAGGATCATGAGCAGGAAGACCAGCGCGTCCTTGTAGGTGGACGAAATGTAGCTGGCGCCGAATATCTCGGAGAGGCCGACCAAGATGCCGCCGCAGATCGCGCCCGGGATGCTGCCGAAGCCACCGATCACTGCGGCTGCGAAGGCCTTCAGCGCGAGGCTGTCGCCCATGTTCACGTCGATGAACCACATGGGCGACAGCAGGACGCCGGCCACGCCGGCGAGGGTCGCGACGAGCACCCAAGTAAAGCAGTACACCCAGGTGACGCGGATACCCATGAGGCGGGCGGCCTCCGGATCCTGCGCCAGGGCCCGGAACTGCCGGCCGATGAAGGTGTGGTGCATCAGCAGGTAGACGCCGACGATCAGGAACCCGGTCACGGCGACGACGAGAACGGCGTGCACCGGTATCACGGCGCCCTCCAAGTGGAGTAGGCCATTGCCCACCGGTGAAGCGGCGCGGACCGGCAGCGGCCCCCAGATCAGCTGCGAGATGTTCCGGATGGAAATGCCGATCGCCACGGTGCCGATGACGATGGTCACAGCCGACTTGCCGCGAAGCGGCTGGAATACCGTCAGGAAAAACGCCAGGCCGACCACGGCCATGACCACGAAGGTGCCCAGGTAGGAGAAACCTACTCCAAACCGGGTGTAGGCGATCGAGGAGGCGCCGACCAGCGCGCCGACGACCGCGAGCTGGCCGGTGGCGAAGTTCACCACGCCCGTCGCCTCGTAAGCCAACTCGAAGCTGAGCGCAATTAAGGCATAGATGCTGCCGATCGCGAGCGCACCGACCAGCAGCTGGAGGAACTGCGCCACGTCAGGCAGGCTGGGCGGGGTAGGTCGTGACGAGCTCGAGATCCTTGGTGCGCGGCGCGAAGTCGGTGAGCGCCACGCTGTGCGCCATGTCGTTGCGGTCGTTCGTGGTGTAGGTGCGGGTGACGCCGTCATAGCTCTTCACCGCGGCGAAGTAGTCGCGCAGCTTGGCCTTGTCGGTGCCGACCTTGCGCAGCCCGTCGGCCAGGATCATGGCGGCGTCGTAGTAGCAGGAGCCGAACGGGTCGGCGCGCATCTTGAATCGCTCGAGGAACTTCGCCGCGTAGGCTCCGCTGGCCGGACTCCTTGCCTCACCGATCACGGCGTCCA
>CAXSEE010000250.1:0-5704 GCA_964235615.1 uncultured Acetobacteraceae bacterium | reverse complement strand
GTAAGGCTGGGCTCTGCCCAGACCCGCCAAAGGCCTTGGCCTTTGGAAACCAATTCTATGGCTATGATCGGATTCTCAAGGCTCTGCCTTGAGCGGGTCCAGGGCAGAGCCTTGGCCTTTCATTGGTCAAGCTCAACACCGGCCGCGATCGAGCCGACGAAGTCGAGGATGTCGGCAATGGCGGCATCCTCGTCGATCGTGAAGTTCATCCATTGCGGATGGCCGCCAAGATCGATGAGTGCCGCGCTGTCCGGCTGGTCGGTCACGCAGGAGGCCCGCAACCAGCGCAACGGGGTTGGCGCCTCGATCATCGTCGGCAGCTCGTAGATGCGCAGGTCGCCGCGGCAGTCCAGGTTCCACCGGTTGCTGATCACGTAGCCGGGCTTGTTGCAGGCCCAGCGGTATTTCGCGAGGCCGGCTCCCCACATCGCAACGAAGCCGTCGCATTGCGCGATCAGGCGCAGATTATCCGGCACCGTCAGCCCGACCGCGCTGACGACCGCATCCTCCCCATGGCGTCGGCGCAGTCCGTCCAGGATCGCCCGTTCCGCGGCGACGGTCGCATCGGGCTCCCGCTCGCCGTGGCTGCGATGCTTGCGGCCCCCGGCGCTGCCGACGTTATGACCATCGATGACGAAGCGGGCCCGCGGATGACGGGCGCGCACGGCCGTGATCAGTCTGTCATAGAAACCGGGCAGGTCGGTCAGGGTCCGGTTCTCGACGCGCAGGCCGAGCAGCAGGATCGGACCACCCTTATCCGACGTCAGCGCCGGCAGTTCGCCGCCGACCGCCTCGGCATGGGACAGCAGCCGGCGGCGGAGCCCGGCGGAGACGAACTCATCCGTCGCCCGGATGACCAGCCGTCCATTCGCATAGGTGTGATCGATCAGGTCGCGGGCATGACGCAGACCGCGCCGGACGTGGCCGCGCAGGGACGGGAACAGCACGTCGATGGCCCCGTAGAACTCGACCGGATGGTCGCCGTCCGGCACCAGCCATTCAGGTTGCGCGTGGGTCTCGCCGATCCCGGCCAGAAACCGCTCGATACCGCTGAGTTCGTTCCAGAGCTGGTGACCGATGTGGCTCCAGGGCGGCGCGCGCAGCGGCACCGAGACGCCCTGCAACGGACGCGACAGGTACGAGGCGAACGCGGCACCATGCAGGACCATATGATGCGAGAGCGCATCGGGCAGGAAGTGCGAGATCCCCTCCGTGCGCCCCTGTTGCGCGGGTCCGTGCAGCAGCAGCCCGGCATGGGGCAGATACAGGGCATAGATCTGCGAATGCTCATGTCCGGCAATCAGGAAGAACACCACGCCATTGGACGGCTCGACGAAGCGGTAGGCGAAGTGGAAGTCATCCAGGCACAGGCTGCCCTGGGCGGCGATCGCGGCACCCCCGACCGGGCTCGGCACGCTGAACCGGCTGCTGGCGACGATCCCCGGCAGCATCGCCTGGAGGTCATGCTCGAGCAGATCGAGCACACGGGCATGCTGGAACATGGCGGGCAGCGGGCAGTCCCCGGGTTCGGCCAGGGAGAGCAGCTCCAGCGGTCCCGCGACCAGATGATCCCGGCAGAGCGCCAGCAACTGCAGCCGGCAGCCTTCATCGAGGGCCAGGAAGCCTTGCGCCGCCGGATGCGGCTCCGGGTCGGGATCCTGCAGCAGCGCGCGCACCATCCCACTCAGCACCGGACCTGCCGCACGGTGCAGCAGGGCGCGATCGGCCGGCTGAAGGGCAGCCGCCTGATCGCCCAGCCGGTTGCCCTCGGGGTCGAGATACCATACCGCCCGCGCGCCGTTCTCGTGCGCGAGCTGCATCAGCAGGATCGGGGCGAACCCGGAGAACAGGAACAGGGCGCGCCAGCCCGGCAGGAAGCCGGCGCAACCGCTGCCGCGCAGGACGAGCGTCCGGCCGTCGAGACTGAACAGCAGGGCCGGTGCGCCATCGACGATCCGCACCGGGTCTTCATGAACGAACCCATGGCCGATCGCCCGGCCCGGCTGACAATGTGGGTCGAGCTGGTCCATCGTTTCGCATATATAACAAAAAGGGCTATTTGACTACGGGCCAGGGTGGAAGCAGGCGCTCACAGCGTCAGTTTCCGAGCAGTCCGTCGCGCAGCGGCCCGGTCGGGGGATGCGCGCCGATCATGCTGGCCAGCATGCGCCGGGCGAAATCGGCGTTGTGGATCGTGACCAGGCTCTTGCCGTTGAACAGGATCTGCACGCCGTCCGGACTGTAGACGTAGGTGTTCGTATCGCCGGGCTTCACGGCCTGGGCGGTATCGAGCAATTGCTGGAAAGCCGCGTCATTCTCCTTGGGGCAACCGCCGGTGCAGTTGGACTTATGTCCCTGGCGGAACTGATCCTGCACGCGTTCGAGGCTCGCGGCGTGCACATAGCGTATCTGCAGCAGCTTGAAGCCGGGGGCATCTAGGATGGCGGCGGCGGCATGGCTGCGATCCTCGACATAGAGCCCGGCGACGAAGCCGTGTACGTGCAGGATGGTGAAGGTCCGCAGGCCCATGCCGTTGAGCCGCAGGGTCTTGCCTTGCACGGTCATGGTATCCGGCATCGCCACGCCGTCGAGCGTCGCCGACCTGGCCGGACGCCAGTGTGCCTGAGCGGCCAGGACCAGGGACAGCATAATGACGCCGGTGCGCCGCCGGCGCGATCGACAGGGGATCATGTAGCCTCTCCTCGGCCTGCGGCCAGTGGTCCGGCGCAGGTTTGCCCTGACGATACACGGCTTTCTCCAGGCTAGGCGATACGCAGCAGCCGGATCAGCCCGAAACTGATGATCGCGAGCAGGATCAGCGACAAGGTGACGGCGGCCGTCACCCTGGCGCCCGCCCGGGCGACGACGCGGACATCGACGCCCAGGCCGAGCGCTGCCATGGCGATCGTCGTCAGCATGCTGGTCGCGAGCGTCACCATCGGCAGCAGCGACGGCGGGATCAGGCCCAGCGACCGGACGGCCGCCACGACCAGGAAGCCGACGATGAACCAGGGCAGCAGCTGATGCAGCTTGGGACGGCCCCGCTTGCCACCGCCAGCCTTGCCACCGCCAATCCTGTCATCGCCAGCCCTGGCATCACCCGCCCTGTTGGCCACGAGCGACAGGCCGAGCACGACCGGACCCAGCATCAGCACGCGCACCAGCTTGACCACGGTGCCGACCTGGTTGCTCAGCGCCCCGATCGGCAGCGTCGCCGCCAGCACCTGGGGCACCGCATAGACCGTGAGGCCGGCCAGCACGCCGTATTGCGTCAGCGACAGTCGCAGCACCGGCACCAGCAGCGGCAGCCCCAGCACGACCAGCACGCCAAGCACCGCGGTAAAGGCGATCGACGAGGCGATCTCGTCGCTTTCGGCGCCGATCACCGGGGCCACCGCGGCGATGGCGGAGTTGCCGCAGATCGAGTTGCCGCAGGCGATCAGGACCGCCATCCGCCAGGGCAATCCGAGCATCCGGCTGATGCCGTAGCTGGCGGCGATCGCGACGGCGACCACGGCGGCGATGCCGAGCAGCAGGGCCGGCCCGATCGCGAGCACGGTGCGGACGCTGACGAGCGCGCCGAGCAGCATGACCGCGATCTCGAGCAGGATCCTGGCGCTGAACTCGATCCCCGGGCGCCAGCGCGGACCGGGTTCCCAGAGGGTGCGGATCGCCACCCCGATCAGGATCGCGAGCACCAGCGCCTCCAGATAGGCCTCGCCGATCCACCGGCTTTCGAGGCGCTGCAGGATCTGGGCGGCGATCGTCAGCGCGATGCAGAGCAGCACGCCGGGCAGCAGGGACGCGATGTATCGGCCTGGCAAGCGAGCATCCTTGAGCTGCTGATACCAACGGCGGGCCCGTGCTAGCCTGGTGCTCAGCATCGGACCGGCCGTGGAAGGAAGCAGAACATGACATTGACACTGGCGACTGCCAACGTGATCGTCGAGGCCGCGCTGCGGCACGCGCGGACCCTCGATCTGGCCCCCATGACGGTCTGCGTGCTGGACGCCGGCGGCCATCTGGTGGCGTTCCAGCGTCAGGACCGATCCGGCATCCTTCGCTTCGACATCGCGTTCGGCAAGGCCTGGGGCGCGCTCGGTATGGGCTTTGGCTCGCGCGAGCTGGCCAAGCGCGCCGAAAGCAACCCCGCCTTCGTCGGTGCCCTGGCGGCGGCCAGCAACGGCCGCGTCGTGCCCGTTCCCGGCGGCGTGCTGATCCTCTCCGGCCAGGAGGTGATCGGCGCCGTCGGCATCTCCGGGGATCTCTCCGACAAGGACGAGGCCTGCGGCCTCTCCGGCATCGCGGAAGCCGGCCTCACCGGGCAGGCCGGAGCCGCTGCGGCGAACTGAGGCGGACGCTCCAGCCCTGAGCGAATGCCAATGTTACGAGTTCAGTGCGATCGACCGTCCGCTTGACGCGAAAGATCGCGAGGCGTTGAGGGAAATTTCGACAAGAGCCAGGATCAAGGCCACAGGTTTCACCAACTTCAACGAATGGAGTGGCTTCGAAGGCGATCCGGTCAAGCTCATGGAATTGGGCCTGGAACTCGAATACTTCCTCCAGGACGATAGCTTCGACGCGACGGACTCGATCACCATCTGCGCCATCACCACGGACAAGATGGACGCGCCGCTATTCCCCCTGCCGGTGGCAGATGAACAAGTGATCGCATGGCGTCCGAGGAGACTATACATATAAAATACACACTCTCAGTCTTGCAGGCTTGACTTTGAATGTGTATATCATACCCATGAACAGCCGAGACATCATCCGTGCAATTGAGATAGCCGGATGGGAGCACGTCGCGACGAAAGGTGATCATTGGCAGTTCAAGCACCCGCAGCGCACTGGCCGCGTGACGGTGCCGCATCCGAAGCGGGACCTGCCGATTGGCACGCTCCGGAGCATCGAGAAACAGTCCGGCGTGAAATTAAGGTGAGACCATGACCAGCTACATAGCCCTTCTTCGCAAAGATCCGGGCAGCGACTACGGCGTTGAGTTCCCGGATTTTCCCGGGTGCGTAACCGCAGGAACCGATCTTGAGGATGCTCGCCACATGGCGGTCGAGGCATTGGCTCTGCATGTCGAGGGTATGGTTGAGGATGGGGAGCCCCTTCCAGAGCCATCCACCCTGGATGCCATCATGGAGGATCCTGAGCACCGCGACACGGTGGTTCTGCTTGTCGATGCGCCGGTTCTGGCGGCACCTGCCATCCGGATCAACGTCACCATGCCAAAGGATCTGATCGCGGCAATCGACAGGGTAAGCACCAATCGATCTCGCTTTCTTGCCGATGCCGCTCGATCGGAGTTGAGGCGGATCGCATAGCTGAGGCGCGTTGGCCCGGCTGGCTCCTGTCTACACCACAGCCCTCTGACGATGTTGGCCGTCGAATTGCAGACCTGACCACTGTTCGCCCAACGCGTCAGACTATTCCGAACAGGCGATGCTGCGCCTGATTGACCGCTGAATGCCAACGACACCGTAGCGACGGCCAGGATTAGATCGTTCCGCTCTTTCTCCGCCTGCGCGATCCTGGCGCAACGCCCCGCCATCGCTTGACCCTAGGAGATCGCGCCCAGGCGATGGCCGGAGGCGAAGTCCGCATTATGGGTTTAAAGGGCGATTTGCTGCGAACGTCAGCTGAAATCAGCTGGTCCCGGCATTCGCAGTTCTGTTCAGAGTTGGCGGACGAGGTG
>CAXSEE010000249.1:0-5707 GCA_964235615.1 uncultured Acetobacteraceae bacterium | reverse complement strand
GGACATGCCCGGACCTGGGGCCAGCGTTTCCTTCTGGCGATCACATGCCACGACGTCAGGAGAGTCGAATGCCTCCTTTCCTGCTCGTTCTATACGGCCCGCTGACTTTTCCGCCGATCAGGCCCGGTATCAATCCAGCGCGCCCCGCGCCGCACTCGCTACCAGGCGGTCGATGACGAAGCGCACGCGCCGGCGAAGCTGCGCCTTGTGCGGCCAGACGACATGGATCTCCACCGGCGCGGACACCCCGTCGAGCACTGCTTGCAGCCGACCGTCGGCAATGGCCGCGCGCACCATCGACCGCGGTAGCTGGACAAGTCCGAGACCGGCGATGGCGGCGTCAACCATGGCCTCGCCGTCGCCGAGCCGGTGGGTGGCGGGAGGCACGAACCGGCGATCGCCGTGACCGTCACCCGGCGCGCGCAGGATCCAGGCGAGCGGCGGTCCCTTCGCCGTGCCGACGATGCAGCGGTGCGCTCGCACCTCGGCGATGTCCCTCGGCACCCCGGTGCGGGCGAGATAGTCCGGGGCGGCGCAGATCACCCGGTCCTGCGTGACGAGGTGCCGTGCGATCAGTTGCGTGCTGTCCTTCATCGCGCCGAACCGGACGGCGAGGTCCACATCGTCCTGGAGCAGATCGCTGGTGGCGTCGGTGAAGGTCAGGTCGAACTCCAGTCCGGGATGAGCATGGGCGACGTCGGCCAGGATCGGCAGCAGCACGCGGCGTCCGAATGCGACCGGCATGTCGACATGGATCCGTCCGGTCAGCATCGGGCCGGCGGGCGACAGCGCGGCCTGCGCCGCCGTCACCTCATCGATCGCTGCCGCGCATGCCGCCAGATACGCTTCACCATCGGCTGTAAGGCGGGTGAGCCGCGTGCTGCGATGGAACAGCGATACGCCCAACCGTGCCTCCAGCCGGGCGATCGCCTTGCCGACCGCGGACTTGGTGATCCCCAGCTTTTCGGCAGCGACCGTGAAGCTGCCCGCCCGCGCGGCGGTGACGAAGACGGTGGCGCCGGCAAGAGGATCGGGAGCTGCCATGGGAGACTTCAGCTCTACCAAGAGTGTCCCAACTCGTTCTTTATCGCGGCGAATTCCACTCTAGATTAGCTGCATGCCGGTGTCGATCCAGCCGTCGCAGACTTCCATCGAGGGACCATCATGCAGGGCGAACTTTATTCCATTTACCACCTGACGCTCGATCCGTTGGATTTTCCGGCCTTCAAGGCACTTGTCGAGAAGATCGTCGATGCGTCGAGCCGCGAGCAGGACACGCTGACCTACGAATACGTGGTGAGCGACGACCACCGCACCGCGCACATCGTCGAGCGGTATCGCATGGCCGGCGTGCTGCCTCACGTCGAGCAGACCTTCGCGCCCTACGCCGGGGAGTTCCTGCGGCTGGCGAAGATCGACCGCCTGTTCGTCTATGGAGAGCCGACCCCCGATGTCCGCGCGAAGCTCGATGGCTTCGGTGCGACCTACCTGGCCTCGTTTGCAGGGTTCTCGCGCTGACGGGCTGCGGCGTGCAGGACTGCGGCGGGAGGATCACCGTGATATCCCAGCGCATCCGCTGCGCCGTTCTCTACGCTGCTCCTGCAGCGACCGCAGCGGCGACACCTGCGGCGGCACGAGCCGATCACGGCACGTCGGCCGTCGACTACGCTGCCCTTGCCGGAACCGCGCTGGCCGGCGCGCGGATCACCCTGGCCGAGCCGGTCGCGGCAGGGCGGTTCGTGCCGCCGCCATCATCGGTCGCGCCAGACCTGCCGCAGCGTGTGGCGTCGATGCCCGCCTTCTGCCGGGTGCGGGCGACAGCCATGCCCAGCCGCGACTCGCATGTCGGGATCGAGCTGTGGATGCCGCTGGCGGGCTGGAACGGACGGCTGCTCGGCACCGGCAACGGCGGCGGAGCGGGCCGGATCGCCTACGAGATGGGAATGATCGAGGGGCTGAAGCGCGGTTTTGCGGTCGCCAACACCGGCGTGGGCACCGCGCCGGCCGTCGATCCTCTTGCCGCGCGTCCAGACCGCTGGGTCGATTTCGGCAGCCGTGCCACCCATGAGATGACCCGTATCGCCAAGACGATGGTGGGCGCCTTCTACAAGGTTGCGTCGTTCCGCTCCTACTTCGAAGGCTGTTCGACGGGTGGGCAGCAGGCGCTCGAAGCGGCGCATCGCTACCCGCAGGACTATGACGGCATCCTGGCCGGCGCGCCGGGCAACAACCGCACCCACGTTGCGAGTTATTTCCTGTGGAACTACCAGGCGCTCAATGCCCCGGCTGCCAACCTATCCGCGGTGCGGCGGCTCTATGCAGGCCCGACCAACCAGCGCACCGGCGAGCGCATCTTCGCCGGCCTGACGCCGGGCAGCGAGACGATGCCGTTGGGACCGATGCAGCAGGGCGATCCGGTGATCTTCCCGCCCCAGCAATTCTACCTGTTCGACTGGGCGCTCGGCGCCGGCGACTTCGATCCGCTCGGCTTCGATTTCAGCCGCGACCTGGCGCGGGTCGATGGCCGGCTGGCAGCGACGCTCAACGCCAATGCGGCGCATCTCGCTCCCTTCCGCAGGCGGGCGGCAGGCTGATGATCTATGCGGGGCTGATGGACCCCGCCGTGCCGCCGGCGGCAACCATCGATTATTACGATCGGCTCGTGGCCGCCAGCGGCGGACCGGAGCCGGCCGCTACCTTCGCGCGCCTGTTCCTGCTGCCTGGCATGGGGCATTGCCTGGGTGGGCCGGGAGCGACGGATATCGGCCAGCCTTTCGCCTCCGACGTGCCAGCCGACCGCGCGGGCGACGCGCTGATGACGCTGGTCGCCTGGACCGAGGGCGGTCCCGCACCCGCGGCACTGCTCGCGCGCAAGCCCGCCGGCACTGGCACGCCCGCGCAGGAGCGGCCGGTCTGCGCCTATCCAGCACTACCCGCCTATCGCGGCGGCGACACCGCACGACGCACCAGCTTTGCCTGCACCGAACGCCCGCGCGGCACCGACCAGGCGCCAGCGACCCGCTACCTTAACTAGGAACCGACATCATGGATCTTCAGCTCGACGGACGAACCGCCCTCGTCACAGGTGCTACCGCCGGCATCGGCTTCGCCATAGCCGACCGGCTGGCGCGCGAGGGTGCTGCGGTAACCCTCTGCGGCCGCGACCGGAACAAGCTCGACGACGCGCTGGCGCGCATCGCATCGGGCGCCATGGTGCCGCCGCAGGGCGTGCTGGCCGATCCCGCGACGGCCGAAGGCGCCAGGCTGCTGCTGGGGGCGGTCCCGGACGCCGACATCCTCGTCAACAACCTCGGCATCTACGAGGCACGCGCCTTCGAGGAGATTACCGACGAAGATTGGCACCGGATGTTCGAGGTGAACGTGGTCAGCGGCGCCCGGCTGGCACGGCATTATTTTCCCCGAATGCTGGCGGCTGACTGGGGCCGGATCATATTCGTCGCCAGCGAGAGCGCGCTGCTGATACCGCCTGAGATGATCCATTACGGCATGAGCAAGAGCGCGCAGCTGGCGGTCGCGCGTGGCCTGGCGGAGCGGACACGCGGCACCCGGGTGACGGTGAACTCGGTGATGCCGGGACCGACGCGGTCGGAAGGCATCGCCGCGTTCATCCGCTCGGTGGTCCCTGACGCAGGACTGGACGACGCCGCGCGCGAGACTGCCTTCTTCGAGCGGATGCGTCCCTTGTCGCTGATCCGCCGCCTCATCGAGCCGGAGGAGATCGCCGCCCAGGTGGCGCTGCTCGCCAGCCCGCTCGGCGCGATCACCAACGGCGCCGCGATCCGCGTGGAGGGCGGGATGGTCCCGACAATCGCTTGAGTGGTTTCTCAAGCCCACTGTGCAGGCCCCAATTCCGGAGGGCAGGCCGATGAACCGAACCGCCATTGCCGTCGTCATCGGGGCAGCGGCCGGCGCGATCCTGGCGCTCCGCGGCCGCCGTAGCGACGCGGCCGCCCAATCCACGCCCAAGGCGCGCACGCTCCTCAAGGACACGGCGTCGTGGAACGGAGTGCCCTACGAGGCCTATCCGGCGGGTCGTCCCGAGCTCACCGTCGTCCGCATGACCATCGCGGCGGGCGCCGGCAGACGGTCAAAACAGTGGCTTGATTCTGTCCACCCACAGGAGCGCACTCCAGAGTCTGGAAACTTTTGCACGCTGTTTCACACTGCGGGGAGGCGATGGTGACGGCAAGCGCGGTACGGGCGAGGGTCGAAATCCGATTAATACATTCTGTCTCTGAAGAAGCTGCGGCTGAGGGTGCTCAGGCGGTTCGTGCCGCCCGGATCAAGATCGTCGCTGATGGTTAGAGGGTCAGGTCGGCATCGCCGTTCCCGCCGCGACGTGCGACGAGGTCAGGAAGTTCAGAACCGCGCGTGCGAAGTCCGCCGGCTGTTCCATATTGCCGAGATGCGCTGCCGACAGGAAAAGCAACCGAGAGCCACGGATAGCGCGCGCCAGCGCTTCGCTGTGATCCGGCGGGGTCGCGGGATCGGCGTCTCCACCGATGACGAGGGTAGGAAGGTCGATCATTCCACCCAGCCGGCGTAGATCCATGTCGCGGATCGCTGCACAGCAGCCGGCATAGCCGTCGACGTTCGCCGCCAGCAGCATGGCACGTACGTTGTTCAGACTTGCGTCGCTCGTTCCGACGAACTCGGCCGTGAACCAGCGCTCGATCGAGGCGTCCGCGACGGCGGCCATCCCCTTCTTCCGCACCACTGCGATGCGTCCGTCCCATGCCAACGGCGGCCCCATGAAGGCGCTGGTATGGGCGAGCACGAGACGATCGATCCGCTCGGGTGCGCGCAGACCCAGCCACTGACCAACCATGCCCCCTAGCGAAAGGCCGCAGTAATGGACGCGCGCGATTTCGAGCGCGTCGAGGAGTTCCACGGCATCTCGGCCAAGGCGGTCGAGCGAATATCCGCCGGGCGGCGCGTCCGAACCGCCGTGGCCACGCGTGTCGTAGCGCAGCACCCGAAACCGCTTCGAGAACGCCGCCAACTGGGGCTCCCACATGTCCATGGTCGTGCCGAGCGAATTGGAGAGCAGCAATACCGGCTCGTCGGTCGGGCCGTCGAACCGATACGCGATCCTGCAGCCATCGCCCGTCATGATAGTATCCGTCGTCACACCCGCTCCAGCAACAGGCCGATGCCTTGGCCCACGCCGATGCACATGAAAACGAGCGCATGCCTGCCACCGGTGCGCTGTAGGTCCTCCACCGCGCTCATCGTGATGCGAGCGCCCGACATGCCGAGCGGGTGACCTAGAGCGATGGCACCGCCATTCCTGTTCACCCGCGGGTCGGCGGGATCGATGCCCAGATCACGTAGGGTCGCGATCGCCTGACTCGCAAAAGCTTCATTGAGCTCAATCACATCTAGATCGTTCGCCGAAAGGCCCGTGCGGACGAACAGCTTGCGGGCTGCCTCGATCGGGCCGACGCCCATGACACGCGGGGCTACGCCAGCGGAAGCCATGGCGATGACACGCGCTCGCGGGGTGAGGCCATGCTGCTTCGCCGCGGCTCCGGAGGCGACCAGCATCGCCGCGGCGCCGTCGTTGAGGCCGGAGGCATTGCCCGCGGTCACCGTCCCATCATGACCCACGACAGGCTTGAGCTGGGCCAAGGCTTCGGCGCTCGTCCCGCGCGGATGCTCGTCGCGGTCGAAGACGATGGCATCG
>CAXSEE010000248.1:0-5722 GCA_964235615.1 uncultured Acetobacteraceae bacterium | reverse complement strand
GCCATGCTAACGCACACCCGGTCGGCCGACCATCCTGGCCGACCAACGCCTCATACGATCAGCGCCGCTTGACGCTGCCAACGATACCGTCCAGCGCGTCGCCATTGGCCTTGTCCCCATCAGGCGAAGACCATGCCGTGAGAAGCAGCACCAGGTTATCCGACACGCCGAAGATCCCGAGGGTGACACCGGTAGGCCCGTCCTTATCCTTGCCCGCCCAATGCAGGAATGACATCGACATCCCGTTGATCGTGGTGTCCTTGGTCTGCTGGGTGCTCCGGTCGATCGTCACGCCCGACTTGGTGAGGAACTTGAGGTCCTCGTCGATAAGCTGGTTCATCCCCTTGGCCGTCGCGGTCTCGACGGCGACATAGGTTTCGCCATCCGGTGACGTCGCTTCCACGCCGTTCTCGACCTCGGACGGTTTCCACTTGGCCGGCAAGTCCACCGTGACGGCGGGGTTGGCATCCGGCAGCTCGAAGACCTTTGCGAACGCTGGTGCGGCCACGATGCAGGCGATACCGATGGCGAAGACGACGGCTCTCATTTCGTTGCATTCCCGTTGGGCCTGATTTCGTTGCCATGTCGACCGCAGGAGATCAAGGGGTGCATCTATATGTATGTCAGTCCGCAGCCAGCGAAGTGTCCTGCCGCCGCCCCCCAGGCGGCCGGGTCAGGCCGGAGCGGGTGAGGAGGCATGGGCGGCATGCCGGTCCAACACGCGTTGCGCCTGCTTTAAATGCGGGATGTCGAGCATCTTGCCGTCCAACCCGACGGTGCCCGCGTCCGGCTGCGCGGCGAAGGCGGCGGTCACCCGCCTGGCATGCGCCACGTCGGCCTCCGACGGCGAGAACGTCTGGTTGATCCCCGCCACCTGGCCCGGATGAATGGCGAGGCGGCCGGTGAAACCCTCCCGCGCCGCGGCGGCGCAGCTGGCCAGCAGGCCATCGTCGTCGCGGAAATCGGCATACAGCGTCTCGACCGGCTCGGTGCCCGCCGCCCTCGCCGCCATCAGGCACAGCGAGCGCACCAGGCGGTAGGTATAGGCAAAGCCACCGGTCTCATCCCGGTTGGTGGTGGCACCCAGCGCCGTGCTCAGGTCCTCGGCCCCCCAGGTCAGGCCATAGAGGCGCGGAAAGGCCGGCCCGGTGAAATCCACCAGGCCGAACGGCGCGCGGGCCGTCTCGGTGGCGACCGGCAGGATGCGGGTGCTGCCCGGCGCCAGGCCCTCACGCCGCTCCATCACGTCCAGGTAGTGGCCGAGCCTTGCGACATCGGCGCCGCCGTCGATCTTCGGGATCATGATGCCGGCCAGCCCCGGCCGCACGATGTCCGCCAGGTCCGCCACGCCGCCCTCGTCGAGCGGGTTGATCCGGACCCAGGTCTGCGGCCCGGCATGCCCGGCCGCCAGGTACTCCGCGACCATCCCCCGCGCCAGCACCTTGCGGGCCGGCGCCACCGAATCCTCCAGGTCCAGGACTAGCGCGTCGGCCCCGGAGCCGGCTCCCTTGCCCAGCTTCTTCTCGCTGTCGCCGGGCACGAACAGGAAGGAGCGCAGCGTCATGCCGCCACCGGCTTCTTGCGCTGCAGGCCGGAGCGCTTGCAGTGCCCGACCAGCTCGTTGCGCTGGTTATAGGCGCGGTGGATGAAGGTGACGATCCCCGCGGTCGGACGGGACTTCGACTCCCGCAGCTCAATCACCTCGCTCTCCACCCGGATGGTGTCGCCGTGGAAGATAGGCTTCGGGAACCGCACCTCGTCCCAGCCAAGATTGGCGATCGCGGTGCCGAGCGTGGTGTCGCCGACCGAGATGCCGACCATCAGGCCCAGGGTGAAGGCGCTGTTGACGATGCGCTGGCCGAACTCGGTCTCGGTGCGGCAATACTCCTCGTCGAGATGCAGCAGCGCCGGGTTGTGCGTCATGGCGGTGAACAGGACGTTGTCCGTCTCGGTGATGGTGCGGCGAATCGGATGCTGGAAGGTCTGCCCGACCGTCAGCTCGTCAAAATAGAGTCCTGGCATGCGTGCCCTCCAAGGCTAAGTCGTCGGATCGGCGACGTTGCAGCATCGCTCGGCTTGACCACCCATGGAAGCGCCGGGACATCCAACAGGCCTGCTTCTCCAAACGCCGCGTGGTGGAGCCGGCAGTATCTTCTCCCTTCCCACAAGCGGAGGGAAAAGCTTGCCCCCGCTTAGGCTGCGACCTCCGCGTGGCGGTTGGCATGCGGCGGCAACCCGAGATTTGCCCGCAAGGTCGTGCCCTCGTACTCGGTCCGGAACGCGCCGCGCCGCTGCAGCTCCGGCACCACCAGGGCCACGAAATCCTCGATGCCGTGCGGCAGGTGCGTCGGCGTAAGATTGAAGCCGTCGGCCGCCTCCTCGGCGATCCACTCCTCCAGCGTGTCCGCGACGTCAGCAGCCGTCCCGATCAGCATCAGGCCGCCGCTGCCAGCTGCCTTCTTCTCATACAACTGCCGGATGGTCAGGTTCTCACGCTGCGCGACGTGCCACATGTTATAGGCGATGCTGCGCACGGGCGCATTGACCGGTTCCGGCACCGGGCCGTCCAACGCATGGCCGGACAGGTCGCCAAACGAGCGGGACAGGTTGGCAAGGCCCACCAGCGGATCGATCAGCGCCTGCAACTCGTCGAACTTCGCCTCCGCCTCCGCCCGGGTGCGGCCGACGATGGTGGTGACGGCGGGCATGACCAACAACTGCTCCGGCGTGCGGCCATACTTGCCCATGCGCGCCTTAAGCCCGGCGTAGTAAGCGCGGGCAGCGGCCAGCTCGATGTGGGCGGCATAGACCACGTCGGCGTTCGCGGCGGCGATCTCCTGCCCCTGCTCAGCGGCACCCGCCTGAACCAGGACCGGCCGTCCCTGCGGGGTGCGCGGCGCGTTGAGCGGACCGCGCACGGCGAAATGCTTGCCGCGGTGGCCCAGCACATGCAGCTTGGCCGGGTCATAAAATTGCCCGGACGCCTTGTCGTGGACGAAGGCGTCGTCCTCCCAGCTGTCCCACAGCCCCGTGACGACGTCGACGAACTCCGCAGCCCGGTCGTAGCGGGTGTCGTAATCCAGGTGCTTCTCTCGGCTGAAGTTCCAGGCCTCCTGCTCGGACCAGGAGGTGACGATGTTCCAGCCCGCCCGCCCGCCGCTGATGTTGTCGAGCGAGGCGAACTTGCGGGCGATATGGTAAGGTTCGTTGTAGGTGGTGGAGGCCGTCGAGACCAGGCCGATATGCTGCGTCATCGGCGCCAGCGCCGCCAGCAGCGTCAGCGGTTCCAGCTCGACGTTGCGGTTGGTGCGGGCGAGCGAGCCGGGCGGATCGTCGTCGGCCCGCACGCCGATCCCGTCGGCGAAGAACACCATGTCGAACTTGCCGCGCTGGGCCGCGAGCGCGCTGTTGAGGAAGTAGCTGAAGTCCGTCGCCCCACCCGGCGGCACCTCCGGATGGCGCCAGGCAGCGTCGTGGTAGCCGAGATAGCGCATCGACAGTCCGAGTTTCATCTGGCTCTTGCGCATGGCGCGGGCTCCCTCAGTATTTGTAGCCGGCCATTTCCATGTATTTGCGGGCCAGATCGAGGTCATAGGCAATCGGCTTCAGCAGGTCATGGTCGTATTCCGGCGCCGACCAGGCCATCGGCACCGTGCCCGGCGCGCCATACCCGCCAGCGATCTCCTTGACGATCTGGTCGCGCGGCATGGCGTGGCTGATGGCCTGGCGGATATAGGCGGCGGCCTCCGCGGCGCGCGACGGATCGCTCCTCCCGAGCGGCGTCTCGATGCCAACGCCGAACACCGGATGCTTCAGGTTGTAGCAGACGTGCTGCCACTTGTACGAGTCGAACGTCACCACCTTGCCCCAGCTCGCATCGACCGTGCTGACGACGGGGCCGATATCGTACATCGGGTCGTGCGCGTCGATCTCGCCGGCCTTCAGCGCACTCAGTACCGCGTCCGTGCCGTTGATGTTGACGACGTAGAAGGTTTTGGCGTTGCCGGTGTGCGGCTTCCAATACGCTTCGTTGCGCTTGTAGCCATAGGCCTTGCGGGACGGGTCGAACCCCGTGGGGATCCACGGCCCGGTGCCGACGGCGCCATGTGCGGTGTAGCTCTTGCCGTCCGACGTCTTGACGCTGTAGCTGCCGAGCCAGGTGCTGACCGGGTGGCTGCGCAGCGCCTCCGGCTTGATGTCCTTGTAGGCGTGCTCCGGCATGATCGCGAAGGTGGCGAGGATGGTGTTGAAGAAATCGAGGCTGTAGGCCGGCAGATCGACCGTGATCTCATATCTGCCGGTGACCTTGTAGGCACCCGCATCGCCGAATACCCGCGCCGAGGTGGCCTGCATCTGCGAGCCATAGGCCTTGTTCAGCATGGTATCCCAGGTGAACTTGACGTCCGCCGCGGTGAACTCCTCGCCCGAGTGCCACTTCACGCCCTGTCGCAGCGTCACCACCCAGTGCTTGCCGTCCTCGGACATGGTGGTGCCGGTGGCGAGCGAGGGGATCAGCGTCTTGTCTTGCCAGCTGCGATATTCATACAGGCAGTTATAGGCTGGCCCGAAGACGTTCGACTCGTGGTAGCCGATGCAGTACATCGGGATCAGCGAACTCGGCACCGGCCAGGAGGCGAACGCCGCGGTGGCGTCGGCCCCGGCCCCCTCGATCGTCCAATGCTCGGGCCGGGGGTAGAAGGTCGGCATGTAGGTCGTGGCGTCGAACCCGCTCAGCTTCGGGTTCACCGCGATCACGTCCTGCGGATAGAACAGGATCGTCATCGGCTGGATGTCGTACCAACGCTTCTCGAAATCGTGGTACGCTTTCACCCGGTCGGCCTCCTGCAGACTATTGGCCACGGCCAGCAGCGACCGGTCGATCTCCTTGTCGTCCACGTAATAGAAGTTCTGGCCGTTGGGCGGCATCTCGGAGCTGCCGAACAGCGTATACGGCGACGGCTCGATGGACGCGTAATAGTTACGCTCTAGATAGCAGTCCCACCCGCCATCGACATGGCTCTTGCCGTCGCCGCGAGCCCGCCGCGGCGCGATCACCGAGAACGGCACGAAGCTGGAAACCACGTCGATGCCGATGCGTGACATCTGCGCCGCTGCCAACGTGCCCCACACCATCCGCGCCGGCTGGTTGTTGGGGATCATCATATACAACTTGAAGAAGGGCGTCGCCGCCTTGCCGGGCCCGGCCGCCGCGGTCAGCGCCGTGGCGAGCGAGGCCTGCAGCACGGTGCGCCGGCTCGCGATCGGGGACTCGGTGGTCATGAGGGTTTCCAGTTCATCATACGGGATTGTGGCACGCAGCCTGGATATCCGGGCCCATCGGTTGCAGCGGCGGGTCCTGTTCGCGGCAGACCGGCAGGGCCGCGGCGCAGCGGGGGTGGAACGGGCAGCCGGTCGGACGGTCCATGGCACTCGGCACCTCGCCGCGCAGGTGCAAGCGCCGGTCCACGGCCCCGGGGCTCGGCACCGGAATGGCACTGATCAACGCCGCCGTATAATGGTGCCGCGGGCGCGCGAAGATCTCGTCCACCGCGCCGATCTCGACGATGCGGCCGAGATACATCACCGCCACGTGGGTGGAGATGAACCGCACCGAACTCAGATCGTGCGAGATATAGACGTAGGCCACGCCCAACCGGTCCTGCAGCGACGCCAGCAGGTTCAGGATCTGCGCACGCACGGAGATGTCCAGCGACGACACCGG
>CAXSEE010000247.1:0-5767 GCA_964235615.1 uncultured Acetobacteraceae bacterium | reverse complement strand
CGGCAGGCCAGGTTCGAACAGGTCCGGCTGCTGTATGATGCCGGCAAGACGGCCAAGGCGATCGCCGAGGAACTCGGTCTCAGCCGCGTGCGGGTCGACAAATGGATACGTCTACAAACCTTGCCTGAACGCAACGCCATGGCGCCGACCCCAAGATCGCCGGCCTACTACCAGGGCCACCTTTCCCGCCGGTGGGCCGAAGGATGCACTATCGTCCGTCGCCTCTTCATCGAGATCCAGCATCTCGGCTTTACAGGCTGCTATACGCATCTCTCACAGTTCGTCTCGTCGTGGCGGCGGAAGACAGAGAACGCGCCGAGCAAGATCGCACCGCACTCGACGGGCCTGCTCGCCCAAGACCCTACGACAGGACGGCAGATCTCGCCACGAATTGCCTCCAGCCTTTGCATCAAGCCAAGGGCGCAGCTGACGCCACGCCAGGCAATTGCTGTTGATGCGCTGAAGACCTCGTCCACCGACTTTTCCGTCATGCGGGCCTTTGCAATGCGCTTCCGCGGCATCCTTCGCGGCCGCGATGGCACCAGGCTGGATCTTTGGCTGGACGAAGCCTACCACTCCGGCGTCTACGCCTTGCAGCGCTTTGCACGAACGCTACAAGGCGACCTCGACGCAGTTCGCAATGCCGTCACTGAGCCGTGGAGCAATGGGCAGACCGAAGGTCAGATCAGCCGGCTGAAGACAATCAAACGTTCAATGTATGGTCGTGCAGGCGTCACGCTACTGCGCGCCCGTATGCTGCCTCTTCAGATCATCAATTAGCACAGAATGTGCGGCAGGCCCGATTTAAGGAATATCGACACCCTCGCAGGATAGTCCAGTCCACAGATCGCAGGACCACCTCGTCCGCTTCGGAAGTTTGCGACAGAACCTCCTAGGCCGCCAACCTTTCGATGGCATCCAGGATTGCGTCCATTTTGGACACCAGCGCCCGGTAGGGGGTGGGCGACGTCATGTCGAGGCCGGCACGTTGCAGGATGGCCGTCGGATGATCCGATCCGCCCGCCCTGAGGACGTTTAGGTACGTCTCGCGTTCGGACAGGCCCCCGGCAAGGATGCGCCCTACAAAGAACGTGGCGGCGGCAATCGAGGTCGCATACTGGTAGACGTAGAAGTTGTAGTAGAAGTGCCCGATGGAGGCCCATTCGACGCCATACAGCGGATCGATCCCCACGTTCGGGCCGTGGTAGCGCCTCAGCAGGTCCAGGTAGAGCGCGGTGAAGCGAGTGCCCGTTAAGGCTTGGTCATCCTGTGCCGCCTCATAAACCCGCAGCTCGAACTCGGCCAGCATGGACTGGCGGAAGTAGGTCGTCCTCAGGAGCTCGCAGAGCTGCACCAGGTAGAATAGTTTTTCATCCCTGGTCCTCGCCGTCCGCTGCATGTGTTCGGCCAACAGCTGCTCGTTGACCGTTGAGGCGATCTCGGCAAGGAAGATTGGATACTTTGACAACTCGTAAGGCTGGTTCTTGTCGTCCAGGACGCTGTGCATGGCGTGGCCGAACTCGTGCGCGAAGCTGGTCATGCCCTCGTAGTCGCCCGTATGGTTGAGCAAGACATAAGGGTGGACGTCGTAGGCCCCAGGGTTCATGTAGCCGCCTGAAGCCTTGCCTCGGCTCGGATACGTGTTCATCCAGCCCGCCGCGGTGATCGTGGCGAGGCGTGAGACATAGGCGGAACCCAGGGGCGTCACCGCCTCCAGGACGTGGCGGCGGCTGGCGGCGATGTCGAAGCTCGGGTTCGTCGTCGTCATGGGCACGTAGAGATCGTGGTAGCTCAACTCGGACAGCCCGAGCATTCGCCGGCGGATGTCGAGGTAGCGCTGGAGCACGGGCAGTCCCGCGTTAGTTTCCGCCACCATGGTCTTGTAGACCCCCTCCGGGATCGCGGCGGGGGCTAGCGCGGCCGCGAGTGCCGACGGATACCGGTGGGAGGTTGCCTTGAAGACGTTCGCTTCCAGCTTGCTGGACAGCAGCTCTCCCAACGTGCCCTCGAAGGACCTGAACGTCCCGAAGAACGATCGGTAGACCGTCTTGCGGTCGTCCTGGTTCCGGTCAACGCGGTGGGCCTCGAAGGCCGGGTAGTCGAGCCGCACCCTGCCCCGCGTCAGCGTGACCTCCGGCCACGGCATGTCGGCACCCACGAGCTGGTCGCGACCGCGCGCGGTGCCGTCCAGTGGGGTATCGGCGGCTGCGAGGAGCGACTCCGCCTCGGCGTCCAGGACATGCGTGGATTGGCGCCTCAGGTCCGTCAGGAAGAACCGGAACCTGGACAGGGAAGGGTCCGTGCCGAGTTCGGCATCGAGCCGGTCGGGTGTGAGCCTCAGCAGCTCGGGCTCGATCCAGGCGCCGGCCCTCTTAACTTGGCCGTCGAGATCGTCGGCGAGTTGGCTTCGTTCCTGGCCGGAAGCGTCCCGCAGATCCTCGTCGGCCTTCAGCGTTGCGTAGGTTTTCAGGCGGTCCCTGCGGCGGTCCAGGTCAGACCGCAGGCGCAGCGCCGCGCTCAGCGTTGCGGCGCCGTCGCCGAGCCGGCCCTTGAAAGCGAGGAGCCTTGGCAGCGCGCCGAGGACCGCCGCGCGCTCCGCAATCCAGGCGTCAGGTGTGGGATAGAGGGCTGTCAGGTCCCACATGGTGGGTATAGCAGGATCCGCATACCCGCTGCGGGGCATAAGGATCGTCGAGGCGGCCAGCACGAACGCCTCGCGTCGTGTCAGCCTCGTCATCCAGGCCTCTGGATCGTGATCGGCATCAACCGGCTCCAACAGGGCTCGGCGATCCACCGCGGTCATTGCGGCTTCCTGAACTTGAGCACGAAGTTGTCGGCCTCGCCGATTGCCTGATACCGGGCGCGATCCTTGTCGCCGAGGGCGTAGCTTGGGGGCAGCGTCCAGACCCCGCGCGGGTAGTCGGCCGTGTCGCGCGGGTTGGCGTCGATCTCCGAGGTGGCCACCAGCTTGAAGCCCGCCCGTTCCACCAGGGCGACCGCGTAGTCCTGGCGCAGGTAGCCGTAGGCCGCCTTCGGGTTTTGCGGCAGGCGGGGGTTACCGCGGTGGTCCTCCACGCCAAGGATGCCGCCGGGCTTCAGCAGGCGGTAGATGGCGGCGAGCAACCTGGTCGAGTCGCCCTGGTTGACCCAGTTGTGCAGGTTCCGGAACGTCAGCACGATGTCGGCGCTGTTCGGGGCGAGGTTGCTCTGCTTTGCTCCGAAGAAGTCGTAGCGGATGCGGCCGTAATCGGCTGGGTCAGCGTCGAGCCGCGCCGCGAACTTCGGCCCGAGCGCGAAGTTCTGTCCTTCCGGCTCACCGTCCGGCACGTCGACGGCGAGGGTATACTTGCCTCGGTCGTGCAGGAACGGCGCCAGGATCTCGGTCCAGTAGCCGCCGCCCGGCCAGATCTCCACCACGCTCGAGCGCGGCGTTACGCCGAAGAAGTGCAGCTCCTCGATTGGATGGCGTGCCGGATCCCGCATGACGAAGTTCGGCGACCGGTTGGGCGCGCGCGCCGCCTGCTCCAGGTTCAGCTCGGCGCCGCTGGACGGCGCGATCCCGGACATCACGGCAAAGCAGAACAGTCCCGCCACGGCGGGAGAAGGACGGTGAGGCAAGGATGCAGACCCTTCCGGTTCGGATGCGATCGATAGTCCCGGCTCCCGGCGCCGCGCGGAAGCGACGGTTCGGCGAACGCCCGATTCCGCTCGGCGAATGCCCGAATTCGGCGCTGGGCGACCGCTGCCGCACCGTCTAAATGGAACCATGGATGCGCTCCCCGACCCGAGGCCGAAGCTCGTGCCCGCGAGGCTGTCGACCCGGCGCTTCGCGCTCGGCACCGCGGTCGCGGCCTGGGTGCTCTACCTCGCTACGGCGATGGTCCGGTGCGTGATGTATGGCTTCACCCACCCGTTCATGCTGATGGAGCGCCACGCGCTGACCGCCCTCGTCGCGGTCGGCATGTCGGTCGGCCTCTACGCCCTGCTCGCGCGCTGCGAGGCGAGCGACACGTCGCGGCGGCTCACGCTTGCCCTGCTATTCTCCGCCCCGCCCGCGGCGCTGCTGTCGGTGATCAACTACAACGTCATGTTTGTGTTCGCGCCGCAGTACTACCTGCGCGATATGGACATGGACATGCACCTGACCCTGTTCGGGGAGGTGTTGTATTCACTGACCGACAACTACTTCGTCTTCGCCGCCTGGTCGGTGCTCTCGGTTGCGGTCGGGCATGAGGTGACGACGCGCGATGCGCTGCGACGCGCCGCCGCGAACGAGGCCGCGATGCGCTCGGCCGAGCTGCGCGCGCTGCGACTCCAGCTCGATCCGCACTTCCTGTTCAACGCGCTGAACACCGTGTCCGGCCTCATCCTCACGGGCGACGCCTCGGCGGCGGACCGCACGGTCGACGCGCTGTCGTCGTTCCTGCGCGCGACGCTTACGGCGGACGCCTCCTCCGACATCCCGCTGGCCGAGGAGCTGCGGCTGCAGATGCTCTACCTTCGGATCGAGCAGGTGCGCTTCGGCGACCGGCTTCAGGTGGTCACCGACGTGCCCGACGCGTTGCTGGACTGCGCCGTCCCGGCCCTAATCCTGCAGCCGATCATGGAGAATGTCATGCGCCACGCCGTCGCTCGGACCAGCCGCCCGGTGCGGATCACGATCACCGCGCGCCGCGACGGGAGCTCGCTAGTGCTTGCCGTTGAGAACGACGGGCCCGGCGGAGCGGCCGAGGGGGGACACGGCGTCGGCCTGGCCAATGTGGCCGCCAGGCTGGCGCTGCGCTACGACCGCGGCGCCCGCTTCGAGTTCCGGCCCTGCCCAGCCGGCGGCATGAGGAACGAGCTGACGGTGCCAATCCTGGCGTGGCCGCGGGTGACGGTTCCGGTGCCGTGACGGATCCGCCGCTCCGCACCCTCGTCGCCGACGACGAGCCGGTCGCACGGCAGCGTTTGTTGGTGCTGTGCGCCAATCTCGTCGGGGTATCGGTCGTCGGCGAGGCCGTGGATGGTCTCGACACGATCGGGAGGATCCGTGCCCTGGCTCCCGATCTGGTGCTGCTCGACATCTCCATGCCGGACCTGGACGGCATCGCGGTGGCGGCCGCCTCCGCCCTGGGGGAGCGACCGCCCGCGATCGTGTTCTGCACCGCCTCCGACGCGCACGCGGTGCGGGCGTTCGATGTGTCCGCGGTGGACTACCTGCTCAAGCCGGTGCAGCGGGAGCGCCTGGAGCGCGCGCTTGTCCGGGTACGCCGCCTCCGCAACATCCCGGGGCCGCTCGCGCACCCGGCGCCGCCCGACCATCTCTGGGTGCCGCACCGCGGCGCCATGCACCGTATTGATATCGCCGACATCACCCGGATCGACGCCGAAGGCGATTTCGTCAGGCTGTGGACGGCACGGGCACAGTTCATGCTCAACGAGACACTGACGCGGTTGGCCGAGCGGCTGGACCCGGAGACCTTCGTTCGCCTGCGCCGGTCGTCGGTGGTGCGCGTCGCCGAGCTCCGCGATGTGCGACACGTCGGCCTCGGCGCTTGGGAAGCGCAGCTCGCCGACGGGAACCGCATCCGCATCGGGCCGACGTACTGGAAGGCGATCAAGGACCGCCTGCAGGAGGCGAGCCGGCGCCGCGCCTGAGCCCCTAACTGAGCTCGGCGGCTGGGGGCGCAGAAACGGTTCTGTCGCGAATTTCTGAAGCGGACGAGGTGGTCCTGCGATCTGTGGACTGGACTATCCTGCGAGGGAGTAGAACTGCTGCGCTGGA
>CAXSEE010000246.1:0-5780 GCA_964235615.1 uncultured Acetobacteraceae bacterium | reverse complement strand
GGCGGCGTCGTGCTGGCGGACGGGCATGACGTCGTCCGCGACTACCGCGCCGCCCGCAGCACGATCGGCCTGGTGCCGCAGGAGCTGAGCACGGATGCATTCGAGACGGTGCTGGCGACCGTCAGCTTCAGCCGCGGCCTGTTCGGCAAGCCGGCCAACTCCGCCTATATCGAGAAGATCCTGCGCGACCTCTCGCTGTGGGACAAGCGCCACAGCAAGATCATCACCCTGTCCGGCGGCATGAAGCGGCGGGTGATGATCGCCAAGGCGCTGTCGCACGAGCCGCGCATCCTGTTCCTCGACGAGCCCACCGCCGGCGTCGACGTCGAGCTGCGACGCGACATGTGGCAGATGGTGCGCGGGCTGCGCGCGGACGGCGTCACCATCATCCTGACCACGCACTACATCGAGGAGGCCGAGGAGATGGCCGACCGCATCGGCGTGATCAGCCAGGGGCGCATCATCCTGGTCGAGGACAAGACCGTGCTGATGAACAAGCTGGGCAAGTCGCAACTGATGCTGCATCTGCAACATCGCCTCGCGGCACTGCCCGCGTCACTTTCGCAGTGGCGGCTGGAGCTCGCGCAGGACGGCATCGAGCTGGTCTACACCTATGACGCGCAGGCCGAGAGCACCGGCATCACCGCCCTGCTGCGCCAGCTCGACGCACTGGGGATTGAGGTGGCCAACCTGCAGACGCGGCAGAGCTCGCTCGAGGAGATCTTCGTCAGCCTGGTGCATCCCGGACCATGATCAATCTTCACGCCGTCCGGGCGATCTACCTGTTCGAGATGAGCCGCACCTGGCGCACCCTGCTGCAGAGCATTGCCTCCCCGGTGCTGTCGACCTCGCTGTATTTCGTGGTGTTCGGCGCCGCCATCGGCAGCCGCATGACCCATATCGACGGGGTCAGCTACGGTGCCTTCATCGTGCCGGGGCTGATCATGCTCTCGCTGCTGACCCAGAGCATCGCCAACGCCTCGTTCGCGATCTATCTGCCGAAATACATCGGCACCATCTACGAGCTGCTGTCCGCCCCGGTCTCGACGGCCGAGATCATCCTCAGCTACGTCGGCGCCGCGGCCAGCAAGTCCATCATCCTGGGACTGATCACCCTGGCCACGGCACGCCTGTTCGTCACGTTCGGCATCGCCCACCCGCTCTGGATGGTCGCGTTCCTGGTGCTGACCTCGATCACCTTCAGCCTGTTCGGCTTCATCATCGGCATCTGGGCCGACAGTTTCGAGAAGCTGAACCTGGTGCCGACGCTGGTCGTGACGCCGCTGACCTTCCTCGGCGGCAGCTTCTACTCGATCGGCATGCTGCCGCCGTTCTGGCGCACGGTCACCTTGTTCAACCCGGTGGTCTATCTGGTCAGCGGCTTCCGCTGGAGCTTCTTCGGCAGCTCGGACATCAGGGTGGGGGTCAGCCTGGGCATGACCCTGGTGTTCCTGGCGCTGTGTCTCGCGGTGGTCTGGTGGATCTTCAAAACGGGTTACAAGCTCAAGCGCTAGACCACCGTTCGCGGCTCTCTTGGTCCCGCGCGCTCGCGCAGGATCTCCCCGGGAGTGTGTTCCCTGCCGGAGGGCGACCGGGCGCGGCAAGGCAGTGAGGGTTACGACCGCAAACGCGCTCACGGTGGCGATGTAGGCGGCCGACATGCCGATCATGTGCCGGACCAACCAGCCGCCAGGCCGCACGCCACGCCCGGTCAGTTGAAGCATCGGCTCTCGTCGCCTGGGCCGGAGCTACCGCCTGGTCGGACGTGAAGTCGGGCCGAGCAAAAACACCGTCGCCGGGATTGTGAAGCGAAACTGGGGTTGGTGCGGCCCAGACACGTCTGCGTTTGTGGACGTGGCTACGCGGGAGCTGACCGGTCTGCCCGTCCCCCCTGCTCGGCCAGTCGCAGCATCATCAGCCCGTGGCCAAGCGCTGCTCCGGCCCGAAGGGACGCCGCGATGAATGCCGTCTCGGCCAGCTCTTCGCGCGTGGCGCCTGCCTCCAGGGCGCGTCCGGTGTGCACGTCAAGGCAGTAGCCGCATTGCGTTGTCAGCGCGACGGCGAGCGCGATCAGTTCCCGGTACTTGGGTGGGATCGCGCCGTCGCCGCGGCCGACGGCCTTGTCGAACGCCAGGAACGCCTCCGCTTCTGGCGGAGCGAGTCGGACCATCTCGGGCAGCAGGCGAAAATCGGCAGGGTCCTGGTAGGGCATCGGTCAACCTCGCTGGGTGGAAAGTGCGCGCAGGCGTTCGGCCAACCCGAGCAGCCAGCACATGGGGCAGCCGCGCAGCAGGAACACGGCTGCGGGCAGGAGAAGCAATGCCAGCCAAGACGGACCGGCATGCGGGAGGAAAGCCGTGGCGATCAGCGCGGCGGCGCCGAGGCCGCGCGACAGATGCCAGGCCAACGCCGTCATAGGTCACCTCCGGACAAATAGCCCCCGGCGGCCAAGCGCTCGCGCACCTCGGCCCGTGCGCGATGCAGGCGGCTCTTCAAAGCCTCCGGCGTGATGCCGAGCACCGATGCTGCTTCGGGCGCGGTCAGTTCCTCGACGTCGCGCAGGATCAGCGCTGCCCGGTATGGCTCGGCCAAGGCCTCGATCGCATGCGCGAGATCGTGCCGCAGGCCCGAAGGCACGGACGTCGCCTCCAAAGTCTCCAGGGGCAACGGCAACGCATGCGGCTGTCTCACCCCCAAGAGCCTCCGGCACTCGCGCTCGATCACGCGGAACAGCCAGGCTGCCACAGCCGAGGCGGTGCGCAACGCGCCGACCTGACGGTGCAGCGCCCAGAGCGCGTGCTGCACGGCGTCCTCCGCGTCCTCCGGGCCGCGGCACGCCCGGCGTGCGATCCGTCGCAGATCCGGTCGGGCCTGGGAGAGCAACCGCTCGATCGCACCCGGCTCGCCGCGCCGGGCCGCCTCAACCAACTCACCGCTCGCCCATGTCGCCATCTGCACCCTCCAGCATCATAGAGGCGGCAAGGTGCGAAAAGGGTTCAGGAAAAGCACGCCTCTGATGATCGAGCCAGGACCTGAGTATCGGAACGGCTTGTTGTCACGTTGCCTGTTCGTGCCCCAACGGTGCTGTCAAGATGATATCGCACAGAGGCGCCGCCGCCACAGGCGCTGGATCAGTCCCAGCGATACGCCGCTGCCGGATGCGTCGCCGGCAGACGCGGCCCGGCGCCGAACAGCCGTTCGCGATAGGTGCCGGTGCCGTAGCCGGTCTTGTAGACGCCGCGCGCCTGCAGCACCGGGACCACGTGATCGATGAAGGCCTCCAGGCATTCCGGCATCACGGTCCGGGACAGGTTGAACCCGTCCACGTCCGCGGTCTCGACCCAGCCCTCCAGCGCGTCCGCGACCGTTCCGGGGCCGCCGACGATCGGGGTCTGCCGGCTGCCGAGCACCAGGCGATCCACGAACTGACGCTTGGTGAAACCAACCCCCGCGGCACGCGTCACGGCGTCGACGTTGCTGGTGATGGCGCGACCTGAGCCGGCGCCGACGGGCTCGTCCCAATCATAGGCGGCAAAGTCGATCCCGAGGCTGGCCGACGCGTGGGCCAGTGCGCCCTCGATGCTGGCATGCGCGCGATACTCGTCGAACAGCACATTGGCTGCCGCGTCGTCCGCGCCGGTGATGACGGTCGCGCCCACGAAGACCAGGATCGGCCGTGGTGCGGCCCGGGCACGCAGGTCGGCGACCAGGCGCGCGACCTCCGCCTTCGTGCTGCCGTTGACGAACACGCATTCGGCATGCCGGGCGGCGAACGCACGTCCGCGCTCGCTGCTGCCGGCCTGGTAGAGCACCGGCGTGCGCTGCGGCGACGGCTCGCAGAGATGCACGGCGTCGAGCCTGTGCTGGGGTCCGTCATGCCGCACGCGGCGCACCCTTGCGGGATCGGTGTAGACGCGTCCGGCCGCATCGTGGCGCACCGCGTCGTCCGCCCAGCTGCCCTCCCAGAGCGCGTAGACCGCTTCCATGTATTCGTCGGCGAAGTCGTAGCGGTCCTGATGCGCCATCTGCTGCTGGTAGCCGGCGGCACGCGCGGCGCTGTCGAGATAGCCGGTGACGATGTTCCAGCCGATGCGGCCGCCGCTCAGATGGTCCAGCGTGCTCATCCGGCGCGCGAACAGATAGGGCGGCTCGTAGGCGAGATTGGCGGTGACGCCGAAGCCGAGATGCGTGGTCGCGGCCGCCATGACCGCGACCAGTGGCATCGGATCGAGCAACGGCACCTGCACCGCCTCGCGCAGCGCGGCATCGGGAGTGCCGCCATACACGTCATAGACGCCGAGTATGTCGGCGAGGAACAGCCCGTCGAACAGCCCGCGCTCCAGCAGTCGCGCTAGTTTGGTCCAGTATGCCGGATCGCAATAGCGCCGCGACTGGTCGCGCGGGTGAGTCCACAGGCCCTGCTGGATGTGGCCGACAGTCGCCATGTCGAAGGCGTTGCAGCGTATCTGCCTCATCTTCGGCCCGCCTATTGCCGCCGACCTTACAGTCCCGGACTACGGCATGCTCCACGCGGTCTCATGCGATCGCATCGCTCAGGAGACGTTCGACCGGGGCCGGCTCGGGAGCCGTGGGGGCCGGTTCGAGAGCGATTCGAGGATTGTAATATGTCAGGAGATCCTCGACATGCTGCTCCATGGAATAGATCCGGATCGGACCGTCCCAGAACCCCGCCAGCGGGATCTCGCCGGTGCTGAACGCGGTCAGGCGCCCTTGCAGGCTGGCGACGGATCCGCCCTCGAAAATGAAGTCGGGGTTGCCGGCAATTTCCTGTGCGCCGCCACGGTCCGACGTCAAGACCGGTATTCCGCGGGAGACCATCTCGATGGCGACCTGCGGCAGGTTGTCCTCCCAGATCGGCGGCACGATGCCGAGGTTGACGCCTTCCAGAACGGTGTCGAGCGTCTTGTGGGTGAAGCCGTCGAAATAGCGGAATGCCGCGAACCGGGGTGCCACTTCGCACAGGCACTTGTAGGCCGATGGGTCATGGGAACGCTTGGCGGCCACGGTCAGCGATATGCCGCGCGCGACGGCATCGGGCAGCATCTCCAGCGCCTGAAGCAGCAGGTTGAATCCCTTGCTGCGACGCATGTAGCCGAGATATGCGATATGCAGTTGGCCACCTATGCCGGTGATCCGCACTGCCTGGTCGAAGATGGCCTTGTGTGCCGTGCCGATATAGGAAACCGAAACATTATGAGGCTGTACGCCCTGTGCCAGCATCACCTGTTTCGTACGCTCGGACACCGCCAGCACGTGATCGAAGACGGTGTCGCATATCTCGATATTCGTCTTGCGGAAATTGCGATAGGGCGTGCCGTCTCCATCCTTGTCGCTGATCACGACCGGGTCGAGACTGTTCGTGTTCTCCGCAGTGAGCGGCGGGTTCTCTGTCTCCGTCTGCGCGCCACCACCGGACGATCGGCTTTTCAGCCGTGCCACCAGGTCGCGCTTTGCCTGCGCGAGTTGTGGCGTGAACTTGTTGGCGAACTCGACGGCAGGACGCCGGCGCCGCCCACTGCGATACTCGCTGGACGTCTCGCGCTCGGTGAAGCAGCGCGTGCAGTCCAGGCCGTCGCGATAGTCGGTGCAGACTTTTCTTTCCTGGAACCAGAGGTCGACCTGGGCGCAGACCGCGCTATAGTTATGGACCGAGTAGATGAGCCGCGCTTCCGGAAACTCAGCCCTGACCTGATGGAAGAAGGAGCCTGTCAGGCCTTCTACATTCTGGAAATGAAACACGTCGATGACGCCGTATTTCG
>CAXSEE010000245.1:4050-5793 GCA_964235615.1 uncultured Acetobacteraceae bacterium | reverse complement strand
CCAACACGGTGAACCGGGATTTAGGCCCACACCCCACCACCGTCAATGCGGAAAATATAACAATCGCCATATTTGCTGCATCAGCCGATGTCATGGAACGACCGGAACCAATCGACAAAACGCGGAATCCCCTGCTCCAGACGCGTGCTCGGGACCCATCCGGTGACCTCGCGAATGGCATCGACCGAGGCCCAACTCGCCTCGATATCCGTGCCCGGGCGCGGGATGAGCCGGATCGTGGCGCGCCGTCCCAGCGACCGCTCCAGCAACGAGACCAGCAACGCCACCGGTTCGCTGCGGTGGTTGCCGATATTGAGCAGACGCGTGGGCGCGCTCGCCTCCGGAGGCCGGTCCAGCACGCGCAGCACGCCGTCGGTGACGTCGTCGATATAGGTGAAATCGCGGGCCAGGCCGTCGCCTTCGTAGAGCGTGATGGCCTTGCCATCGGCGATGGCCCGGGCGAACGAGTAGTAGGCCATGTCGGGCCGGCCCCAGGGTCCGTAGACGGTGAAGAAGCGCAGCCCGGTCTGCCGCAGCCCGAACAGATGCCCATAGGCGTGCGAGATCAGCTCGCCAGAACGCTTGGTGGCGGCATAGAGCGAGCTCGGGGCATCGACACGGTCGGTCTCGCGGAACGGCAGGATCTCGTTCAGCCCGTAGACCGAGGAGGAAGAGGCGAACACCAGATGCTCCAGCCGCTCCAGGCGGCGTGCCGCTTCGAGCAGGGTCACGTGACCCAGCACGTTGGCCGAGACATAGGCGTAGGGATCGACCAGCGAATGACGCACACCAGCCTGGGCTGCCAGATGCACGATCCCCCGGATCCCGGGCTCGGCGGCGAACAGCAGGGCAAGGCCGTCGCGGTCGGTGACGTCAAGCCGCTCGAAGCGGAACGCCGGATCCGCCAGCACGCGGTCCAGCCTCCCCTGCTTGAGGCGGGGATCGTAGTAGGTGTCGAGATTGTCGACGCCCACGACCCGCTCGCCCCTGGCCAGCAGCGCGCTAGCGACGTGAGCGCCGATGAAGCCCGCGCAACCGGTTACCAAGATCGTCATGCGGCCGTCCTGAACATCATCAACTGAAGCACATCATTGGGTCGCGCACGCTCTTGCGCCGTGGGGCGACCGAGCGCAAGCAAGCTTGCAGCAAGGGTTGCCGTCGCCATCTCCACCCAGGCCGGATGCACGCCCGGAGCATATCACGCAACACCTTCCACGATGCCGCGTTCAGCAGCGGCAACAGATCCAACCATTCCAGTCGAAGGAACCACTCATGTCGACTAGTTCGAAGTCAGGCCAAGTCAAGCCGCGCCTGCACACCACCCGCAACACCATGCCGTCCAACGCGCGCAACGTGGCGATCTCGCTGCTCAACTCCCGTCTGGCGGACGGGCTCGACCTCGCGCTGATCACCAAGCAGGCGCACTGGAACCTGAAGGGGCCGCAGTTCATCGGCATTCACGAGATGCTCGACGGCTTCCGCACCTTGCAGGACGACTGGAACGACAAGATGGCCGAGCGCGTCACCGCTCTTGGCGGCACCGCCTACGGCACCACCCAGGACATCACCAAGAGCAGCCAGCTGACGGCCTATCCGACCGACATCTACCGGGTCGCCGATCATCTCGCGGCGTTGATCGACCGCTATGCCGTGTTCGCCAACTCGGTACGCGAAAGCATCGACGAGGTTGACGAGGCAGGCGACCCCGATACCGCGGACCTGTTCACCGAGGTCTCCCGCGGA
>CAXSEE010000245.1:1789-3950 GCA_964235615.1 uncultured Acetobacteraceae bacterium | reverse complement strand
TCGGCATCAGCCCCCGGCAGACTTCGCCTGATCGAACGTCTTGTTCTCGATACGGTCGCCAACGCGGATATCCAGCTTCGCGGTGATGCCGCCCTGCAGCTCGACCGTGGCCTTTGCGGTCCCATGGCTGGAGATGTGGGCCAGACTTTGCGGCACCGTGTCCTCGGCGATGTGGCGAATGACGCCGTCGCCGTCGACGAACAGCATGTCCTCGGGAACCGGGCAGTTCTCCATCCACATCTCGCTCTGCTGCGGATAGGGCCAGATGAACAGCATGCCGCCTTTGTCCGGGATCGACGTGCGGAACATCAGGCCGACCTGCTGCTCGCGCGGCGTGCGCGCCAGTTCGACCGAGAAATCATGTCGTATGCCGCCGCGCGAGACGACGGTCAGGGCCTGCTTCTGCAGCTCCGGCTGAGCCTGGGTCGGCTCGGACGCGGTATCCTGCGCCTGCGCCTGGAACGTGCCAGCCAGCAGCATTAGAGCCGGAAGCATCACCCTCGATATCCAAAGCGAACCCATGGACTAGACGACCTCCTCGAGAGCCTGCACCGCCAACTGGCGCACCGCGTCGCGCACAGGACCCTCGCGAGGCGGATCGCGCAAGGTGGTCAGCCAGTGCAGCGGCGGATTACGCCCGGCGGCGCGAGGATAATGCAAGGAACGCAACACTGCCTCGGCCTCGGGCGTCGCATGGTCCGGAACCGCGATCCCGTTCAGGGCAGCCCATACGCAGGCCCAGCAACGGCCGGTGCTGTATGGGTTGTAGCCGCCGCCGCCGGTGACGATGAGAGGGATGTTGCGGGCGGCGGCGATATCCCGAAGCCGGCTCGCCACCTCGACATGCGCGTTGTTGGACAAGGCGAGCCGCGACAGCGGATCCTCCTCCAGCGCATCGGCGCCGCATTGCAGGAAGATCGCGGCGGGACGGTGGGCGAGCAGCAGGGGCAGCACCGCCTGCTCGATCAGCAGACGCATCTCCGTGTCGTTGAGACCGGCAGGCACCGGGAAATTGCGTGCGGCACCGCCGGCGCGGTCGTGCGCCAGGCCACTGCCGCGCGGGTCTGCGCCAAGCTCCTGCTTGCGCAACGGCCAGCGCATCGCCTCGTGAATGCTGAAGGTGAACACCTCCGGCTCGTCGTCGAAGGCATCCTGAACCCCGTCGCCGTGATGGGCGTCGATATCGACATAGGCGATCCGCCGCAGGCCGAGCTCGCGCCAGACCATCAGCCCCAGCACCACGTCGTTGAGAAAGCAGAAGCCAGCCGCGCGGCCGGGCCGGCCATGATGCGTGCCGCCTCCTGGACAATGCACGATCGGCGCCGCTCCCGAGGCGGTCAGACGGGCTGCCAGCATCAGGCCGCCGGCACCGGTCATCGGACGGCGATACATCTCCGGATAGACCGGGTTGTCGCCGACGCCGAGCCGGTATTGCGTGCGCATCCGGTCGTCCACGGCCTGTTCCCGTTCGGCACGCCGCAGGGCCTCGACATAATCCGGATCATGAAAACGCAGCACTTCATGGATGTCGGCCATCGGCGCGGTGCGGTAGGCGGCATCGTCGAGCCAGCCCATCGCCCGGCACAGGTCGGTCGCGACGCTGACACGCGCGATCGATAGCGGGTGCAAGCCCCCGAACGAGGAGTATCGATAGATCTCGCTGCCGATATAGAGCGGCCTCATAGCAGAACCTTGAAACAAGCGGAAATCTCAACGCAGGAACGGGCTGCTCCGGCGTTCATCACCAATGCTCGTGGCGGGACCATGGCCAGGGAACACCACGACATCGTCGCCCAGCGGCAGCAGTTTCTCCTTGATCGAGCGGATCAGCAGCGGTCCATCGCCATACGGGAAGTCGGTCCGGCCGACGGAACCGGAGAACAAGGTGTCGCCGGCGATCAGCACCCGTGCCGCGCGATCGAGGAACACCACGTGACCCGGCGTATGGCCGGGCACCAGAAGCACCTCCAGCCGGCGTCCGGCCAGTTCGAGCACGTCGCCCTCCTCGAGATAACGGTCGGGCTTCGCGTCGCGCATGCCCTTGATGCCGAACGAGGCAGCCTGCGCCGCGATGCCCGAGAGCAGAAAAAGATCCCGCCGGTCCGGCCCGATCACCGGCACCGGCGTGCCTCCAGGCCGGTTTCCCCCAGCCTGTTTGATT
>CAXSEE010000245.1:453-1689 GCA_964235615.1 uncultured Acetobacteraceae bacterium | reverse complement strand
CGGCTCCCCGCCAGCGTCGTCGATCAGGGCCGGCTCCCCGCCGGCGCCGTCGATCATGGCCAAGCTGATGACCCCCTCGGTGATCGGCGGTGCCCTGTTCCTGATCGTGCTGCTGTTCATGGTCGGGCTGTTCTGATGCGCGATCCGCTCGAACACGCCCTGTCGTGGCATCAGGCCGGAGAGGCGGTGGCCCTGGCCACGGTCACCGAGACCTGGGGCAGCGCGCCCTGCCCGGTCGGCAGCGTCATGGCGGTGAGCCGTTCCGGCCGCGTGGAAGGCTCGGTCAGCGGCGGCTGCGTCGAGACGGCGGTGATGCAGGCGGCCTTCGAGGCGACCTGCGGCCATCCGTCGCAACTGCTCTCCTTTACGGTGAGCGACGGCAACGCCTGGTCGGTCGGGCTGGCCTGCGGCGGCATGATACGCGTGTTCGTCGAGGCCCTGCGTCCCGCATGAGCCGGTGACCCCTGCCATACTGCGCGCTCTGGCGGAGGCCCGCGGGCGGCGCACCATGGCTGTGCTGCTCACGCGGCTTTCGGATGGAGCCCAGCACCTGCTGATCGAGCAGCAGGGCGTGCTTGCCCCCGCGCCGGACAATGAGGCCCTCTACGACGCGGCATGCAACGCGGCGCAGGATGGACGGAGCCGCACGATTACGCTGGATGGGACCGGCTGGTTCGTCCATGTGCATGCGCCGCGGCCACGCCTGATCCTGGTGGGAGCGGTGCATGTCGCCCAGGCGCTGGCGCCGCTGGCAACCGCGGTCGGCATGACGGTGACCGTGGTCGATCCGCGCGGCGGCTTTGCCACGCCCGAGCGGTTTCCCGGCCTGGAACTGCTGGAGTTATGGCCCGACGAGGCGCTGGCGAGGCTGGTGCCCGACCGGCACAGCGCGATCGTCACCCTCAGCCACGAGGCCCGCCTGGACGACCCGGCGCTCGACGCGGCGCTCTCGGGGCCGGCCTTCTATGTCGGTGCCCTCGGGTCGCGCAAGACACAGGCGGCACGCCGCGAGCGGCTGGCGGCACTCGGCCACGACAGCGCCGCGTTGGCCCGGCTGCATGGCCCGGTCGGCCTCTCCATCGGCGCGATCGGACCCACGGAGATCGCGCTGTCGATTATCGCGGAGATCGTCGCCGTGCGACGCGGCGCCGCCGGAGGCGGCTCTTGAAGATGCTGCACTCCCGGAGGCGGCTCTTGAAGATGCTGCACTCCCGGAGGCGGCTCTTGAAGATGCTG
>CAXSEE010000245.1:0-353 GCA_964235615.1 uncultured Acetobacteraceae bacterium | reverse complement strand
CGCCCCCCCACCTCTTGATATCCGCGCTGATACTCGCGGGCGGTGCGTCTCGTCGCGCCGGCGGAGCCAACAAGCTGCTGGCGCGTGATCGAAACGGTCAGTGCATGATCGTGCGCACCGCGAGGTCGGTGCTGCAGAGCCGGGCCGCGCGGGTGATCATCGTGCTTGGCCATGATCCCTCGCCCCTGACCGCCGCGCTGGATGCCGCCGGCCTTTGTCCGGATGGCGCGCGCCTGCAACTGACCCGTGCCGATGATCATGACGAGGGTCTGTCGGCGAGCCTGCGGCACGGCGTGGCAGTCGCCATGAAATACCACTCCGAGGGCGTCCTGGTCTGCCTCGGCGACATGCCG
>CAXSEE010000244.1:0-5853 GCA_964235615.1 uncultured Acetobacteraceae bacterium | reverse complement strand
GCAGGTGCAGGCGACGGAGGCGGAGCGGCGGCCCATAACAGGGAGGCCACCATCAATGCCGCCTTCTTGTTCATACCGGATCACTGTCTGTTCACGGCCAGGACATTTCCCCCGCTCCCGGTTCTGCTTTAGACCAGCCGCATGCAAGCTAGAAAAATTCGCTCTTGGCTAGTGCCCGCGGCACTGCTGGCAGTGGTGGCGGTCATGCTCACCGTGGTTTCATACTCGGTGCCGCTCTACCGCATGTTCTGCTCGGCCACCGGCGCCGGCGGTACTACGCAGCGCGCCACGGCCTCCACGGGCGCGTCCAGCCGGATGGTCACGGTCGATTTCACCACGGCCACCGCGCGTGGCCTGCCCTGGCGCTTCCGGCCGGTGCAGCCGCGCGTGCGTCTGCGGCTCGGCGTCGAGAGCCTGGTGTTCTTCGAGGCGGAGAACCTGTCCGACCAGCCGATCGTCGGCCACGCGACCTTCAACGTGACCCCGGACAAGGTCGGCATCTATTTCAAGAAGATCCAGTGCTTCTGCTTCAACGAGGAGCGGCTCGGCGCGCACCAGAAGGTCGAGATGCCGGTCACCTTCTTCGTCGACCGCGCGATGGCCACGGATCCCTCCACGGACGATGTCGAGGACATCACCCTGTCCTATACCTTCTTCCGCTCGGCGCGGCCGGCCGGCGCCCGGGATCTGTCCCGCTTCGCGACCTCCGTCGCCGATCCGGCGGCCGGGCAGACCTTGTTCGCCTCGCACTGTGCCGGTTGCCACGGGCTCGATCATGCCATCGAAGGACCGGCATTGGCGGGCGTATTCGGACGACGCGCCGGTTCGGTATCCGGCTATCCCTACACGCCGGCTCTTGCCGCGGCCCACGTGACATGGGACGAAACCACGCTCGGGCAGTGGCTTGCGGGTCCGCGACGCTTCATCCCGAACACTGCCATGCCGAACGCGATCGACGATGATGCCGGTCGCCGCGATATCATAGCCTATCTGCGAACGCTCTCCGCCCCGAAGGGCAGCTGAGCCCTGATACCTGAGACGCCTGCTACCAGAGACGCCCGCTACCAGAGACGACGGAGCCCTCCGCCCATGATACCGAGCCTGCTTCGATCCGGCGCCGTCGCGGCCCTGACCCTGCTGTTCACCCAGGTTGACGCACAGGCCCAGGGCCAGGCGGAGACGGCAGACACGAGTTTGCGCGCCGCCATCGCCAGCCCGCAGCGCAGTCCGGAGTTGGTGAAGCGCGATGCCGTTCGTCATCCGCTAAAGGAGCTTGAGTTCTTCGGCCTGAAGCCGACCCAGACCGTGGTCGAGATCTGGCCCGGTGGCGGCTACTGGACGCAGATACTGGCGCCTGAGCTGCACGCGCGCGGGACCTATTACGTCGCGCTTCCGCCCGCGAAATCCGGGATCGACGTCAAGGCCACGCCATTCATGGGCAAGCTCGCGGCCACGCCCGCGGTCTACGGCAAGGTGATCCCGGCCGTGGCGGGACAGGGCCGGTATGACATCGCGCCGGCCGGGTCGGCCGACCTGGTGCTGACCTTCCGCAACCTGCACAACTGGATGGCGGGCGGCTACGCGTCGGAGATGCTGGCGGCGTTCTACCGGGCACTGAAGCCGGGCGGCGTGCTGGGCATTGAGGAGCATCGCGGCAACCGCAAGGTCGTCCAGGACCCCAAGGCGGAGGACGGCTACGTGCGCGAAGACTACGCGATCGCCATGATCCGGAAGGCCGGCTTCAAGCTGGTCGGGTCGTCGGAGATGGACGCCAACCCGAAGGACACCGCGAACTGGCCCGGCGGCGTCTGGACCCTGCCGCCGACGCTGACCTTGGGCGCCAAGGATCGCGACAAATACCTGGCGATCGGGGAGGCGGACAACTTCGTGCTGAAGTTCCGGAAACCCTAGTTGTTGAGATTTGGGCTTTACGGTTCATTACGAGATAGTGGGTAAAATTCAATATTTTGGTTCAAATTGAGTGCAACCGCTTTCGATTTCGAGCAGACATCGAGTTAGCGCTCAAGACTTCCGCATGGTCGCCTTCGCAAGACGGACCTTCCACCATGTGATCGCAGAACTCGTAGGCCGCAAAGGTTCGAGATCAGAGTTCTGAATCATTGAGAATACGAGAGATAGTACTTCGGCCCAGTGCGCTCATGGCGGGATTTGTATCGCGGTAATACCAGACCAAGCCCATGGCTTGCTGAAGGGCCCAAGCTGCTCCACGTTTCCATTCGATCTCGCTGGATCCGAGACAGGCACGCACGGTTTCACGTTGGCGCGTTTCAAGAAGGTGCCACACGGAGACTAAGTCGAGAGCAGGGTCAGCAGGGCCAAAGTTGCCACTATCGAGCACGCCGACGAGGCGATCACCGCGCACGAGAAGATTTGGAGGAATTAGGTCTCCATGGTTCATGACCTCCGGCCCGGATGGCGGCAGCTCACGCAACCGAGCCCAGTATTGCCGGAGCTTAGGCACATCCAGGAGGAGGTTGCTGTTTTCAAAGCCGGTCGACATCCAGCCGTCATGGTCAGGAAGGGAGCCTCCTCTTCCAGGCCGATCAAAGTGGCGACCGCATGTGTCGGCAGCTCGCAACGATGCAAGCAGATTAGCTAGATCAAGCGCGAAGACCTTCGAAGTCGCTAGTCCATCCTGCGTGGCGACGTCTCCGTCTATCCAAGTCTGCACCGTCCAGGGGAAGGGATAACATGAGCCGGGTTGACCCACTCCGATCGGCTGAGGCGTCGGAACCGGAGAGTAAATCGCAAACTCATTCATAGCGGCAGCTTCGCGGCGCAGCGCAGCGGCACACTCGATCGGTTCCGCCACGCGTAAGGGAAAGCGAGCCGTTGCGGCCCGTCCGATACGAAAGATGGTATTGACTGTTCCGGACGAGTCGATTTGCACGACTGGCTCGTTGCGATGGTCCGGAAATTGAGCGGAGATCATCTCGCGGACTAGGTCAGCATCGATGTGGACCTGATCATCGTGCATCATACTCGGTATACCTGCCAAACTTATTGATGATCGGAGCATACCCGATGGCGATCAGCTTGATCGCGCCACGACTCTAAGATGCCATGCTTACGGACTACGATGTCAGGACGGCTTACCAGATGGGGTGAGCCGAGTTGTCAAATGGCGACTTGCTGAAGGCCGCAGAGACAGCTGGCTTCGATGGCATGGTTACCTGCGACCAGAACATCCGTTACCAGCAGAACATGGCGCAGCGGAAAATCGCGTCGGTCGTGTTGTCGACGAATAACTGGAACCTGCTGAAGGCCAATATTCAGACATTAGGCGGGCGGTCGCGGAGGTGGCGGAAGGGAGCTATCGGTTGCTGGACTTCGGCTTGCCACGTAACCGATCCTGAACGCCTACCCTTGACTACGCCACCAGTGCGCTGACCCGTTCCTGCTGGCGCAGCCAGGCACGCCGGGCATCCTCGTCGAATAGCTCCGACAGCTTCGCCATCATGGTGCCGCCGAGCTCCTCGGCGTCGGTGATCGTGACGGCGCGGCGGTAGTAGCGGGTCACGTCATGGCCGATGCCGATGGCGATCAGCTCGACGGCACCGCGGCTCTCGATGCCGTGGATCACCTCGCGCAGATGCCGTTCCAGATAGGAGCCGGCATTGACCGACAGGGTGCTGTCGTCGACCGGGGCGCCGTCGCTGATGACCATCAGGATGCGCCGGCTCTCGCGTCGCAGCAGCAGCCGTTTATAGGCCCAGAGCAGCGCCTCGCCGTCGATATTCTCCTTGAGCAGGCCCTCGCGCAGCATCAGCCCGAGGTTGCGCCGCGCCCGGCGCCAGGGCGTGTCGGCGGATTTATAGATGATGTGGCGCAGGTCATTCAGGCGGCCGGGTTCGCGCGGCTTGCCTTCGGCGACCCAGCGCTCGCGGCTCTGGCCGCCTTTCCAGGCGCGCGTGGTGAAGCCGAGCACCTCGACCTTGACGGCGCATCGTTCCAGCGTGCGGGCCAGTATGTCGCCGCACATGGCAGCCACGGTGATCGGACGTCCGCGCATCGAACCGGAGTTATCGATCAGCAGGGTGACCACGGTGTCGCGGAAGTCGGTGTCGCGCTCGGTCTTGTAGGATAGCGACAGGGTCGGGTTGACCACCACGCGAGCCAGCCGGCCGGCGTCGAGGATGCCTTCCTCGAGGTCGAACTCCCAGGCGCGGGTCTGCTGGGCCATCAGCTTGCGCTGCAGCCGGTTGGCGAGCTTGCTGACCACGCTCTGGACGTTGAGGAGCTGCTGGTCGAGTTGCTGGCGCAGACGGTTGAGCTCGTCCGGGTCGCACAGGTCCTCGGCACCGATCTCCTCGTCGAACTGCTTGACGTAGGCGCGGTACTGCGACCCGGACGGTGGCCCCGGGCGCTCGTGCGAAGGCTGCGGGCCACCCGGGCGGTCCTCGCCTTCGGCGGCGCCCTTCTGGTCATCGGTGGGCTCGTCTTCGGGCTCGGCACCGGACTGGGCCAGTTCCGGCGTGGCACTGGGCTGCTGGTCGCTGCCGTCCTCGCCCTGGCCGTCTTCCGGGGAGGGAGGCTGGTCGCCGGCCTGGTCATCGGCATTCTCATCGGACTGGGCGGTCTCGTCCTCCTGCTCGGACTCCAGCTCCGCCTCGGCCAGGTCGTAGGCCGCGAGCAGGCGCCGGGCGGCGCGGGTGAAGGCGGCCTGGTCGTTCTGGGTGCGAGCGAGTTCGTCCAGCGCCGCCTCGGCGGGAGCGCCGATGCCCTCGCGCCATTGCGCCAGCACCTTCAGGGCGGCTTTCGGCGCGGGATTGCCGGACAGGCGTTCGCGCGCCAGCAGACCCAGGGCGGCCGCGACCGGCAGCTGGTCCTTGCGGGTCATGCGCTCGTAGCCGGCCTGCTCGCAGTCCTGCGTCAGACGCTCGCCGAGGTTGGCCGCGACGCCGTCCATGTAGCGCGCGCCGATCACCTCGATGCGGACCTGCTCCAGCGCGTCATAGACGTCGCGTGCGTCGCGTGTGCCGGGCATACGCGCGGCATGCACGGTCGCGTCATGATGGCGCAGCCGCAGGCCGGCAGCATCGGCGGCGCCGCGCAGCCGGCCGATCTCGGCACCGGAGAGACTGCGTGCCGGCTGCGGCAGGCGGACCCGGTTGCCGAGCACGCTGCTCGGGCCGGCCTGGTAGGTCACCTGGATGTCGGGCTTGCCGCCGATGGCGCGCAGCACGCCGGCGGTGGCGCGCTTGAAGGCTTCCGCGCGGCCGCCCGCGTCACGGCTCCCGCTCATTCAGCGCCGCGCAGGCGCAGGGGTGGGGGCGAGGCCGGTGGTAAGCTCCTCGTTGAAGCAGCGCTGGTAGTATTCGGCGACCGTGGTGCGTTCGGCCTCGTCGCACTTGTTGAGGAAGGTCAGCCGGAAGGCGAAGCCGAGGTCGGAGAAGATCTGGGTGTTCTCGGCCCAGGTCAGCACGGTGCGCGGCGACATCACGGTGGAGATGTCGCCGTTGATGAAGCCGGCGCGGGTGAGGTCGGCCAGCGCCACCATGCTCTCGACGCGGCGGCGGATGGCGTTGTCGCGGCCGTCCCAGCCCATCTTGGCCAGCACGATCGCGGTCTCCTCGCCGTGGGCCAGGTAGTTCAGCGTGGTGACGATGTTCCAGCGGTCCATCTGGCCCTGGTTGATCTGCTGGGTGCCGTGATAGAGCCCGGTGGTGTCGCCGAGCCCGACCGTGTTGGCGGTGGCGAACAGGCGGAAGGCGGGGTGCGGACGGATCACCCGGTTCTGGTCGAGCAGGGTCAGCCGGCCCTCGACTTCGAGCACACGCTGGATCACGAACATCACGTCGGGGCGGCCGGCGTCATACTCGTCGAACACCA
>CAXSEE010000243.1:2767-5897 GCA_964235615.1 uncultured Acetobacteraceae bacterium | reverse complement strand
CGCCAGCGCGCCTGGGGCGTGCCGATCGCGGTGTTCGTCGAGCGCGCCACCGGCGAGGTGCTGCGCGACCCGGCGGTGATGCGGCGCGTCGTCGAGGCGTTCGCGGCCGAGGGCGCCGACGCCTGGTACAGCTCGCCACCATCGCGATTCCTCGGCAACGGGCGCGATCCGGATGCCTACGAGCAGGTGCGCGACATCGTCGATGTCTGGTTCGAGAGCGGATCGACCCACGCCTTCGTGCTCGGCTCGGAGGACCTGCCGTTCCCCGCCGACCTGTATCTGGAAGGTTCCGACCAGCATCGCGGCTGGTTCCAGTCGAGCCTGCTGGAGGCGGTCGGCACGCGCGGCGCCGCACCTTTCCGCAGCCTGGTGACCAACGGCTTCGTGCTCGACGAGCAGGGCCGCAAGATGAGCAAGTCGCTCGGCAACGTCACCGCACCGCAGGAGGTCAACGACACGCTGGGCGCCGACATCCTGCGCCTGTGGGTGATGAACTCCGACACCAACGAGGATCTGCGTATCGGGCGTGAGATCCTCAAGCAGCAGGGCGAGCTGTATCGCCGCCTGCGCAACACGCTGCGTTGGCTGCTCGGGGCGCTCGAAGGCTTCGAGGACAGCGAGCGTGTCGCCTACGCGGAGTTGCCCGAGCTGGAGCGCTGGGTGCTGCACCGGCTCGCCGAGTTCGACCGCGAGATCCGCCATGCGGTGCAGAGCCACGAGTGGGTCGGGCTGTATCCCGCACTGCACGGCTTCTGTGCGACGGACCTGTCGGCCTTCTATTTCGACATACGCAAGGACGCGCTGTATTGCGACGCGCCTTCGTCGATGCGTCGCCGTGCATCGCGGACGGTATTGGACCAGCTGCACCGATGCCTGTGCACGTGGCTGGCGCCGGTGCTCTGCTTCACCGCCGAGGAGGCCTGGACGGCGCGGTTCGGGGACCAGAGCGTGCATCTGCAGCAGTTTCCGGTGGTCCCGGCGGAGTGGCATGACTTGGCGCTGGCCGAGAGATGGCAGAGCCTGCGCGCGATACGCCGCCTGATCACCACCGAGATCGAGGCCGCGCGTCGAGACGGGATGGTCGCCTCCAGCCTGCAGGCGGAAGTCGAGCTCGCCTTTTCCGAGCGCGAGGCCGGGCTGTTCGCCGGCTATGACTGGGAGGAGCTGGCCATCGTCTCGAAGGTGGTCCTCGCGGTGCAGCCCGATGCGGCGTCGGTATATCTGAGCCCGGAAGACGGGGAAGGGGCGGCGGCACACCGTCCGCCGTCGGTCCGCGCCGCGACGGGTCTGAAGTGCGTCCGTTGCTGGCGTGTGCTGGACGAGGTCGGCCGCGTGCACGCGCATCCGGCACTCTGCCTGCGCTGCGTGGACGTGGTGAGCGCGTGCGCTTGATGCACGCCCAGCCTTCGTTGCATCCCCGGGCGATGCACGCCCGGTCCATGCGTCTGGGGCTGCTGCTCGCGGCGATCGTGCTGCTCGCCGACCAGGCCAGCAAATACTGGATCCTGAACGGGCTCGACCTGCCGGCGCTCGGCAGCGTCGCCGTGCTGCCGGTGCTGAACCTGACCATGGTCTGGAACCACGGCGTCACCTTCGGGCTGTTCAACGGCTCCGGCCGCATCGGCGCGATCCTGCTGACGATGGTCGCGATCGTCGTCGTGGCGCTGCTCGGCGTCTGGATGCGGCGCACGGACCGCCTGCCGGTCGCGGCCGCCCTGGGGGCGATCACGGGTGGCGCGGTCGGCAACGTCGTCGACCGGCTGCGTTTCGGCGCGGTGGTCGATTTCATCCACGCGCATGCGTTCGGCTGGTCCTGGTATGTCTTCAACGTCGCGGACGCCTCGATCGTCTGCGGTGTCGGCGTGCTGCTGCTCGACGGCCTGCTCGATCGCAAAGTGCCGTTGAACCAGACCGGCCCAAGCTGATTGGAAACCCGCCTCCCACACCCGCTTGCCCGGAAATGTGATTAGGCGGTAGAGAGACGCCATGTCGCCCGCACCGTCTCGGTCTCTCGCACGCCGCCTTCGTCAACCGTCCCCGCTGGCCCTGGCCGCGGCGCTGGGCCTGTGCATCGTCGGTCTTTCCGGCTGCAGCGGACAGGAGATCGAGCGCGACTTCGGTCTCGTGCGCGATGCGCCGGACGAATACACCGTCACCACCCGGGCGCCGCTGTCGATGCCGCCGGATGCCCAGATCGCGACGCCGCAGCCCGGTGCGGACCGTCCGCAGGAGCAGAGCACGCGCACCCAGGCGCTCGAGACGCTGGCGCCGGACGTGGCGCTGCAGGGCGCCGCCGGCGCGAACTCGCCCGGCCAGAGCGCGCTGGAGCAGAGTGCCGCGGCCAGCAGCGCCGCACCGACCGGGGCCGGCCACGGCGAACTCGACCGTCCCGGCGAGGGTTTCGTCAACGAGCTGATGTTCTGGAAGGGTGGGCAGGCCGGCTCGGTGGTCGATGCCGCTGCCGAAAAGCGCCGCCTGCAGGAAAATGCCGCCCTGGGACGTTCGCCCACCGACGGCGCGACGCCGACCATCAAGGGTGAATGAGTCAAACTTCTCGCGCTCCTGAGAGCGAGATGGAGTTTCCCGTCATCCGGCGGCTGCCGACGCAGGTGGTCAACCGGATCGCGGCCGGCGAGGTGATCGAGCGGCCGGCGGGTGCGGTCAAGGAGCTGGTCGAGAACGCCATCGACGCCGGGGCGCGGCGGATCACGGTCAGCCTCGAAGGCGGCGGCATCGACCGTATCGTGGTCACCGACGATGGCAGCGGCATGACGCCGGAGGCGCTGCTGCTGGCGGTCGAACGGCATTGCACCTCGAAACTGTCCGACGAGACACTGGTGCGCATCGCGACACTCGGGTTTCGCGGCGAGGCGCTGCCGTCGATCGGGGCGGTCGCGCGGCTGTCCCTGATCTCTCGGCCGGCCGGTGCTGTCGAGGCCTGGCAGTTGCGCCTCGATGGTGGGGTCGCCGCCGAGCCGACACCTTGCGCGGGTTCGGTCGGGACGCGCGTGATGGTCGAGGACCTGTTCTTCGCCACGCCGGCGCGGCGCAAGTTCCTCAAGACCGCCCGGGTCGAGAACAGCCACGCCGAGACGGTATTGCGCCGGCTCGCTTTGTCGGCGCCGCAGAT
>CAXSEE010000243.1:0-2667 GCA_964235615.1 uncultured Acetobacteraceae bacterium | reverse complement strand
GGAATGCACCTGGAAGGCTTCGCCTGTGGCCCGGCGACGCATCGTGCCACCAATTCGGGCATGTTCCTGGTCGTCAACGGCCGGCCGGTGCTCGATCCGGTGCTGAACACCGCGGTACGGGTCGCCTACCGCCACGTCATCACCGCGGGACGATACCCGGTGCTGGCGCTGTTCCTGACCATCCCGCCGGACCGGCTGGACGTGAATGTGCATCCGGCCAAGACCGAGCTGCGCTATGCCGACGCCGAAGCGGTGCGGGCGCTGGTGATCGGCAGCCTCGGCAGGTCGCTCTCCGGCGGCGCCGGATATCCCAGCATCGGCGCCAACGTGCTGCAGTCGCGCGCGCCGGCATCGCGGATCTGGTATCCGCCCGAGGTCTCGGCGCCAGGTTTCGCGGAACGCCAGAGGCCTGCGGATTTCACGCCTGGCTTGCCGGTGACCATCGACACCCTGGACCTCGGCGCCCCGCAGGCGCGCAGGCTCGAAGCGGCGGTGGCGGCCGAGCCCTCGCATCCGCTCGGCGCGGCGGTGGCGCAGGTGCTGGACACCTACGTCATCGCCCTCGCCGCCGACGGCAGCCTGGTGCTGGTCGACCAGCATGCCGCCCATGAACGCCTCACCCACGAGGCGTTGCGCGAGCAGTATCTCGGCGGGGCGGTGGCGTCGCAGCGGCTGCTGCTGCCGGAAGTGGTCGATCTGCCGCGCGGCGCCGGCGCGCTGCTGCTGTCGCATGCGGCGGCGCTGTCGCGTTTCGGCATCGATATCGAGGCCTTCGGCGGCGAGACGTTGCTGGTGCGGGCGCTGCCGGTGCTGCTCGGCAATCCCGATCCCGCCGTCCTGCTGCGTGATCTCGCCGACGAGCTCGCAAGCGACGAGCTGTCGTCCCCGGACCAGGCATCGAGCCTGACCCAGCGCCTCGACGCGGTGATCGCCCGGCTGGCCTGCCACGGCAGCATACGTGCCGGACGCCGGTTGCAGCAGGCCGAGATGGACGCGCTGCTGCGACGCATGGAAACTACGCCGCGGGCGGCGACTTGCTCGCATGGGCGCCCGACCTACCTCAAGCTCAGCCGGCACGAGATCGAACGCCTGTTCGGACGCGCCTGAACCCGGTAGCCTGCTTCAGCTTTATCGATGCCTTCTTCGGCTCTGTTGATGATCGAGACACGCGTGCATCTACCGCTGCTTTCCCTGGTCACCTTCCTGCCCCTGCTGGGCGCCCTCGTGCTGCTGCTGATACGCGGCACCAGCGAGAGTGCTGCGCGCAACTCGCGCTGGATCGCGTTGTGGACCAGCCTGGTGGTGTTCGCCCTCTCGATCGGGCTCTGGCTCGGCTTCGATCCGCACCTGGGCGGCTTCCAGTTCGAGGAGCGGGCGGCCTGGATGCCCGGCTTCGGGGTCTCCTACCATCTCGGGCTGGACGGCATCAGCCTGCTGTTCGTGCTGCTGGCGACGACGCTGACGCCGCTCGCCATCCTCGCCTCCTGGCGCCAGATCGGCACCCGGATGCGCGAATACATGCTGACCATCCTGCTGCTGGAGACCACGCTGATCGGGCTGTTCGCCGCACTCGATTTCGTCGTGTTCTACGTGTTCTTCGAGGCGACGCTGATCCCCGCGAGCCTGCTGATCGGCATCTGGGGCGGCGAGAAGCGGGTGGCCGCCTCGCTGAAATTCTTCCTGTTCACCTTCGGCGGCTCGCTGTTCATGCTGATCGCCCTGCTGGCGATGTGGCACATCACCGGCACCACCGACATCCCGGTGCTGCTGCGCACGCATTTCGCGCCATCGACGCAGATGTGGATGTTCGTCGCCTTCGCCGTGGCGTTCGGCGTGAAGTTGCCGCTATTCCCCCTGCATGGCTGGATGCCCGACGCCTATACCGAGGCGCCGGCGCCGGCGGCCGTGCTGATCTCCGGCGTGCTGTCCAAGGCCGGAGCCTACGGCTTCCTGCGCTTCGCCATCTCGATGCTGCCGGACGCCGCCCAGCGCGCGGCACCGTGGATGATCGCCCTCGGCATCATTGCCGTGATCTATGCGGCCATCGTGGCGCTGGCGCAGACCGACATGAAGCGGATGATCGCCTATTCCTCGTTCTCTCACATGGGGCTGATCCTGGTCGGGCTGTTCACGCTGAACAACGCCGGCGTCAGCGGGGCGGTGTTCCAGATGCTCAGCCACGGCATCATCATCGCCGGGCTGTTCCTCATGGTCGGCATGCTGTCGGCGCGCATGGGCAGCAACCAGATCGCCGGCTTCGGCGGGGTCGCGCACCGCATGCCGGCACTGGCGGCGCTGATGATGCTGTTCGCGATGGCCAATATCGGCCTGCCCGGCACCGGCGCCTTCGTCGGCGAGCTGCTGGTGATGATCGGCGCGATCCAGGTCGGGTTCTGGGTGGCGCTGCTGTCCGGCATGAGCATGATACTGGGAGCGGTCTACATGCTCGTGCTGTACCGCCGGTTGATGTTCGGCGTTGCCGGCAGCGTGGTGGCCGTGCTGCGCGACCTCACGGCCCAGGAGACCATGGTGCTGGTGCCGCTGGCGCTGATCACCCTGTGGATGGGCATCCACCCATCCTCCTTCACCCGCGTGTTCGACCCGACCGTGCATATCCTGGCGCAAGCCTATGCGGCGCCGCAGCAGGCGCAGCTCTCGACACCCTGA
>CAXSEE010000242.1:0-5937 GCA_964235615.1 uncultured Acetobacteraceae bacterium | reverse complement strand
CAAGAGCCACCGCTCGGCCATCAAGCGCGGCCGGGTGTTCCGTCAGGATGATTGACCGGCGCCAGCTCAGCTTGCGGTCAGGATCGGGATGCGGCCGTCCTCGATCACCTTGAGGATGGTGCCGCCCATGATGGTGCCTCCCTGGACGGCCGTGGCTCCAGCGGGCTGGATCGCCGAGGAATGCGAGCGCCCACAGACGCCCATCACCACCAGGCTCGCCGCTCCGTCGCGCAACGCGTCGAGCAGGACGCGGCCGGTCTGCCGATGGGCGTTGTCATGCACCACCAGGCGGGTGTGCTCGTTATGGAGCAGGACATAGGACAGCATCGCCTCGCGTGCCCGCGCGCCCACGGTGTTGCGGCCGATGATGACGATCTGGACGGACCCCGCCCGCGCGAGCAGGACCAGAGACTGTCCGAGCGCATGCGCGCTTCCCGCACTGCCGTCCCAGGCCACGACCACATGATCGAGCAGCGCGGGTGCGGCGCGCGGACGTGACGGAGCCAGCAGCGTCAGCCGTCCCGAAGCCAGCAGCGCGTCGCGGAAGCGGCGGTCGCCGGAAGCCTGGGTGATGGTCAGGTCGCTGGCCCGCCCCAACGAGGCGCCGGCGTAGACCACGCCTTCAGGGATCTCCCGCCATCCGGCCGCGACCGCCGCCGTCTCCGACCAGCGCGTGAAGATGGCTCGCGCGTCGGCGGCGTCCGCGGCATGCCTGGCCGCTTCCTCGTGCGGGCCGGCAGCATCGGTGACCAGGGCGGCCTCGACCTGCGCCCCGGACTGCACGGCCAGATCTCCCGCCAGAGGCAGCAGCGCCGAGGCATCATCCGGCCCCCGCAGCGGCACGAAGATCCTGCGCATGACCATCCTCCGACCTTTGGCGCTCCTCAGATACAGGCAGGCGACGAAAGATCAAGCATCACCCGGAAGGACCGGCTTCGCTTGACGGTCGCGCGCGTGAAACCTACTAGCCGCGTTACATTTCCGGATCCGGTAAGACCTTGAGCCAGTCGTTCGGGCAGCAATTCCTCCAGGTGATCGGGAGACTTGCCAAGCCTGCGCTTGAGGCGCGCCCGGACGACGCGCGGGACCCATCATGAATGTAATCGCCTCTCGAACGCGGGGGCTGTTGCACGAGGCGATGCGCACGGCGCTGCCGCCCTGGCGCACGGTCGCCCCCACGATCCTCTATTGCCTGCGCACCATGACCGCGGTTTCGATCGCCCTCTATGCCGCGTTCGCCCTGCAACTGGAGTCGCCGCTATCCTCGGTCATCACCGTGCTGATCGTCGCCAACCCGGTGACCGGCGCGCTGATCTCCAAGAGCGTATGGCGGCTGTCGGGCACGGTCCTGGGTGCGGCCATCGCCGTGCTGCTGATGGCCTCGCTCGGCCAGAGCCCGATCCTGTTCGCGCTGGTGTTCTCGCTGTTCATCGGCGCGGCCTGCATCGCCTCCACCCTGCTCCGCTTCTTCAAGGCCTATGGCGCGGTGCTGGCGGGCTACACCATCATCATCGTCTGCAGCCCGGCCTTCGCCGCTCCCGAGGATGTCTTCACCAGCGCGGTCGCCCGCCTCTCCGCGGTCTCGCTGGGGATCGCCTCGGCTGCCCTGGTGTTCCTGCTGACCAACGTCCGCCCGCCCTCTCGCCTGGGCAGCGTCACACTGGCCCTGATCCGCAACACCGGCGCGATCCTCGCCGGCCATGCCGTCCCGCCAACTCCGGCCGGACCTCCAGGCATCGGCGCTCCGGGCCTCGGCACTCTGGGCCTCGCCGCTCTGGGCGCCCTGCCGAGCCAGTTCTACGGCCGGCGCGGCACTCTGCTGGCCCAGGCGGACGGATTGGGCGAGGTCATCGAATATGCCGCGGCCGACAGCTACGAGATCGCCCGCCGGGCCGGCCGGCTGCGCCTGGGTGCGGCAGGCCTGATGGGGGCACTCACCGCCCTGAACCCGTTCTATGGCCGGCTGGGGCGGTACGCCGCACTCGCGGACGAGGTCCGTCCGGCGCTGGAGGCCATGGCGTCGCTCGATCCCGCATCGTCGGGCGCCACGCTCGACCGCCTCGCCGAGACACGCGACCGGCTCGCCGCCCGCTTCGAGGCCAAGGCCGACCAAGACTCCCCAGACGATGAAGGATTGGGGACCCAGCTCGACCAGCTCGCGACGCTCGAACACGTCCATGACCTGCTGACCCGCCTGCACCTGGCGGTATCGCGCCTGATCCAGCCGCCGGACGCCAGCCACAGGCGTCATGCGGGCGTCCGGCTGCGCCTGTTCCTCGACTGGCCGACCGCTCTGCGCAACGGCCTGCGCGGGGCCATCGTCACGATGATCGCCTTCCTGTTCTGGTATGTCACCCAGTGGTCCGCCGGCCCGACCCTGCTGAGCTACCTGGTGCCGGCCGCCTGCCTGCTCGCCACCAACCCGAGCGCTTCCCGCGCCAGCATCGACTTCTCGATCGGCACCCTGCTCGCGATCCCGGCCAGCCTGGTCTGCGAGACGCTGCTGCTGCCGCAGATCACCGGCTTTCCGCTCCTGGTCGTCGCACTTGCGATCTGCCTGCTGCCGGGGATCTGGTTCCAGTTCCACCCGCGCTACGCGCTGCGCGCGTTCGGCTACGTGGTGTTCTTCAACGCCATGATCTCGGTGAACAACCCGATCGCCTTCAACGACGTCGCCTTGTTCAACAACTGGCTCGCCTTCGCCATGGGGACGGCCGCCCTGGTCGTGGTGTTCCGCGCCCTGCTGCCTTCGAACCCGAAGCGCGACGCCAACCGCCTGGTCCGCTCGATCACGGCGGCGGTGGCCAGGCTAGGCACCGGGCGGGCGGCTCCGATCATCGAGGTGTGGGAGAGCCTGCAGATGCAGAAGGTGTCGCGGCTGATCCAGCGCCTGCAGCCGATGGACAGCCGGCTGCGGCCGCGGATCATCGACTCCAGCTTCATCGTCATCGAGCTCGGCCGCAACCTGCTTCGCCTGCGCGAGCTGCTGGCCGGGAGCCCGGAACATCCCGGGCACGCAGCCGGCCTGGCCGTGCTGCGGGCAGCCTCCCGCCTCGGACAGGAGCCGCATGCGGTGGCCTCGCTCGCGCGCGATGCCGCCCGCCGCCTGATGACCGACGAGGCGGCGCCCGGCACGCGGCGCCTGGCCGCCCTGTTGGCCGAGATCGGCACCCTGATCGAGGCCGTCCCCGATTTCCTCTCCCCAAACTTCAACATTCAGGACTTCATCAGTCAGGACTCCATCATTCAGGACCGGGTTCTCCACGACGCGGCTGCCGGCTGATGCTGAGCGAAGTCAATTTCGGCGGCGTTCTGTTCGCGCCGATCATGCTGTATGCGCTTGCCGCCCTGCCGATCACGCTGCTGCTGCGCGCGGCGATGTGGCGGGTCGGCTTCATGCGGCTGGTCTGGCATCTCGCCCTGTTCGAGGTGGCGCTCTATCTGTGCGTGCTGTCGCTGCTCGTGCTGCTGATCTGATGCCGCGATCCGGAGAGGGCGTCCTGCCGTCATGACCCTGCTGTCCCTGCTCCGTAACGCGATCCGCGTCGCGGTCACGCTCGCCATGGTGACCCTCGCCGTCGTGCTCGGAACGGCCCTGTGGCGCACCTACATGATCGCCCCCTGGACCCGCGACGGCCGCGTGCGCGCCTACGTGGTCGACGTCGCCTCGGAGGTGCCCGGCACCGTCACGCAGGTCCTGGTGCATGACAACGAGCTGGTCCATCGCGGCCAGCCGCTGTTCGTGATCGACCCGGAGCGCTTCCGCCTGGCGATCGCCTCGGCTCACGCACGCATCGAGACCAGCCAGGAGGATCTGCGCCTGCGCCAGTCCGACGCCAGGCGGCGCCAGGGGTTGAGCGGCATCGTTTCGGCGGAGGAACGCGAGCGCTTCAACAGCGTGGCCGCCACCGCGCAGGCCTCGGTCGATGCCGATCAGGCCGAGCTCGACGTCGCCCGGCTCAACCTCGCGCGCTCGACGCTGTATGCGCCTGTCAACGGCTATGTCACCAACCTCAACCTGCGCGCGGGAGACTATGTCACCGCCGGGCAGCCGCGCCTCGCCCTGCTCGATTCCGACAGTTTCTGGGTCTATGGCTATTTCGAGGAGACCAAGATCGGCGGCGTGCATGTCGGCGATCCCGCGCGGATCAAGCTCATGGGCTATGACGGGATCATCGGCGGCCATGTCGAGAGCATCACCCGCGGCATCCAGGACCAGAACAGCACGCCCGACCGGCTCGGGCTGCAGACGGTCAACCCGGTGTTCACCTGGGTGCGCCTCGCCCAGCGCATTCCGGTGCGCGTGCATATCGACCATGTCCCGGACGGGATCCTGCTCGCCGCCGGCATGACCTGCTCGGTCAGCGTCGGCCGCGAAGCGACGCGAAGCCGTGCGCGGCTCGGCTCCTGGCTCGAGGATCATCTCTGAGCCGGATCATGACCCGTCGCCAGCCGCGATCGGGTCTGCGCTGCGTGTTCATGCTTGCGGCTGGCACATTGGCAGCCTGCACGCCGGGGCCGCGTTACGCCCCGCCGCAACTGGGCACATTGCCGGGCTGGACCGAGCATCCGGCCACCGCCGCCGAGATCGCGCGCACCGAGGCGCAGATGCGCGACTGGTGGGCATCGTTCCAGGATCCGGTGCTGGACCGTCTCGTGACCGCGGCAGTGGCCGGCAACCTCGACCTGCGCATTGCCGGCCAGCGGCTGCTCGCGGCCCGAGACGTGCGCGAGGAGATCTCCGCCACCCTGGCGCCGCAGATCGACGCGTCCGGCCTGGCCGGTATCCAGCGCTTCTCGAATACCCTGCAATATCCGCCGCTGCCGAATATATCGACGAGCAACCGGTTCTGGAACCCGGGCTTCACCGCGAGCTGGGAGCTCGACATCTTCGGGCGCATCCGCCGCCAGGTCGAGGCGCAGGACGCCGAGGTCGGCGCCGGCATCGAGGAGCGCCGCGGCATGCTGCTGGCCGTGCTGGGCGAACTCGCCGGCGACTATGTCAGCCTGCGTGCGGCGCAGCGGCAGCTCGATATCGCCGAGCGCAACATCGCCACCGCCACGCACGGCCTCGCGCTGACCCAGCGCATTTTCAACCAGGGGCTCGGCACCACGCTGCAGGTGGCGCAGGCACAGGCCGAGCTGGAAACCCAGCGCTCCACGACACAGCCGCTGCGCACCGAGATCGCCCAGCTCTCGCACGCCATCACGGTTCTGGTCGGCCAGATGCCGATCGGAGACAGCCTGGAGGCGACGCTGCAACAGCCCGGACCGTTGCCGCGCGTGCCGGCGCTGCCGATCACGCTGCCGTCGATGGTGATCGCCAACCGTCCCGACATACGCGAGGCCGAGCGTCGATACGCCGAAGCCACCGCCCGCATCGGCGTCGCCGTTGCCTCGCTCTATCCCGACTTCTCGCTGCCGCTGTCGCTCGGCCTGCAGTCGAGCATGATCCACGAGCTGTTCATGGCCGACAGCCTGGCCTTCCAGCTCGTGCTCAGCGCGGTCCAGCCGCTCTATCACGGCGGCCGGCTGAACGCGCAGGTGCGCGAGGCACGCGCCGAAGCCGAGGCGGCGCGGCTGTCCTACTACCAGACCGTGCTGACCGCCTTCCGCGAGGTCGAGGACCAGTTGGTGGCCTACCAGAACGACCGCGACCGCAGCGTCGTGCTGCATCGCGCGGCGGCCTATAATGTGCTGGCGCTGGAACGCGCGCGCACGCTGTATGCCGCCGGCCTGAGCGGCTTCATCGACGTGTTGAGCGCGGAACGGGCCACCTACCAGAGCGAGAACGCTGCCGCCCTGGGCGATCTGGCCCGTCTGCGCGACACGGTGGGGCTCTACACGGCGCTGGGGGCCGGGTGGCAGGGGGTGGTGCTGGACACCACCCTGCCGATCGGCATCGCGACCCAGCATGAGATGGCCCACAGCCGCGCC
>CAXSEE010000241.1:0-5971 GCA_964235615.1 uncultured Acetobacteraceae bacterium | reverse complement strand
GTGCAGATGCGCCGCCTGGGCGGGGTTGTCGCCGACATAGCCGAAATACTGCGGCGCGTTATGGTGGGTGATGTAGGTGGCGTTGCTCACGACCCCGTTGGTGTCGGTCGGCTCTAGGTCGTAGCCTTCCTGGTACCAGCCCCAGTTGGTCGGCTTGACCTTGTTGCTGGCGATGGTGCGGATGTCGTCCTGCACGTCGAGCAGGTCCAGCGCCGGATTGAGGTCGGACTGGATCGTGGTCTGGATGCTCTTGCCCAGGAACGACAGCGGCAGCGAGGCGTAGGTCTGGTTCAGCGCCGGCTTGGCCGGAGACTCGTCGTTCGGGCCGTACGGCGGCTTGTTCGGGGTGGTGTCATAGTCCGATCCCGGGAACGGACCGGGATCGGACACCACCGGCTCGCCACCTGTCGCCAGCACCACCGGATTGACGCTGTTGCTGCCGGTGTCGGGGTGCAGCGCCCACTGCGTCACGCCGGACTGGCCGGCGATCATCGCCAGCGCGTTCGGCGTCGAGGGGCCGATGATGGTCTGGTAGGAATTGTCGAACAGGGTGAAATGGTCGGCGAACTGCCACAGGAACGGGGTGGTGTCGCAGTCGAGATGGCCCATCACCAGCTCGCCCATCTGCTTCTGCTTCAGCGTCGGGTTGGAGGTCGCGGCGACACCGGTCTTGAGCGAGACGATCTTGCCGTCCTTGGTGGTGAGGCCTTCCTCATCCAGCGCGTAGCGGTCGTTCAGCGCCACGTGCGCCGCGGTCACGTCCAGGCTGTTGTCGATGCCGGTGTGCGAGTGGTCGGTGCTGTCCGTGTCGGCCGGGTAGATCGGCACCGTGGCGCCGGCGGCGGTCGTGACACCCTGGGGGATCAGGAATGGCGAGATGGTGATGGTCTTGCCGTTGGTGTCGACCAGCGGCTGGGTGAAGCCGGCGGTCTTCGCGGGCGACTGGCTGAACAGGCCGCGGGCGCCCGGATAGGTGCCGAAATGATGGTCGAACGAGCGGTTCTCCTGGAACAGGACGAACACGTATTTGATGTTCTTCTGCAGCAGCGCGAGCTTGGCGGCGTGCGTGTAGGCCGGCTCGGCCATCGGCGCGTGGGCCAGGCTGCCGACCAGGGCGCTCGATGGCGGGGCCAGCTCGACCATGCTCGCATCGACCGGGTTGTGGGCAGCGATATCGTCATGCACCGGGGCGGCGAAGGCGAGCATCGGCTGCATGGCCAAGCCCACCGCGACGACGGCGCTGGTGCAGTTCAATCGTAGGCGACGCGACATGGTCCATCTCTCCGTGCAATAGTAGGTGACGGACGCAGTTCTTATGGCCTGTCCTCGTCGCGGAGAAGGTCAATGCAATTACAGTTTGAAGACAAATAACGAGACGGCGGCCTCAAGGGGATATCTCGCGATTTCGTGTGACCCGCACTGACCGGTGAAGCTGCTTGACGAATACACCCATTGGCCGATCCCTGCGCCAGATCCGCAACACGCTCGACTACGTGCGGCCGCGCGTGCTGCGAGTCGGCGTCACCGGCCTCGCGCGATCGGGCAAGACGGTGCTGCTGACGGCGCTGGCCGCGACATTGCTGGCGCCGGCTCCGCTGTCGGGCCGCATACGCCGGGCACGGCTGGCGCCGTCTGGGGCCTCGTCGCTGCCGCGCTTCGACCATCTGCGCCACCTTGCGGCCCTCGCCGCCGACCCGCCGCGCTGGCCGGAACGCACCAACACGGTGTCGCTGCTGGCGCTGGATCTCGAGCTCGGCGACCCGACCGGACGTGACCTGCTGCCGACGCGCCGCCTGCGGCTCGAGCTGCTCGACTATCCCGGCGAGTGGCTGCTCGACCTGCCGCTGATCGGCCAGTCGTTCGAGACCTGGTCCGCTTCGGTGCTGGGCCGCCTGGAGCAGCCGGCGGCGGCGGCGATCGCGCGCGACTTCCTCGCCTTTACCCGCGGCCTGCCTGCCGCCGCCGCCGCCGACGAAGCCCTGGCAGAGGCGGGACACCGGCTGTACCGCACCATGCTGGGACGCCTGCGCGACGAGCTCGGCCTGTCGATGCTGCAGCCCGGCCGCTTCCTGATGCCGGCGCCGGGTGCGGCACCTCCCTGGGAGTGCTTCTTCCCCACCCTGGGCAGCGGAGCGTTCGCGAAGCTGCTGGCCCGGCGCTACGACGCCTATGTCGCCGCGGTGCAGTCCGGGCTGGTCTCGCCGCTGTTCGGCGACATGGACCGGCTGGTGGTGCTGGCCGACCTGCTCGGCGCGCTGCATACCGGCCCGGACGCCTTCGCCGACGCAAGGGCTTCGCTCGCGGCGGCAGCGGGCGCGTTGCGCTGGCGCGGCTCCTGGCTCGATGCGGTCGCCTCCCTGGCACAGCTCCGCCTGCCGGCCAGGGTGATCCGCCGGGTCGCCTTCGCCGCCACCAAGTCCGATCACGTCGCCGAGCGCCAGCGCGGCAACCTCGCCGGGCTGATGGCCCGCATGACCGAGCCCGCTGCGGCAAATGGAGGCAGCGCTCCGCTGACCCAGACCGCCAGCACGGCGGCATTCGCCATCGCCGCCGCCCGCTGCACCGAGGATTTCGTCTGGACGCTGGAGGGTCATCCGATCTCCGCGGTGCGCGGCCGCGTGCTCGGCGACCGGCAGATGACCCGCTCCTATCCTGGCGAGGTGCCCGACCAGCCGCCCGACGCCAGCTTCTGGGCGCACCCGTTCCTGACCCTGCCGGCGTTCGAGCCGGTGCGGCTGCCCGAGGGCGGCCGCCTGGGCGTACCGAACATCGGGCTCGACGCGCTGCTCGGCTTCCTGCTGGAGGATGTGCTGTGATGGAGACCGATCCCCCCATCCGGGTCGCGCCCAGGATCGAGCCGAGGATAGAAGTCGAGAGGGCCGCCGCCGCCCGCCTGGAACTCACCGAGATCGCCAGCCAGCCGCTGGCCGTGCCGGAGCGTCCGGCCCGCTGGGGAATGCCTGCCCTGGTGCTGTCCGGGTTCGGCGTGCTGGCGCTCGGGCTGGCGGCGTTGCAGACCGGCAATTTCGTCGCTGCCGAGTTCCAGCGCTCGCGCGTGCTGGGCTGTCTGACCTTGGCGGTGGCCGTGCTCGGCTTCGGGATGATCCTGCTCGGCATCGGCCGCGAGCTGCGCGGGTTGCTGCGGCTGGGCCGCGTGGATCGCATCCGCCGCGACCTCGCCGGCGGCGATGCCAGCGCCAGGATGCGCGCCGCGCGGCACTGGCTGGGCGAGATCGAAGGCGGTGATGCCCTGCTGCCGGCGCTCGGTGCGCTGAACGATCCCGACGCGATCGTGCCGCTGCTGCGCGCCGGCATGGAGAGCGGCCTGCGCGCCAGGGCCGACGCGCTCGGCCGGCGGGCGGCACTCCAGGTGGTGGCGGGCATGGCGGCGACGCCCGCACCCTCATTGGTGGTGCTGCTGATCAGCTGGCGCGGGCTGCGCCTGATCCGGCAGGTGGCCAGCCTCTACGGGATGCGGCCGGGCGTGCTGGGCACGCTGTCGCTGTTGCGCCGGACCGCTTTCGCGGCGGGCGCGACGGCGGTGACCGAGGTGGCGATGAACACCGCGGCGCATGCGGTGCTGAGCACGCCGCTGCTGGCGCATCTTGCCGGCGAGATGGCGGGCGGCGCGGTGGCGGCGCGGCGCATGGTGGTGCTGGCCCGTGCTACCGCCGTCGCCTGCACGCCCCTGCCGCCCGCTTGATCAGGTATGTTTGATCAGGGGATCACGTGCCCCCTCGCGGGTGGTCCCGGAGGATAGCCCGGTGCGGGCGGCGGCGGCTCGCAGCGGCAGGGAGCGCCGACCGGCTTGCCGACGCGCATCGGACAGACGAACCGATGACGATGATAGCTCCCCTCGAACGACGCCTCGCAGCGCGATCCGGGAGGCGGTCCATAACTCGGTGGCGGCGGCGGCGGACCGTAGCCGGGAGAAGGAGGCGGCGGCGGACCGTAGCCCGGAGGCGGCGGCTGTGAACCATAGCCGTAGGGCTGCTGGGCCATCGCGGGGAGCGCCAGGCTGCCAAGCAGGACTGCGGCTGCCAAGGCTCTCGTCAGGCCCGGCACCCTCGTGGCACAACGCATCGGCATCTCCAACCTGTGAGGTGCATCATCTATGGACACGGCCCATATCTGTCCAGCCAGGGGCCCGGCTTCACGCCCGGTCCAGTGCCGGCCTCGACGTCAGCTGTTCGACCAGCAATGCCATCAGGTCGCTCGGGCTGAACGGCTTGCTGCATGCCCGCCAGGATGGCCGGTCGGGCGGGATGGCATCCTTGCCATAGCCAGACAGCAGCACGAACGGGATGCCCCGTTGCTCGAGCAGCTCGGCCACCGGATAGACTTTCTCGCCGCGCAGGTTGACGTCCAGTATGGCGATGTCGACCACGACGTCCTTGGCCACGTGGACCGCCTCGACCAGGTTGGTGACCGGTCCGACCACCACGCATTGATGATCGACGAGCATCTCCTCGATCAGCATCGCGATCATGAACTCATCCTCGACCACCAGCACGCGATAACCTGCCAGAACCAGGTTCATGTCTGGACGGCCGCCTCGCCGACAGTCCGGCCGGACCGGCCATCCTCCGGCGCGCCGGAGGGCGCCCTCCTTGATGTCCCCATCGGCGCTCGCAAGGTCGCCTTCACGCCCGCCGCGTCGAAGTCGATGGTCGCCGATCCGGACAGCTCATGCGCGAAGCCCCGCTCGATGAGCATCGTGCCGAAGCCTTTGCGGACCGGTGGCGGGACGGCCGGCCCATCGGACTCCGTCCATTGCAGCACGAGTTCCGGTGTTCCGGCACGCTGCTCGATCTGCCAGGAGACCGCGACCGTGCCTTGCGGCACCGAGAGTGCTCCGTATTTGACGGCGTTGGTGACCAGTTCGTGCGTTGCCATGCCCATCGTCATGGCCCGCTGTGGACCCAATCTCACCTCCGGCCCCGCGAACAGGATGTTCGTGCGATCACGCGCGAGAAAGGGCCGGGTTTCCTCGACAAGCAGATCGAGAAGCGAAACCTCGTTCCAGTTGGCGCTGCTGAGCAGCGAGTAGAGTGCCGTCAGGGCGTCGAGCCGGCCCATGAAGACGGTCGAGAAATCGTCCAGCGATCCAGCCCGGCGCAACGTCTGCGACGCCAGCGAGATCACCACGGTCAGCATGTTCTTGACGCGATGGTTGAGCTCGTCGACCAGGAGCCGCTGGTGCTGCTCCGCCTCCACGATGCTGGTCACGTCGACGAAGGTGATCAGCGTCCCGTCCACGCTGCTGTCCGGTGCGCGATAGGGCAGCACGCGCATGATGTAGTGCCGGTTGCCGTCGTCGCGGCTGAGCCGCCGTTCCAGCGGTTCGAGCGTCTCGAGCACGCGGCCGACATCGTCGCGCAACCCATTGTAGCGCAGGCGGCCGACGATATCGGTCAGCGGACGGCCATGGTCGCTCGGGATCAGGTTGTAGATACCGCCGACGGCCGGCGTGAACCCGCGTATGAGGAGGTGCCGGTCGAGAAAGATGGTGGCAATCTCGGTGCTGTCGAACAGGTTCTTGCGGTCGCTGGCGGTCCGGTCCAGCTCTTCCAGCTTTTCCGAGAGCTGGGCGTTGACGGTGTGCAGCTCCTCGTTGACCGACTGGATCTCCTCCTTGGACGTTTCCAGTTCCTCGTTGGTGGATTGCAGTTCCTCGTTGACCGAATGCAGCTCCTCGTTGGCGCTGCGCAGCTCCTCGACCGCCGTCTCATGCTCCTCGGTGAGGGCCTGCAGCTTCTCGCGGGTGAGCTGCAGCTCGCGCCGGACCCGCTCGCTGCCGGGCTCCCGGAAGGAAAGACGCTGCCATACCGCGTGGAAGGGCCACCGCGGCATCGCGCGCCGATGCGGCTTCGCCCCTGGCTCATCGCGATCATGACGATGTGGCAGACCCAGGGGCAGGCCAGGGCCAGCCGAGGCCGTCCGATCCGGCGCCGGCGGTGCCGGAGATCTC
>CAXSEE010000240.1:0-5988 GCA_964235615.1 uncultured Acetobacteraceae bacterium | reverse complement strand
GTCCCACAGATCGGGAGAGCCGCCCTAGCCGCCAGGAGCATCCCGTCCGTGTCGTCCCCGGTAGTCCGTGACCTCAGTCCGCGTGCCCTCGCCACCCGGCAGCGCATCCTGGACGCGGCGCTGGCCGAGTTCTCGGAGAAAGGCCTGGCCGGCGGCCGCGTGGACGACATCACCGCGCGCAGCGGGGTGAACAAGCGGATGATCTACCTGCACTTCGAGAACAAGGAGGATCTTTGGCTCAAGGTGCTGGAACGGGCCTACGCCGCCAAGCGTGCCGAGGAGAACGCACTCCAAGTCGAACAGCTGCCGGCGCGCGAGGCGATGGCCCGGCTGGTCTCGTTCAACTTGCGCTACACCAGCGCCCATCCCGAGTTCGTGCTGCTGCTGAACCAGGAGAACCTTCACCAGGGCATCCACCTGGCGCGCAGCGAGATCGCGCGGACCCTCTATACCCCGCTGCTGGATTTGCTGGGCCGCGTGCTGGAGCGCGGCTGCGCCGAGGGCGTGTTCCGCACGGGTGTCGATCCGGCCCAGCTCTACGTCACCATCGTCGGCATCGGGCATTTCTACGTCGCCAACCACAGCACGCTCTCCGTCATCCTCGGCTCCGGTCTGATGTCGCCGGCGGCGCTCCAGGCGCGCGAGGCGCACTGCATCGAAGTCGTGCTCGGCTACCTCCGTCCTTGACAGACGCCTCCCGGCGCGCAACGTAACTATCTAGTTAGTTACAGAAAGGGGGGCGATCATGGCGGAAAGGCGTATTGGCATCACGATGAACGGGGTCACCGGCAGGATGGGCATGAACCAGCACCTGATCCGTTCAATCGTCGCGATCCGTGCCGACGGCGGCGTGCGGCTCGCCAACGGCGACCGGCTGATGCCTGATCCGGTCCTGGTCGGCCGCGACCGCGAGAAGCTGCGGGCCCTCGGCCGGGCGCATGGCATCGAGCGCATCAGCACCGACATCGACGCCGCCATTGCCGACCCGCGCGACGAGATCTTCTTCGACGCCGCGATGACGCAGTCGCGCGCCGGCCTGATCCACCGCGCGATCGCCGCCGGCAAGGTTATCTATACGGAGAAGCCGACCGGCGAGACCTTGGAGGATGCGCTGGAGATCGCGCAGCTGGCCAAGCAGCGCGGCATCAAGAGCGGCGTCGTGCACGACAAGCTGTTCCTGCCCGGGCTGCGCAAGCTCAAGATGGTCCTCGACAGCGGTGCCCTCGGCAGCCTGCTCGCAGTCACCGGCGAGTTCGGCTACTGGGTGTTCGAGGGCGACCTGCAACCGGCGCAGCGGCCGAGTTGGAACTACCGCAAGGCAGAGGGCGGCGGCATGATCGTCGACATGCTGTGCCACTGGCGCTACGTGCTGGACAACCTGTTCGGCGAGGTGCGCAGCGTCTCCTGCCTCGGCGCCACCCACATCCCCGAGCGCATCGACGAGGCTGGCCGCCGCTACAAGGCGGACGCGGACGACGCCGCCTACGCCACCTTCCAGCTCGCGGGCGGGGTGATCGCACACATGAACTGCTCCTGGGCCACCCGGGTGCGCCGCGACGACCTGGTGACGTTCCACGTGGACGGCACGCACGGCAGCGCGGTGGCCGGGCTGATGGATTGCTGGACGCAGAGCCGGGTCAACACGCCCAGGGCGGTTTGGAGCCCGGACACCCCACAGCCGATCAACTTCCACGAGGGCTGGCAGAAGGTGCCGGACACCCAGACCTACCCGAACGGCTTCCGCCTGCAGTGGGAGCAGTTCCTGCGGCATGTCGTCGGCGACAACCCCGACTACAGCTTCGACCTGCTCGCTGGTGCCAAAGGCGTGCAGCTTGCGCAGGCCGGGCTGCAATCCTGGGCCGAGCGCCGCTGGATCGACCTGCCCGAACTCAGCGCCTGACGGAGGCCGCAATGCCAACCATCAACCTGCCGAGCGGACATACGATCGAGCCGTTCCGCACCACTCCGGCGCGCGACTACGCCCGTGCGACGAAGCCCTTCTCCCGCATCGTCTATGCGGCGGCGCACGTCGTCGTCGACCCGCTGGCCGAGCAGGACCCCTGGGTCGCCCCGGTGATCGACTGGGAGCGCACGATCGCCTTCCGGCGCCATCTCTGGTCGCTGGGACTGGGCGTGGCCGAGGCAATGGACACGGCGCAGCGCGGCATGGGGCTGGACTGGCCGTCGGCGCGCGCGCTGATCGGGCACAGCATCGCGGCCATGCGGGACGTACCCGGCGCGATCATGGCCAGCGGAGCCGGCACCGACCAGCTGCAGCCCGGCCCGGAGGTGACGGTCGACGACGTCATCCGGGCCTACGAGGAGCAGTGCGAGGCCATCGAGGCGATGGGCGGGCGCATCGTCCTGATGGCCTCCCGCGCGCTCGCTTTTGCCGCGCGTGGCCCAGCCGACTACGAGCGCGTCTATGGCCGCATCCTGTCGCAGGTGCGGCAGCCGCTGGTGATCCACTGGCTCGGCGAGATGTTCGACCCGGCCCTGCGCGGCTACTGGGGCCACCACGATCACCGCGAGGCGATGCACGTGGCGCTCGACGTAATCGGTGCGAACCCGAACAAGGTCGACGGCATCAAGATCTCCCTGCTCGACGCCGAAAAGGAGGTCGAGATGCGTCGCCGCCTGCCAGGCGGCGTGCGAATGTATACCGGGGACGACTTCAACTACGCCGCGATGATCGCCGGGGACGCGCACGGGCATTCCGACGCGCTGCTCGGGATCTTCGACCCGATCGCGCCCGCGGTCGGCGGCGCCCTGGAGGCGCTGTCGCATGGCGATCTCGACAGCTTCCACGCCATCCTGGCGCCGACCGTGCCGCTGTCGCGCCAGATCTTCCGGTCGCCGACCCAGTTCTACAAGACCGGGGTGGTGTTCCTGGCCTGGCTGAATGGCCACCAAGACCATTTCGTCATGATCGGCGGACAGCAGTCGGCGCGCTCGATCCAGCACTTCTCCGAGCTGTTCCGGTTCGCCGACGGCGCCGGGCTGCTGCGCGATCCGGATCTGGCGGTGGCACGCATGCAGGCGCTGCTGGCAACGCACGGGGTTTGCTGATGGGCCCGCTCTCGCTCAACACCGCGACAGTGCGCGAGCAATGGGACCTCGCGCACTGCATCGAGGGCTGCGCCCGGCACGGCGTACCCGGCATCTCGCCGTGGCGGGACGTGCTGCAGGCAATGGGCGTTGCACGGGCGGCGCGGGCGATCCGCGATGCGGGGCTGCAGGTGTCCGGCCTGTGCCGTGGCGGCATGTTCACGGCAGCGGACGCGGCCGGGCGGCAGGCGGCGATCGAGGATAACAGGCGTGCCATCGACGAGGCGCAGGCACTCGGCGCCGCATGTCTGGTGATGGTGTGCGGCGGCCTGCCGCCCGGCTCGCGCGACCTGCCGGGCGCGCGCGCCATGGCGGCGGACGGTCTGGGCGCCATCCTCGACCATGCGCGCGCGGCGGGTGTCACCCTGGCGCTGGAGCCGCTGCACCCGATGACGTGCGCGGACCGCAGCGCGCTATCGACGCTGGGTCAGGCGCTCGACCTGTGCGACGCGCTGGGCGCGGGGATGGGCGTGGCGCTCGACGTCTATCATGTGTGGTGGGACCCCCAGTTGGCCGGACAGATCGCCCGCGCCGGCAACCGGATCGCCGCCTTCCACGTCTGCGACTGGCTGGTTCCAACCCGCGACCTGGTGTTCGACCGCGGCATGCCGGGCGACGGGGTGATCGACATCCCGGCCATACGCGGCATGGTGGAGGCCACCGGCTATGACGGCGCGGTGGAATGCGAGCTGCTGTCGCATCGCTGGTGGCGGGAGGATCCCGATACCGTGCTGCGCACCGTGCGCGAGCGCTGCATCTCCGCCTGCTGATGCCGCAACAGAACCGAGTGGCCGAGATGTCGAACCTAGATCAATCGAGCTTCAGCGACCGGGGGCGCGCCTTCGACGATGCCGACGCGCGCATCGCGGCGACCGTGGCGGCTGACCACCGGCGACTTGGGCGCCCGATCCTGGTCGGGCTGTCCGGAGCGCAGGGAAGCGGCAAGTCCACCACCGCCGTGCGGCTGGCGGCGCGGCTGCGCCAGGAGGATCTCGCCGTCTGCGTCCTCTCGATTGATGACTTCTACCTGACCCGCGCCGAGCGCACCGCCCTAGGCTACGACATCCATCCCCTGTTCGAGACGCGCGGGGTGCCTGGCACGCACGACACGGCGCTGGCCTTCAGCACGATCGATGCGCTGCTGCACGGCAGCGGCCCCATTGCCGCGCCGGTGTTCGACAAGCTCAGCGACGATCGTGCGCCACAGGCTGGCTGGCCGTCCTATTCCGCGCCGCTCGACGTGGTTCTCCTGGAAGGCTGGTGCGTCGGCGCGCGACCCATGCCCGAGCACGAACTCGACCATCCGATCAACACGCTCGAGCATCGCGAGGACGATGACGGTCGTTGGCGCAAGCACGTCAACGCGTTGCTGCGCGGCACGTATCGCGACCTGTTCGAGCGGCTCGACCTGCTCGTGCTGCTCCGCGCACCCGACTTCGAGCGCGTGCATGCCTGGCGCAGCGAGCAGGAGGCAGGGCTCTATGACGGATCCGATCGATCGAGGCCGGCGATGCAGGAAGCCGACATCGCCCGCTTCATCGCGCACTACGAACGGCTGACGCGCTGGATCCTCGTCGACGAACCCGCCGACATCGTGATCGACATCGATGCCGACCGCACGCCCCTGCGCTGGCGCCGCGGTCACAGGTCCGCATGAACAGTCCAGCACGGGATAGCCTGCAATGAACATCGACCTTTCCGGCCGCAAGGCGGTAATCACCGGCTCGACCGCGGGCATCGGGCTCGCGATCGCGCAAGGTCTGGCTGCTAGCGGCGCTGCGGTGACGGTCAACGGCCGCAGCGAGGACCGCGTGCGTGCGGCGGTCGCAGCGGTGCAGAAGCAGGTTCCAGCCGCCGAGGTGACCGGCATCGCCGCCGACCTCAGCACCGCGGAGGGCAACGACCTGCTGGTGTCGCGGATCGGGACACCGGACATCCTGGTCAACAACATGGGCATCGTCGAATTCAAGCCGTTCGACGAGATCGCCGACGCCGACTGGCAGCGCTTCTTCGATACCAACGTCATGAGCGGCATACGCATGTCCAGGGCGTGCCTGCCGGCGATGGTCGCGGCGGGCTGGGGTCGGATCGTGTTCATCTCCAGCGAGTCCGGGCTGAACATCCCCAAGGAGATGATCCATTACGGCATGACCAAGACGGCACAGCTGGCGATCTCGCGCGGGCTTGCCGAATCGGTGGCCGGCACCGGTGTCACGGTCAACGCCGTGCTGCCGGGGCCGACATCGTCGGAGCGCGTCGTCACCAGGCTCGGTGGCGAGGATCCGGATGAGGCGGGCCGTCGCTACATCAGGGACAAGCGCCCAACCTCGCTTCTCGGGCGCCTTGCCACGCCCGACGAGGTCGCGAACATGGTCGTCTACGTGTGCTCGCCCCAGGCTTCCGCGACATCGGGCGCGGCATTGCGGGTGGAGGGCGGCGTGGTACGCGCGATCGGCTGAAGCCGGATGCGCGCAATCATCAAGCCGTCGCCTGCCTGAAGCCGCGCGGTTGCCCTGACGGAAAGGAAGAGGCATGCGCTCACGTGGACGGATGATACACATCGTTGCCGCCTGTTCAGCGGGCTGGATGATCGATGCCTTTGACTTTTTCACGGTCGTGTTCACGCTGCACGCGATTGCCGCCACCTTTCATGTCGGCCTGACCACCGTGACCTGGGCAATCACGCTACCGCTCGCGACGCGCGTGATCGGCGCGCTGACACTGGGGCGGCTGGCGGATCGGTTCGGCCGAAAGCCGTTGCTGCTGGCAAACATGGTGATGTTCATCGTCGTCGAGCTCGGGACCAGCCTTGCACCCACGCTTGCGGCCTTCCTGACGTTGCGGGCATTGTTTGGCTTGGTAATGGGTGCCGAATGGGGG
>CAXSEE010000239.1:0-6025 GCA_964235615.1 uncultured Acetobacteraceae bacterium | reverse complement strand
CCCGTTCACCAGCTTCAACGGCACCGTCGAGGAGGTCGACGAGGAGAAGGGCCGCCTCAAGGTCAGCGTCTCGATCTTCGGGCGTTCCACGCCGGTGGACCTGGAATATGGGCAGGTCGAGAAGATCTAGCGGGAGCCGATCACCGTTTCAGCCCGACGGCTTTGAAGAAAGTGTAGCAGAACGCTCCGTCCGGTTCTGCCGTGCGAAGCAGCCCCTGGATCCCGGCGTCGAAGGCGCCGGCATCTGTCAGCCCGTTACGGATCGCCTCGTCGCGCACGCCTGAAACCATCACGGTGAAGGTCTTGCGGATGAAGCCATCCACCAGCGCCGGCCGACTGGCATCCACATAGACCTGACGCGGGGAAACGCGGATGTTGCGAAGCCCGGCTGCGGTCAACAGCGGGTAGAGGCGGCGGCCAATCTCGGCATCCCCGCCCGCCGCCTGCTGCAACGCTACTTGGCAGCGGATGGCATCGCGGGCCGTGGCATCTTCAGGATGGAACAAGGTGGAGCCGTGATCGCCCTCGATGACGGTAAGGCTCCCACCGGGCCGGAGAACACGCAGTAGTTCGGCCAAGGCCACTGCCGGCTTCCGCAAGTGCTCCAGGACGAAGCAGACGAAAGCATGGTCGAAGGACGCATCGGGGAAAGGCAGTGCCTGCAGGTCGCCCTGCTGGAACCGTGGCAAAGGCAGGCCCGCTGACCGGATGCGCTGCTCCGCCTGAGCGAGCGAGGCCGCAAAGATATCCACACAGGTGATTTGCGCCCCCGGACTGTTCCGGATCAGCGGCAAGGTCTGGGCGCCGACGCCGCACCCTGCCTCCAGAACCGTGCTGCCAGCCGGATAAGTGGTGTCGTGGTGCAGCAGCGCCTCCAATGTCGTTGCCTGGTCGTGCAGGCGGAGGCCTTCAGCCTCGTCATGGCCATGGACGTAACCGGGCATGGACGCTCCTCTCGCGTGACAGCGGCCATACTCGGGCGGAGCATACGGTGCCGTCTTGAACACGATTGCGCCGGGCTTTCAGGCCAGGCCGGCTCGGTAGCGGGCCGGCGTGATGCCGAACTGACGGCCAAAGGCGCGGGTGAGGTGGCTTTGGTCCGCGAAGCCAGCCTCGGCCGCCGCCTCGGCAGGATACCGTCCGGCCATGAGGAGACGTCGGGCGAGGCGCACGCGCTGCTGGAGCAGGTAGGCGTGCGGCGTCGTTCCAACAGCACGTGCGAAGCCGCGCAGAAGCTGGAAACGGCTTACCCCCGAGAGTGCGGCCAGTTCCGCCAGGGTAACCGGCCGCTCGGGGGCTTCGTCCATGTGTCGCAGCGCCCGTGCCACGGACGGCGGCGGGCCAGGTGGCGAGATGGGGCGGTTGCCATGGTGGATCATGAGGTACGCGAGCGTCCTCAGCACTCCCTCCTCCACCTTGAGAGGGTCCAGCGCCGGGGCAGTCAGCTCCGCAAAAAGCTGGAGGAAGAGGGCTGCGAGCAGCGGATCCCGCAGGGCGGGACGGGCGATCTCGACGGTGCCTCGGAGATCGTCCGGCAGGGTCCGGACCACAAGGTCGGGATCGAGGTAGAGCATGCGCCAGGACCGCACCCGTCCCTGCACTGGGTCGCCGTCGTGCATCTCGCCAGGATTGACGGTGATGACGTCGCCAGCCGTGGCCTCCACCGGACCGATGCCGCTCCAGGAGCGTTGGGCGCCGGCGTGCAGGACGCCTAATCCGAACTGGTCGTGCGCGTGCCGAGGGAAGGAACGGTCGGAAGCGAGCGTAAAGGCCTCGATGCCCGAGACGGCAGATCGATGCTGCTCAGCCCGGTGCATTCCACCCGCCACGGTCAATCAACCACTGGTTCGACGGCAATTAGGTGGGAGCACTCATCGGCGGCAACGACCGCAGCTCGTCGGCTGCCACGTCGGCCACCTGGCCCAGCAACTGGCTCAGCCCCGCCACCAGCGCCTCGATACTGGCATTTTCCTGCTCGTGCATGAGATGCAGCGTCTGGCTGCCGGCCGGACCGCTACCTGGACGATAGACCGACAGCGTCGCCTCGACCTCCGCGCGGCCGGACGGATCTTCCAGGAAGCGGGAGATATCGAGTTCGACCAGAGCCAGCGGCTCGGTCGAAATGGCCCCGTTCTGCGTATAGACGTTGCTTCCGGGCAGACGCTGACCCAGGTCGAGGGCGAAGTTGCGACCGATCATGTCCGGCAGCGAGCTCGCCCAGGAAGCGCCGTTGGCCAGCTTGATCCGGTAGCCGCTATCGCTGCGGACAATGTTGTCTCGGTCCAGATAGGGTGCCACGCCCGGAGTGCGCACTTCCACGGTCAGCGGCCCACCCGGCTTGGGTGTACCGGGCCAGGGGGTCAGGGTGTAATAGCTGGGATCCGATCCGCCGCAGCCCGCCAATGACAGCGGAGCCGACAGTGCCGGAATGGCGAGGCTGCCCAGCAGCCGGCGGCGGGAGAGGCCGAGGGTCGGCCGCGCAAGGCTCATGGGTGGCTCCGGCCGAAGATCAGCGACGAGGGATGGCGGTTCAGATAATCGACCAGCGAGCGGATCGACCGCGCGGTCTCGCTGAGCTGGCCCAGCGTCTGCTGCACGCTGTTGTGGAAGTCGGAGTTGCCGCCATACGACGCGAGGGCCCTGTTGGCGTTGCCCACCGCCTGCTGCAGGTTGTCGGCAATGGCGGGAAGACGCTGCAACACCGGCGTCAGGTTCTGATTGGCGTTGCTGGTCAACTGGTTGAGACTGGCCAGGGTCCGGTTGAGCTCGACCAGCGACTGCTTGAGTTCCGGACTGCCGACGGTCGCGTCGGCATGAGCCAGCAGGTTGTCCAGATTGTCGCCGATCTGCTCGATCGGCAGCGCCGCCAGCTTGTCGGAGACGGTGGAGAGGCCATTCATGATGCCGCTCAGGCCACCCGCCTCGTTCGGTATCACCAGGGCGTCGCCCTCCACCAACACCGGGACCGGCTTGGTTTTCGGCAAGAAGGTCAGTGAGATCAGGGACGCGCCGGTGACGTAGCTCGATGTGTCGAGTTCCGCGCGCATGCCCTTGTCGACCATCATCTGGATCTCGGGCTTGAGCATGGGCAGGGCCATGTCATGTTCCGGTTCCGGCAGCACACGCTGGGGCTGCACTTCCATCTCGACGCGTACCTTGGCCTCCCCGGTAGCCCGATCCAGCATCAGCTTGATGGCCGAGACAGTGCCCACCTGCAGACCGAGCATGACCACCGGGCTGCCGACATCCAGGCCCGAGACCGAGCTCTGCATATAGGTGACCAGGTGGAAGCGCTCGTGATAGGCGGCGTTGTCGGCCGCTTCCTTGTCCGCATACAGGTCGAAGACTTGCTTGGGATCCGGCTTGGGTGCCTCGATATCGCGCCGCTCGGTCGGCAGTCCGAACGCCACGCCGCCCGAGACCAGGGCCTGCAGCGACTCTATCTGGAAATGCAGGGTGCCCCCGCTGAAGTTGATGCTCACGCCCGACACGTTCCAGAAGCGGGTGTCACGGCGCAGGAACTGGTCGTAGGGGGCCTGGACGAAGACCTGGACCGGTATCGGCCCCTTGCCGTCGGCAGGCATGCGGTATCCCAGCACTTCGCCCACCATCACGTCGCGGAAGAACACCGGCGAGCCCTGGGCGATCGATCCGAGCGAATGCGTGCTCAGCATGTAGGTGGAGCCCGGCTCGTCGGACCGCACGCCGGGTGGCGCATCCAGACCCGTGAACCTGGTCTCGGGCGTGCCGCCCGGAGTCCCCGGGTCGATGGCGATGAAGGCGCCCGAGACCAGGGTTTCGAGACCCGTGATGCTGGCGCCGGAAAGACGCGGACGCACGACCCAGAATTTGGCATGGCTGGTGAGCAGCGGCGCGGATTGCGAGCTCATCTGCAATTGGACGTCGACATGCTTGAGATCGTGGCTGAGTTCGATGCCTTGCACCGTGCCCAGTGCCACGGCCTTGTGCTTGACCTGGGTCTGTCCCGAGGTGAGGCCGTCGGCGCTGTCGAACTCGATGGTGATCGACGGCCCCTGACGGCTGATCGTCTGCCAGGCCAGATAGGCGCCGATCGCCAGCACCACGATCGGGATTAGCCAGATCAGGGAGAAGCGCGTGGGCCGGGATTGGGCCTCGGGTGGCTGGGGAGGGGATGCGGCAGGTGGCTCGGGCGTCTGTCTATGTTCGTCGGGATTATCGCTCACGCTCGCGCTGGCTCCGCAGTGTCCGGGCGCTCTGGGCGCTCTGGGCGCTCCGGCGCCACCGCCGTGGCCAGCGCCGAACCGTTCAGCCCGGCCGCATCCCACATCACTCGCGGATCGAAGCAGTTGGAAGCACAGATGGTCAAGATGACCACGGCGGCGAAGGCCACCATGCCGGCCTCGGCATGGATGTCCGCAAGCGGTCCGAAATGCACCATCGCCACCAGGATGGAGATCATGAAGACGTCGATCATGGACCAGCGCCCGATGAAATCGACGATCTGATACAGCCTGCTGCGGTCGACCAGCCGCCTCGTCGAGCGTCGCCACGAGAAGCCGCACATAAGGCTCAGGCTCAGTATCTTGAGCACCGGGACGGTGATGCTGGCGAAGAACACCAGCAGCGCGAGCGGCAGCATATGGGCCTCATACAACTCGCGCACCCCGTTCAGGATGGTATGGCCGCCGCCCTGATGCAGCTTGATGATCGTCATCACCGGGAACACGTTGGCCGGAATATAGAGGATGATGGCGCAGAAGACGAAGATCATCGTCCGGCGCAGAGCCTCGGGCTTGCGCCGATGCAGGTGCGCGCCGCAGCGGGGACAGCAGCCGACGCATTGCTCAGGCTCCAGGGGGGCATCCGAATAGCACACCAGACCGCAGGCGCGGCACGACACCATGTGGTTCAGGGGCGGCAACGGCGGTGCCTCCCCGTTCTGGTCGCCTTGCGCGCCCGCCGCCGGGCTCAAGCTGCGATGGACCAGGCGCACGCGCCGCTTCGACCAGATCACGTCGTCATCGAGCGTCGTGTCCGTGGCGCTCATCGTCATCATGAGGGCGAACAGGGCATAGGCGGCTGGGTTCACCGACACCTGGGCCAGGTCGATCATCTTGGTGTAGGCCACCAGCACGCCGAGCAGATAGACCTCGACCATCGACCAGGGCCTGAGCTTGTCGTACCAGCGCATCATGTACGGGACGCGCAGAGGCAGGCGATGATGCAGCGCTCCGAGCAGGATCCCGGTCATCAGCGTGATCTCGATCGCCGGGATGACGGTCGTGACCAGCCCGACCAGGATACCGACGATGACCCAGCCCTCCCGGATCAGCTCGATCGGCCCGGTGAACAGGGTGACGGAGCGCATGCGGCCGTAGATGTCGAGCGTCATCAGCGGCCGGGTCACGCAGAGCAGGTAGAGTACGATCGAGCTCAGGCAGAACGCCAGCGGGGTCGCGATCGGCGGATTGGTGCGCCGCCGCCCGAGCATCGCGTCGCAGCGGGTGCAACGGGCAACGAACCCGGGCTCCAGTTCCGGCAGCCGCTGCACCATGCCGCAGCTGCCGCATTCGCAGATGCGCGGCAACGCCCGCAGCGATGGCCCATGCGGCCGCAACAGGCCGCCAACTTGCTGGACGATGGAGTTCAAGAGGGCATCACCAGAGACAGAGACATCACGACACTCCGACATTACGCAACCAGATCGTGAACCAGGACGGCAGCCGCAAGACTGTTGCCGGGGTCCGCCGGCAGGGACTGCTGATGGAAAGCTTACGGGCGGATGATTACGCCCGGGAGCGAACCGGGATCAACCTTGGGATTAGCGGAGGGATCAGCATCGGACATGTTGCGGCGATGGCCGGGCTTTTGTATAGGACAGCACCCGGACGCCGACATAGCTCAGGGGTAGAGCAACTGATTCGTAATCAGTAGGTCCTCGGTTCAATTCCGAGTGTCGGCACCAATGATTTCAATGGGTTGGCAGGCGCTTGACCGGGCAGGTCACGCGTCCTCGCCCATGTGGAAGATCGCCGACGGTTTT